>CAMHEL010000017.1 GCA_946184125.1 uncultured Prevotellaceae bacterium
CTTCTCTGTCTTTATGTAAACCTTTCAAAGAACGCTTTTCTTTGCGTGCCCCCGGTTTTTTGCCGAAAGCGGATGCAAAGGTAGTGAGGTTTTCACTTCCCACCAAATTTTTCGGCGAAAAAATGCCGAAAAACATGAAAGTTTTCGAGTTTATTGACAAAATGAGTGTATTTTTGCCAATTATTCTTCTTGCAAAGCAAAAAAAAGGGGTGCGGAAGACGATATTCCAAAATAAAAAGTTATCTTTGCAAAAATATCTTTTCCCACATGAAAGCACGCCATCAACTCCTTAGCCTGGTCATATTAACCTTATATATAATAATGACCAGTCCCGTATCTGCCCAGCGCTACAGTTACAACACCCGTTGGACAGTGTCTGCCCACAACTTTGTGGACAGCATCCCCATCGAATTTGAGAACAACCATATTTTCGTGACAGCACACACGTATAGAGGCGACTACCGTTTCTGTCTTGATACGGGTTCAAGCCAGGGCATCGTGTATGCCGACGGCAGTTTCCCCTACACGCGCAATTTGGGCAAGATTACCTCCCATGACGCCAACGGCATATCTCGCCAGATAGATGTGGTGGAATATCCCGAGTTCCGCATCGGTCGTCTGACCATCCGCGGCTATGCTGGTTCGCTTCTCGACAGCCACATCCGCCACACGGGTTACGATGCCGTACTGGGTTTTGACCTGGTGAACAAAGGTCTGACAGTGAAGCTCGACGTGGCTCACGGTGTGATGGTGGTGACCGACAACAACCGCTATTTCGATGGTGAGGGTGGCTATGCTGTGCGCTACCGTCTTCCCCGCTGGGTTCCGATGATTAATGTGTCGCCCTACCCCGGCAGCACCGATGAGGTACGTTTCGACACTGGCAGCCAGCGTCTCTATGTGATGTCGGACGAGAGCAGGAAGAAAATCATGCAGAAGTCTCCCGACTTCTCCTCACAGGTGGAGGGTCTGAGCTATGGCAGCCTTGCCATAGGCAGCTTTGGTGCGGAGCGCTCCGGGGAGATGGCTTTTCTGTGGCTTGACGAGTTGAACTGGGGCGGTTTTGGTTTCCGCGACTACCATACGACGACGACCCGTGGAAGCAGCCGCATCGGTGCCGACATACTCAACTACGGCAGTGTGATTATGAATCCTCGTCGGAAGGAGCTCATTTTCCAGCCCTACGATGGCAGAGAAGCGTGCATGGTGAGCAACGAGCAGATGGACATCGCTTTTGTCCCCGACAAAGGCAGGCCAATGGTGGGTGTCATCTGGGAGGGCAGCAAGCATTACAAGAATGGTTTCCGTCAGGGCGACGTCATCCTGTCCATCGATGGGAAAGGGGTGCGTACATTCACGCAGTTCCTCTCCTACCCCTTCATCAAAGGACACCAACACGAATTCACCGTCCTCGGCGCCGATGGACGCGTGAGGACGGTGAACAGTGAACGGTAGGCTTTAGACGCTAGACTTTAGACGCTAGACTTTAGACGCTAGACGCTAGACTTTAGACGCTAGGCGCTAGACTTTAGACGCTAGGCGCTAGACTTTAGACGCTAGGCGCTAGACTTTAGACGCTAGGCGCTAGGCTTTAGACGCTAGGCGCTAGGCGCTAGGCTTTTGACTTCCGACGGCCGAGATCGGCCATCGGTGACGAAAGACGATAGGCCTTAGAAAATCGCGACTAATTACGAACGGCTCTTACTCGTTTTCCGGTGCCTGGTCGATCAGTTCCATGAACTGGTCGAGCTTCGGAGTGATGATGATTTGTGTGCGGCGGTTGCGCTGCTTGCCCACCTCGGTGTCATTGGTGGTAAGAGGATTGTACTCTCCCCGTCCACCTGCGGTGAGTCGTTTGGGGTCCACTCCGAAATTGTTTTGCAGATACTGCACGACGCTCGATGCACGGAGACAGCTGAGGTCCCAGTTGTTGCGGATATTCTCTCGTGTGATGGGCACGTTGTCGGTATTACCCTCTACGAGCACATCATAGTCGCTGTAATCGACGATGATTTTTGCGATTTTGCTAAGAGTCTCTCGAGCACGGCTGTTGATTTCATAGCTTCCGCTCTTGTAGAGCATATTGTCGGCCAGCGAAATGTAGACGACGCCCTTGAGCACCTGTACATCGACCTCCTTCATCTCCTCTTTGCTGAGCGAGCGTGTGAGGTTGTTGGTAAGCACCATATTGAGCGAGTCGCTCTTCGACTTCACCTCCACGAGATGGCGGATATACTGGTTGGACTCGTTGATTTGGTCGACCAGTTTTTCGATGCTCACATTGGTTTGGCTGACGTTGGTAAGGCTCTTGTCGAGCGACCTCTGCAGTTTGGCATAGTCTCTCTTAGCCTGTGCGAGCTGCTCCTCAAGGCTCTGCACGCGTGCTGTGCTGGCAGCAAGCTGTTCCTTTGCGTCCTGATAATTGCTCATCAGGCTTCTGTTCTCACTTTGGCAATTGAGCAAATCTTTCTTGCTGGCGCAACTGCTCATGAGCACTGCAGCGGCAACAAGCGAAAACATAAAAATCTTATTTTTCATAATTGTTGAAGTTAATGTGTTACTTATTTTGACCTTTTTCTCTTGAAAGATGCTGCAAATATAAGCCGCATTGTTGAAAAAGACAAATAAAAGCTGCATTAGTTGGGCGACATTAGATAATTTTAACCATGGAACTTGAGGTTTTATTGAAATATTAACAATATTGGAGGTGGAGGTAGACAGAGGTGACAGAGATAGACAGAGGAATTCAAAGGTTTGAAAGATTGGAAAGATTTGAAAGGATTGAAGGTTCAAAGAAAGGTTGGGAGATTTAGAGATTCAACACAGAGGCACGGAGACACAGAGAAACACAGTTTTCTGAGGTAGACAGAGGGGACAGAGAGGACTGAGGAATTCAAAGGGTTGAAAGATTTGAAAGGATTGAAGGTTCAAAGAAAGGTTGGGAGATTTAGAGATTCAACACAGAGGCACGGAGACACAGAGAAACACAGAGGTTTTTCCAATTTTCTGAGGGAGACAGAGAGGACAGAGGAAAAACTGTAGAGAAAAAGGAAGAGAAAAAGAGCGTAAAAGAGCTGTCGCAGTCTTTTTGCATAAAAAACGAATGAAATGTTTTGTCTTTTCCCCGATTTTGGGTATTTTTGCATGATGTTACTGTCAAGACAGCCTAATTAAAGCGATGATTTCCGTAGAATCCCTCAGGGTGGAGTTCGGCGTGAAGCCGCTCTTCCACGACGCCAGTTTTGTAATCAACGACCGCGACCGCATAGCGCTCGTGGGCAAAAACGGTGCCGGCAAGACCACCCTTCTCAAGATACTCTGTGGCCGTCAGCAGCCCACCTCTGGCCATGTTTCCATTCCTAACGACACCACCATCGGCTATCTGCCCCAGGTGATGGTGCTTCAAGATGACACCACTGTGCGCGAGGAAACGCGGAAGGCATTCAGCAGCCGTGTCCGCCTGAAGGAGCGTCTCGACGAGATGGAGCGCCAGTTGGGTGAGCGCACCGACTACGACAGCGAGAGTTACAATGCCCTTGTGGCACGTTTCACCCAGGACCACGACCGTTATCAGATGATGGGTGCCGACCACTACGAGGCCGACTTGGAGCGTACGCTCACCGGATTAGGATTTGTCAGGTCGGACCTGGACCGCCCCACTGCAGAGTTCAGCGGTGGTTGGCGCATGCGTATCGAGCTGGCAAAGATTCTGCTTCAGCAGCCCGACGTGCTGTTGCTCGACGAGCCCACCAACCACCTCGACATCGAGAGCATCCAGTGGCTCGAGCAATTTCTTGCCACCTCTCCGAGTGCTGTGGTGCTGGTGAGCCACGACAGGGCATTCATCAACAATGTCACCACCCGCACGCTTGAAATCACCTGCGGGCAGATTATCGACTACAAGGTGCGCTACGACCAGTACGTCGTCCTCCGTGCCGAGCGCCGCGAGCAGCAGTTGCGTGCCTACGAGAACCAGCAGCGCGAGATAGCCGACATCAAGGAGTTCATCGAGCGCTTCAGATACAAGCCCACCAAGGCCGTCCAGGTGCAGAGCCGCATCAAGCAGCTTGCCAAGATTGTTCCCATCGAGGTCGATGAGGTCGACAACTCAGCCATGAGGCTGAAGTTTCCCCCCTGCCTTCGCAGCGGCGACTTCCCCATCATCTGCGACGGTGTGGGCAAGGCTTACGGTCAACATACCGTCTTCTCCGACGTGACGCTCACCATCCGCCGTGGCGAGAAAGTGGCCTTCGTGGGTAAAAACGGCGAAGGGAAATCAACCCTCGTCAAGTGCATCATGGGCGAGATTCCCTTCACGGGTGAGCTGAAAGTGGGGCACAACGTGCAGATAGGCTATTTTGCACAGAACCAAGCGCAGCTGCTCGACGGCACGAAGACCGTCTACGACACCATCGACTATGTGGCGAAGGGCGATGTACGTCTTCGCATCAACGACATCCTCGGCGCATTCATGTTCGGCGGTGAGAACTCCGAGAAGCGCGTCAGCGTGCTCAGCGGTGGTGAGCGCAGCCGTCTTGCCATCATCCGCCTGCTCCTCGAGCCCGTCAACCTGCTCATCCTCGACGAGCCTACCAACCATCTCGACATGCCTTCGAAGGATGTGCTCAAAGAGGCCATCCGTGCCTTTGACGGCACCGCCATCATCGTGTCGCACGACAGGGAGTTTCTCGATGGCCTCGTCACGAAAGTCTACGAGTTCGGCGGCGGTAAAGTAAGGGAGCACCTTGGAGGCATCTACGACTTCCTGAGGAACCGCAATATCGAATCCCTCAACCAGCTCGGCACCTCGTCGCCCGTGCCACAGCCCGTGGAAACGCCGCCTGAGCCCTCCGCCGCCAAGCAGAACTACGCCGAGCGTCGCGAGCAGCAGAAGCGCATCCGCAAAGCCGAGAAAGACGTCAAGTTATGCGAGAAGCGCATCGAGGAGCTTGAGCAACGCATCAGCGAGCTCGACAGCATCCTCTGCACTCCCGAGGGTGCCTCGGACATGACCCTTGTCACCGAGTACACGAGCACGAAGAAAGCACTCGACGACGAAATCGCCCGATGGGAGGAGGCAGCATCACTTCTCGAGGAACTTCAAAACGAATGAACGAACGACAAGAAACACTCTAAATAAAGGAACAATGAAAATCAGAACCATCATCTCAGTCATCGCCCTTGCCGCCGGCACGCTGTCGGCCTCCGCTCAGGGCAGCCTCAAGTCAGGCATACCACTCACCAATCTCGACCGCACCTGTGCCCCAGGTGAAGACTTCTATCAGTTTGCTTGTGGTGGATGGATGAAGAACAATCCCCTTCCCGCAGCCTATTCCCGCTACGGAAGTTTCGACAAGCTGCAGCAAGACAACAACGAGCGCATCAACGGCATCCTGAAGGAACTCCTCACCAACCAGTATGCCAAAGGCTCCGTTGAGCAGAAGCTCAGCGACTTCTACAAACTCGCGATGGACTCCGTGAGGCGCAACAATGAGGGTGTCAAGCCCGCCATGCCCTATATCAAGATGATAGAGGGCTGCAAGACGAAATACGCCCTTCAGCAACTCCAATACAAATATGTGTTCTTCGGCATCGGACGGCCCTACAGCCTCTATTGGGGTGCCGACGAGAAGAACGCCAAGGTCAACATCCTCAACGTCAACCAGGGTGGACTGACACTTGGCCAAAAGGAATATTACCTGGACAACGACGAGGCAACCACGAAAATCAGGGAGGCCTACAAACAGCACATTGTCAACATGTTCCGCCTTTTCGGTTTCAGCAAGAAAGTGTCGCTTCTCAAGATGAACGATGTGCTCAGTGTGGAGACACGCCTCGCCAAGGTGTCACGCTCCCGCACCGAGCTTCGTGATGTGGAGGCCAATTACAACAAGATGAACCTCAGCGACTTCGAGGGCCGCTATCCACACCTTGCCCTCAGTGAGTGGATGAAGGCCGACGGCATCGCCGAGGAGCATATACGCGAAATGGTCGTCGGTCAGCCAGAGTTCCTCGACGGCGCCGATGCCATGATGTCGGACATCACCCTCGGGCAGATGAAGTCGTATATGGAGTGGGACGTCATCAACTCATGTGCGAACCTGCTGAGCGACGATGTGGAAGCCGAGCATTTCGACTTCTTCGGAAAGACCATGACAGGTCGCAAGGAGAACCACCCCCGGTGGAAGCGTGCCACGAACCTGGTTCAGGGTATGCTCGGCGAGCAGTTGGGCAAGATTTACGTGGAGCGCTATTTCCCCGCCGCATCCAAGGAGCGTATGGAGAAGTTGGTGAAGAACCTTCAGGTGGCCCTTGCTGAGCGCATTCAGGCCCAGGACTGGATGGACGACGCCACGAAGCGCAACGCCCTCGACAAGCTCAACGCCTTCTATGTCAAGGTGGGCTACCCCGACAAGTGGCGTGATGTCAGCGGCATGAATGTCGACCCCTCCAAATCGTTCTGCGAGAATGTCCTCGAATGCCAGAGGTTCCACCACAACGACAATATCAGCCGCAAGGTAGGCAAGCCCGTCGACAGGGACGAGTGGCACATGACCCCTCAGACCGTCAATGCCTACTACAACCCGACGACGAATGAGATTTGCTTCCCTGCCGGCATTCTCCAGGTGCCCTTCTTCGACATGACCGCCGACGATGCCTTCAACTACGGAGCCATCGGCGTGGTCATCGGCCATGAGATGACCCACGGTTTCGATGACCAGGGACGGCATTACGACAAAAACGGCAACATGACCGACTGGTGGACAGAGAGCGACGGCAAGATGTTTGCCGAGCGTGCCGACAAATACGCCGACTTCTTCTCAGCCATCAAGGTGCTCCCCGACCTGAATGCCAACGGCAAGCTGACCCTCGGTGAGAACCTCGCCGACCACGGCGGTCTTCAGGTGGCCTTCTATGCGCTGAAGAACGCCATGGCAGAGAATCCTCTTGGCACCCTCGACGGTTTCACCCCCGAGCAGCGTTTCTTCCTCGCCTACTCCGGTGTATGGGCCAACAACATCACCGAGGCAGAAATCAGGAGCCGTACGAAGAGCGACCCGCACTCCCTCGGCAAATTCAGGGTCAATGGCGCCCTTCCCCACATCGACATGTGGTATGATGCCTTCGGCATCCAGCCCACCGACAAGATGTTTGTTCCGAAAGAGCAGCGTCTGAGTCTCTGGTAAACCCCATCATTTTCAATCACTTATTCCCAAGAACCCAACATGCCCCTCCGTATCCCCGACCGTCTGCCGGCCATCGAACTGCTCAAGCAGGAGAACATTTTCGTGATGGACGACACACGCGCCCACACCCAGGACATACGCCCCCTGCGTATCGTCATCCTCAACCTCATGCCGCTCAAAATCACCACAGAGACCGACTTGGTGAGGTTGCTGTCGAACACCCCCCTCCAGCTCGAGGTGTGCTTCATGAAGCTGAAGAGCCACACTCCGAAGAACACCCCCATCGAGCACATGATGATGTTCTACAAGGATTTCGACATTCTCAGGAAGCAGAAGTTCGACGGTATGATTATCACAGGAGCCCCGGTGGAGCAGTTGGGTTTCGGCGATGTGCGATACTGGCAGGAAATCACCGAGATTCTCGACTGGGCGCGTACCAACGTCACCAGCACGCTATACATCTGCTGGGCGGCCCAGGCAGGCCTCTACCACTATTACGGCATCCCGAAATATCCCCTTGAGAAGAAGATGTTCGGTGTGTTCAAGCAGACCCTGCTCGACAAGCGTCTTCCCATCTTCCGTGGTTTCGACGATGAGTTCTACATGCCCCACAGCCGCCATTCCGAGGTACGCCGTTCTGACATTGAGCGCGACCCTCGGCTTCAGATTATCGCCGAGTCGCCCGAGTGCGGAGTAAGCATCGTCATGGCCAGGGAAGGGCGAGAATTCTTCATCACCGGCCACCTAGAATACGCCCCTGAGACACTCGACAACGAATACCGCCGCGACAAGGATATCCGCGACGATGTCGAGATGCCCCTCAACTACTACCGCGACGACAACCCCGACAATCCTCCGGTGGTGAAATGGCGTGCGCATGCCAACCTGTTCTACAACAACTGGATCAACTACTACGTCTATCAGGCCACACCCTACAACATCAATGACATCAGATAGCGCGTCACCGCTCGAACTGCTCGCCCCGGCACGCGACCTGGAGTGCGGCTTGGCAGCCATCGACCATGGCGCCGATGCCGTATACATCGGTGCTCCCCAGTTCGGTGCCCGCGCCGCCGCCGGCAACAGCCTCGACGACATCCGCCATCTGTGCCACTATGCCCACCGTTTCCTCGCCAAGGTCTATGTCACGGTCAACACCATCGTCTTCGACCATGAGCTCGACACCGTGAGGAGCCTTGTGGCCGACTTGTGCAAGGCGGGTGTCGACGCGCTGCTCGTGCAGGACATGGCCGTGGCCGCCATGGCCCGCCAGGTGGCCGAGCAAGCGGGCAGCAGGATGCAGGTTCATGCCAGCACCCAGACCGACAACCGCACCGCCGAGCGTGTGGCATGGCTTCGTGACCAAGGTTTCTCACGCGTGGTGCTCGCCCGTGAACTGTCGGCCGAGGCCATCGCCGACATCCACGAACGAGTGCCCGGTGTGGAATTGGAGGCCTTCGTTCACGGTGCCCTTTGCGTGAGCTACTCTGGTGTGTGCTATGCCTCGCAATACTGTTTTGGCAGGAGTGCCAACAGGGGCGAGTGCGCCCAGTTCTGCCGGTTGAAATTCACCCTTACCGATGCCAACCGCCAGCCCATCGACCGTCCCCGCCATTGGCTCTCTCTCCGCGACATGTGCCGCATCCACCATCTCGGCATGATGGCAGATGCCGGTGTCACGTCGTTCAAGATTGAGGGCCGTCTGAAGGATGTCTCCTATGTCAAGAATGTGGTGGCCGCCTACAGCGTTGAGCTCGACCGCCTCGTGGCCTCCTCGTCAGGACGCTGGCGGCGTGCTTCCCTCGGCCGAGTGGCGTACACCTTCACGCCCAACCTGAAGAAGACCTTCAACCGCGGTTTCACCCCCTACTTCATCGACGGCAAGGAGAGCGACATCGCTTCTCCCGACACCCCGAAGGCACTGGGAGAGATGGTGGGGAAAGTGAAGGAAGTGAGGCGCGACTCATTCAATGTCGCCGGTCTGTCGTCGTTTGCCAATGGCGATGGCCTCTGCTTCTTCGACAGCCAGCACGAACTGCGTGGTTTCCGCGTCAACCGCGTCGAGGGCAACCGCATCTATCCTCAGCACATGCTTCCCCAGCTGAAGCCGGGCATGGTGCTGTACCGCAATGCCGACGCCGTGTTCGACAAAGAGCTGGCACGCCAGAGTGCGACACGCCGCATCCCCCTCGACATGCGCCTCGACCATTCAAGCGGACTGCTGCACCTCACCGCTCATGCCTTAGGCACCGACATCGAGGTGAGCCTCACACAGCAGGTGGAGCAACAGGAGGCGCGGCAGCCACAGGGGGAGAACATGAGGCAGCAACTGTCCCGGCTGGGAGGCACCGTCTATATGGCGGGAGAAATAGAAGTCAGCGATGCGGCACAACGGCTGTTCGTCCCATCGAGCGTGCTCGCCGACCTGCGCCGTAGGATGGTTGCCATGATGGACGACCAGCTCTCCCAGCAGGCCGTCGACCGCCCTATGCCACCAGCAGCCCCAAACGCCGCCGCCCCACGGCCGCCGGTGATGCCCAGTGAATATGCCACCTATCCCTACCTCTACAACATCGCCAACAGCGAGGCACGGCGTTTCTACGACCATATAGGACTGGTGCCGCGAGGCGATGCCTTCGAATCAAGCCCACGTCCTACCGCCGGCACCCAGCCGCCCCTGCTCATGCAGTGCCGTCACTGTGTGCGGCGCATCCTCGGTGCTTGCCCACGGCAGACACACCGCCGCGCCGCATGGAAAGAGCCACTCTATCTCGAACTGCCCGACCGCAGGCGTTTCCGTCTGCATTTCGACTGCCAGAAATGTCAAATGAATGTCTATGCAGCAGATTAAGGTCTTTTTGCTGATGATAGCAGCCGTGGCAGCACTAGCAGGCTGCTACCCACGTCCCACGTCCACCATACCAGCGGCGAGGGTTGCCCTTACCGACGACCAAATCGACTCCATCAGATTTGCCCGCACCCACCACTATTCCATCAACTACAATTTCGTGGTGAGCGCCGATTCGCTTGTTCTCACGCAGCAGATGCCCGAGGAGGCCGTGAGCAACCTCCCCACCGACTCATTCACGGTGAAGCACGACGAGCGCCTTGTCGTGGCCGACATCCGTTTCCTGCCACAGGACTCCATCGATTCGGTCTGGGTGCAGTTGGCCCATGAGCAGGGCAGTTTCGGATGGCTTCATGAGAGTGACATGCTCAAGGCCGTGGAACCCGACGACCCCGTGTCGCAGTTCATCTCCTTTTTCTCCGACGAGCATCTTCTCATCTTCCTCCTTGTCTTCGTTCTTGTCGCTGTGGGCTATGGCATGCCACGCCTCAACCGCAAGAACGCCTATATCGTTCACTTCCGCGACATCGCCACGTTCTATCCCACCTTGCTCACCGTCACTGTCGCTGCCTCCGCCACCCTGTACTCCAGCATCCAGCGCTTCGCGCCCGACCAGTGGCGTGAGTTCTATTTCCATCCCTCGCTCAACCCCTTCTCCCAGCATGGCCTTCTGTGCCTCTTCCTCGCATCGGTATGGGCGATACTCATCGTAGGCATCGCCGCCGTCGACGATGTGCTACGTCATCTCGCCGTGCGCGATGCCGCCCGCTACCTCCTTGGTCTGGCTGGCGTCTGCGCCGTCAACTATATCATCTTCACCATCACAACGTTACACAATGTGGGCTATCTGTTGTTGTTGGCCTACATCGTCTTCGCCGTGTGGCGCTATCTCACCCATACTCGCAGCAATTACCTATGCGGCAACTGCGGCAAGCAGATGAAGAGAAAAGGGCGCTGCCCACATTGTGGGGCCATGAATGTGTGATTCTTTTCTTGGGAGTTTGGGAGTTTGGGAGTTTGGGAGTTTAGACGTATGCTTTGTGGGGACACGGATTTTTTTTTGGGGGAGTTTAGGAGTTTAGGAGTTTGGGAGTTTAGACGTATGCTTTGTGGGGAAACGGTATTTTTGGGGGGAGTTTGGGAGTTTAGGAGTTTGGGAGTTTAGACATTAGTTCGCTGGCACAAAACAATTGCTCTCGAAAGAAAAGATCTAATCTTTTTTGGGGGGAGTTTGGGAGTTTAGGAGTTTGGGAGTTTAGACAATAGTACGCTGGCACAAAACAATTGCTCTCGACAGCCAAAATCGAAACTTTTTTGGGGAGTTTGGGAGATTTTTTGGGGGAGTATAAGCATTTCTAATGCGATTTTCGGATTGCAAATCCTGATATTCAATGCGTCGGGATTGCAAATCCCGACGAACATTACTTTATTAGTAGATTCGCTGAATGGTTACACCATCGGCGGTCAATATAAAAAAAAGTGAAAAGATAATGTCTTTTGGCGAATAATTCGTAACTTTGCACCGATGTAGGCCTTTGCCGCATCATTTTTTCGAAAAAAGACTACTGTGATATGACAAGAAAGCTGTTGGCGCTACTGCTCGTGGCCCTGCTCGTGGCAATTGTTTTGTTCGTGGGAAAAGGAAGGCAACATGAAGGCGAGAGTACTGAGCACTTCCTGCCCGCCGACACGGTGACGGTGAAGACCGCTAAGCCCGTGGTGAAGATATACATGGAGAACTCAGGTAGCATGAACGGCTATGTCACCACCAACTCTCAGTTCAAGAATGCCCTTGGTCACCTCATCACGAAGGCCGACGGTTTCTACAGCGGCACGTCTCTCGACTTCATCAACCAGGGCATCTACCACACCCCGTTATGCGATGACCTCGACAATTTCGTGCTGAACCTCAATCCAGCCTCGATGCAGGTTGGCAACACCAGTTCCACCGACATCAACAAAATCTTCAAGATGATACTCGACCATACTCAGCGCGACACGGTATCTGTGCTTGTTAGCGACTGCATGTATGATGTCGACAACGTTGGCAACCTTCTTTCCGCTGCCGCCTCGAGCACCACCGGCACCTTCATGAAGGCCATCCGTAGGGCACGTGAAAGCAAGAAAGAGTTCGCCACCATCATCATGCAGTGCATGTCGGAGTTCAGCGGCAACTACTATGAGGGCAACCAGGCCATGGCTTGCAACGGAGAGCGCCCTTACTACGTCATCGTCATGGGCAACCTTGAGCAGGTGATGGACTTCAACCGGCACATGGAGCTTGAGGACACCTCCACCGGTCTTCCAGGTCTGAAGCACAAATTCATGCTGTCGTCGGAGCCCACGTGGGAGTTGAACAGCATGAACGCCCGGCTTTACTCCTCGAATTTCACCAATGCGCTTCGCATCCAGGCCCACCACGACGGTCTGAACGTGCGCAAGGTGACCCTCGACCACGACAAGACCAATTTCAACTTCGCCGTTGGTCTGGGTGTGTCGCAGCTTTTCTCCGACGAGTCGTATCTCCTCGACATCAACAACTACGAGGTGGAGCCCGAGCAATACAAGATTACCGACGTCAACGACAAGGCGAAGTTCACGGAGTGCGACTTTTTCCGCCATCCCATCACCCTTCAGCTTGTCGCCCTTGGTCAGAACTACGTACCCAAGGTGACCATTCGCCTGAAGAATCAGATACCGTCATGGGTGAGCGAGTGCAGCTACAACCAGCGCCAAGCCACGCTTCCTCCCAGTCACCAGTCCTACGCCATCTACGAGATGGTCGAGGGCATCTACGGCGCCTTCTACAACTCCAAGGATGCAGACAGCCGTGAGCTATTCCGTCTTCCCATCCGTTTCGACGCCTACGACTGACCCTTCAAGAACATCACTAAAGACTTCATAACCACATCACAAATATGGATATCATCTCAAACATTCTGGAACTGTTCGGTGCCGCCTATCTTGGCGACTTCTCCAAATATATGTTCCAGTCAGGAGCCTACAGCCCCGTCTTCTACACCCTTTTGTTGCTGCCGCTCATTGTGGCGTTCGTCTATTACATCGTGCTCGACCACATCCTTCTGGCCCAGCTCAGGAAATGGATGCTTATCGGCGCCGGGACCTCAGCGGTGACCACCATCATCACCCTCATCATCGCCCATCAGAAGATTTCCGGTTTCACCTTCTCACAGAACATCCTTGAGACCGGCGTCTCCACGGCCGATTTCCTTTCCTTCGGCTTCATCGTCTTCGCTTACAGCGCCTTGCTATTCTTTCTCTTCTCGCTGCTTTTCAAGACGTTCAGCAGCCGCACCCGCAACATTCCCTTCTGAGCCATGAGCAAACTCTATATCTTCGGTATCGGCGGCACTGGAGCCCGTGTGCTCCGCTCACTGACCATGCTCCTTGCCTCTGGAGTGTCGCTTGGCGACAAGACCGACACCATCGTTCCTGTCATCATCGACCCCGACACCAGCAATGGCGACCTCACACGCACCGTCTCGCTGATGCACCTCTACCAGAAAATCCGTCAGCACCTCAATTTCGACACCCGTCCCGAGAAAGAGGGCTACTTCAAGGTATGCATCGACGACATGGGCACCAACTTCAGGTTGCATCTGAACAATGTGGCCAACATGAAGTTTTCCGACTACATTGCCTACAACCGTTTCACGTCGCAGGGTCAGGCCGACCCCAACCAAGCCCTTCTCAGCCTTCTATTCTCAGACAAGAACCTTGCCTGCCCACTCGATGTCGGTTTCAAGGGCAATCCCAATATGGGGAGCATCGTGCTCAACGACCCTAAGAACACCGAGGCGATGACCGCCCTTCTGCAGCATTTCCAGTCAGACGACCAGATTTTCATTGTCAGCAGTATTTTCGGTGGCACCGGCGCCGCCGGTTTCCCCCTTCTTCAGAAGACCTTCCGCGAGGCAGAGCGACTGAACATGCCCAACTCGTCGGCCATTGCCAACGCCGCCATCGGTGCCGTCACCGTGATGCCCTATTTCGGTCTGAAGGAGAACAAGGAGAGCGAAATCAACATGGAGACCTTCATCTCGAAGACGAAGGCCGCGTTGAAATACTATATCGGCAACCTCGACGTAGACAATCTCTACTACATCTGCGACTCCATCAAGAACCGCTACGAGAACGTCGAGGGTGCCACCGACCAGCGCAACAAGGCCCATTTCGTGGAGTTGGCCTCAGCCCTTGCCATCGTCGATTTTGCCCGTTCCAATGTGGAGCACAACCGTATCCACACCTCCACATCATTCCGTGAGTTCGCCATCAAGGGCGATGCCAACCCTCTGTCGCTGGGCGACCTCTGCACCTCGACCTTCGGCATGGTGGGCAAGGAGATGATGAGTTTCTACCTGTTCTCTCGCTTCATGATGGAGCATTTCGACCAGACCCGCGACTACGCTTGGGCCAAGACGCCCCAGATGAAGAATGCCAGTTTCAGCGACGCCTTCTTCGCCGACCTCAGGCAGTTTGCCGATGCCTACAAGAATCAATGGCTCAAGGAGCTCTCCGACAACCAGCGGAGTTTCCAGCCCTTCGACCTTTTCGCCAACACGGACGACGTCTTCGACACCATCATGCACATCGAGCCTCGTAAGACCTCCATGCTCGGCCGTCTGCTTGGCAAGAATCTGAAGGGTTACCCCGCCATCGACACCGAGATTTCCGATGTCTCGATGAAGAAGCTTCGTGGTCTCGACACCTACAACTTCTTCATCACCGTTCACGAGACCGCCATCAACAACGTCATCAAGAAGAAATACAACATCTGACATGTCACACGTTTTCAGATACCACAAGGGCAGCGAGACCATCGAGGGATGGCAGGAGACCGCTCAGCTCGGCACCAAGGACATCGAGACCATCGACGACCCCAACGGTGCGAAAGCCTCTTTGCCCATCACCTCCATCCCCACCCCCTTCGCCGGTTTCGAGTTGGCTAAGACGGCTTTCGGCTACTGCGCCGAGATGGGGGTCAAAGGTTCGTCCATCTACCACAAGATGGCCTCCAATGCCCTCGACATCCTCGAGATATTCTTCGGTTTCCGCACGAAATACGGCAAGCTGTTCCAGCTCGTCGTTTGGGACAAGACCAACGACCTTCAGCGTCTGGCCTCCGACGGCGTGCCCGAGCATGCCGCCATGGCCGCCACCCTTGCCCTCTTCCTGTCGCAGGATGCGCGAAGCTTCAACTTCGGCCGGATGCAGTATATCTACATGCTCAACTACATCGGCGCCGGTGCCGTGGGCCAGATTAACATTGTTGGCGGCACCTCGCCCACCTCAGTCTGTCTGGCCTCCGCCAATGACCTCACCTACGTCAACGACGTCTATCTGAGCAACTACCACCTGGCCTTCCACCCCGACGACGACGGCACGTTCCGTTCACTTGCCGGCAGGGACAAGGAGTTCCGTCAGTTTGTCTACCTGCTTGCGAAGCAGCCCGAGTTCAACGCCCTTTTCTCCGAGTTCCACGCCTATGTCGACGCCTGCTTCAGGGCCGACACCGACACCGAGTTCAAGAACCGCATCAACACCATGCAGCCTGGTATGTACACCAGCTTGTACCAGCCGCTCATCGCCGGCAGTTCACAGCTCATGCTGACGGGCGACATCCCCCTGATGTGCCTTGGCGGCGACCGCATCGCCACTGAGAGCGACTTCCGCATACTCTCCGAGAACGGCGGCAGCCGGCTGCCCCTCGTGCTTCCCTCAGAGCCCTATTTCGAGCCCGAGATGCTCTACACCACGTCGGTGTGGAACTCCCACCTCATGTCTCCCCTCTCCGACCCGAAGCCGATGGAAGAGCGCACGCTGCCCTTCGACACCACGCAGTATCCCTATCTGACCACCGACGACATCTTCGAGCCCTACCTGCTCAAGCTCCCCTTCCCACTTAACGAGGGAGCATTCTTCACCAACCTCTTCAGAGGCAACAACCGCACAGCCGACGAGTGCCAGTACCTGTTGCCCCTCAAGCCCGAGTTGATGAAATATCTCTCGGTGAAGACCCTGACGGGCTATGCCGGCAACACCTCGAAGCCCGTCTTCCAGCTCAACGAGATGCCCGACGGACGCATCCAGGCCGTTGTCAACATCCCCATCCAGAAAGGCCGTTTCGTGACCCTCCACCGAGAGTACACATCGGCGCAAGTCGACCCCGACCCCGACCGCCTCATCTGGCCCATCATGGAATGCCGTTTCGACCTCTTCCTGTTCCCGAGCTATCACATCGACGACCCCACCCTTGAGCGCCCACAGCGCATTTACCTCGTCGATGAGGACACCGCCGGCTACAAGAAGGAGCAGTTCCAATACACCGCGTACGCCTACCCCAACTATGGTGTGGAACCACTGAGGCACACCCTCGTCGAGAGGGCCGACAAGCGCAGGCAGTTCCTCACCTCGAAATACTTCTGCCTCAACGAGGAGTTCGACTTCCTTGTCATCACGAACACCATTGCGTCGGGCCTGCTCGTCCCACTCTACAAGGATGTGAGGCAGGGGAGCCGCATCTTCGACTTCGCCATCGACTTCGGCACCACCAACACCCATATTGAATACAAGACAGACACCGACCCCGAGCCACAACCATTTGTCATCGGGCCAGAAGAGTTTCAAGTGCTTGCCCTCAACTCCCTGTCACGCCGCTCCGTGGAGATGATAGACCAGGAGGGTCTCGAGACATTCTATGGTGGTCCGGCACAGGCCTTCATGCAGGAGTTCATGCCGGTGAGCATCGGTCAGGGCGAAATCGCCCGTTTCCCCATGCGTACCAACCTTTGCTACAAGACAGGCCATGCCGTGGAGGGTCGCGACATCTTCCCCCTCGCCGACTACAACATCGGCTTCCACTACGAGAAGGAGGACACCTACGACTACAATGAGACCCGTCCGGACCTGAAATGGGACAGCAGCCGTGGCAACAACCTGCTCATCGAGGCCTATTTCGAGGAAATCCTGATGCTCATTCGCAACAAGGTTCTTCTCTCGGGAGGTTTCCTGAGCCGTACGGGCATCACCTGGTTCTACCCCGTCTGCATGCAGCCCTACCAGATATCGAATCTTGAAGGGTCGTGGAACAAGCTGTGCCGCCGGCTCATCGCGCCTCAGGGCTACAAACTGCAGAAGGTGGCCGAGTCGCTTGCACCTTATTATTATTATACGAAGAAAGAGGATGTGGATGCCGAGAGCCGTCCTGTGGTGTCGATGGACATCGGCGGCGGGACCACCGACTTCGTCGTCTATCACCGTGGCAATACCGCCGTCCTCATCTCGTCGGTTCGCTTCGCCGGCAACAACATCTACGGCGACTTCCTCGGTCGTGGCCCAGAGTACAACGGTTTCGTCAAAGCCTTCGCTCCCGACTTCGACATGAAGTTGCGCGACATCAGCGGCGTGAGCGATGTCTATGCCAAGTCGAAACGGAGCAGCGCGGAGTTCATCTCCTTCCTCTACTCGCTCGACAGCAACCCACGCATGGCGGGCAGGGGTGTGTCGTTCTCCGAGGAGCTGCGTGCCAACCAGGAGCTCCGTGTGGTGCTGCTGCTCTTCTTTGCCGCCGAGGTGCATTATGCCGCCCGGCTGCTCGAAATGAAAGGGCTCAAGACACCTGCCTACATCACCGTCAGTGGCACGGCTTCAAAGGTCCTCACGCTCATCGGGAGCATTGAGTCGCTGCAGGCCCTCGCCACCATGGTTTTCAACGATGTGCTCGGCGATGACGGCAAGGTGGAGCTCAAGCTGGTGGAAAACCCCAAGGAAATCACCTGCAAGGGCGGTCTGAACATGAAGCCCCGCTATGTGGTGGACGATGTGGAGGATATCACCCGCTTCCGCACCGGTTCGCCGACTCTCGACGGTCTCAGCGTGCCCCGTTACAAGGACATCTCCGACGCCGTTCGCGACGAGGTTCTTGCCGACTACAAGCGTTTCATCGACTATTTCTTCAGTCTGAACAGCCGCTACAGTTTCACCAAGTATTTCGGTGTTTCGAACGAGCGTGAGTTCACCCGTTTCCGCACGGTGCTCACCGAGAAGGCCGAGCAGGACTTCAACAAGGCCATCGAGTCTCGCCGCGACAGCATGAGCGACGAGGAGAACCCCGAGCTCAAGGACTCCCTCTTCTTCATCCCTCTCACCGGAGGCCTCAGCCGCCTTGCGCTTCACATCGCCCAGAACAACTAACCCACTTCATACGACCAATATGTCAACCGTTATCTCCCTTTTCCTCTTCGCACTTGCCATCGCATGGGTGGAGTACAGGCTGAAAAGCATCCACCGTGAGAGCGACCGCGACCAGAAGGGCGCCTTCGACTTCTTCGCCACCAAAGAGGAGTTGAAAAAGGCAGTTAAGCAGCTCAAGGAAGCCGCCGACAGCGACAGGACAGCCATCGACGAGCGTATGACATCGCTTGAGGAGAAAGCCTTTTTCACCCCCGACAGCAAGCCGAAGGAAAGCCCAGTGCTACAGTCGGTTGAGGTGGTTGACCCCTCTGTCATCTTCTTCCGCTGGCCCGCCGACGACGGCACGTTCAACGACGCTCAGCGTCTCACGGCTCAGACCGAGGACACCTACTACCGTTTCCAGCTCGATGCCTCTCGCACACGTGCCGAGTTCCGCTTTGTCACCATGAGCGACACCCAACTGAGCAAGGCTAACAACAGTTCGAAGAAATACATCGAGCGAGCCTGTAACTTCGTCGGAGCCAAATCAGCGCAGTTTGTCTGCACTCCCGGAAAGGCGCATCTCGAACGTGGCAAATGGGTTATCGACCTCAAGGCACGGATTGAATACCGATAAGGAGCCAGGGTTGCGATGACATCGCAACAGACAGGACGTAACGACGAGCGCAAAAAAAATCCCCTCCCAGTAGATGCTGGGAGGGGATTTTTATCAGTTGTGTGGGATGTGATCAATATTCCACCACTGGGGGAAGTTCTTTTGCCTGCTCAATCATTTTCTCGACCTCCTTGACGGTAGGCACGCGGTTAACGAGGTTTTTCTCGGCGTTGACTTCCTCGAGTTTGGCCTGCAGATTAGCTGCATTGCGGTGGCGGAACTCCTTGACGGTGTCGACGCCAGCGGCCTCGAGCAGTTCGGAGAACTGTGGTCCCACGCCATTGATGCGCATCAGGTCGCAGTGATTGGTCCAAGTCAATATGAGTTTCGGTGAGATGCCAGTGGCCTCGGCGAGTTCCTTTCGTCCAGCGGGCTTAGCGCATTTCTCCAGAAGTTCTGCGTCGGTGTTAATGCCAGCAGCAATCAGTTTCTCAGCGTAAACGGGTCCAACGCCCTCAATGTCGATGATTTTGTACGTCATAAGCTTATCATGTTTGGTTAGTGAATACGTTTTTCATTTCAATTGACAAAAATAATTATAATTCGCTGAAACAACACACCATAAGACAAATTTATAACAAATATTAACAGTCAGCGAATGTTTCACTGACATTTGGGTCGCAAAAAAAGTGTACCTTTGCAATCTAGTGAGTTATAATTGGACTTTAGGCGTTAGACTTTAGGCATTCGGCGTATCTATAGGAAAAGGTCAGTTCTCCGAGCCAGACAAGACCAATAGAGTCTTATATTGTCTAACAATAGCAGATTAGCAGATTCTTACATATTCAGTAAAAGACGACAAAACTAATAGATATGAAAACGATAAAGATTTATATTATTACCCTGCTTCTCATTTTCATGGGAGCAATGTCTTCAAGTGCCCAGACTTCAGCATCACCTTACGCTTTTCTGTCTTCTGACTACTCAACGCTGACATTCTACCACGACACATATAAAAAGTCGCGAAAAAGCCAGGGTTTTGTATTTGATTTGAACACGGGGTCGAATGCCCCTGGATGGCACAACTACAGTGGCCTTATTAACAAAGTGGTGTTTGACAGCAGCTTTAGAGTCGCACATCCTACCAGTTGTGCTTTTTGGTTTAGTGGCATGAAGGAACTTAATGAGATAGTAAACCTTCAATACCTTAACACTTCCGAGGTGACAAATATGGGAGATATGTTCCTTGAGTGTTATAGTTTGCCAACTATCGATTTGAGCCATTTCGCCACCAGCAAGGTGACCAATATGGAAGGGATGTTTGCATATTGTAATAGCCTTCTATCTCTTGATGTGAGCAGTTTTGACACTTCCAATGTAACCAACATGGAAGGCATGTTTATGAGTATTTCATTGAAAACTATTGATGTCAGTCATTTCACCACCTCCAAAGTGACCAATATGGCTTGGATGTTCGAAAGTTGTGCGGAACTCACCTCCCTTGATTTGAGCAACTTCGACACGTCAAATGTGACAAATATGGAGGGTATGTTCAGTTACTGTTACAATTTGAAAAAAATTAAGTTGAGTAACTTCAACACGAGCAAAGTGACAACTATGGAATACATGTTCACCGAATGTGAGAAGCTCACTTCCGTGGATGTGAGCCACTTCGACACTGGCAAAGTCACCAACATGGCCGGAATGTTCGGAAGTTGTAGAAGTCTGAAAGTCATCGATGTAAGCCACTTCAACACCTCTTCAGCGACCAATATGGGTGGAATGTTCGAATCTTGTGAAAATGTGATTCATCTCGATGTGAGCCATTTCATCACATCAAATGTGTACGATTTTGGATATATGTTCACCAATTGCTACGAATTGTCTTCACTCGACTTGAGCAGTTTTGACTTTTCCAATTTTGACATCGATCATTCTGGCAACCCTATCCTTGGAGGTAATTTTGCTATAAAGACATTGACTGTTTCCGCATCTGCCAATCTATTGAATAAATATGCTTTCTCTGGTATAGGTTCCACTACCAGCCCCTGCCATCTTATCTATCCAGAAACGATGGAGATAGAGAAGTCGATGGAAACCGATAGATATTTCACTTGGAAGGGTGGCATTTTCTGGGACCTGATAAGAGGCGATGTCAACGTCGACGGGCAAATCACTGTGGCAGATGTGATGATGGTTGTCGGCTACCTGACGGGCAAGCACTCCAGCGGTTTCCATCAGCAAGCAGGCGACATGAATGATGATGGTGACATAAGCATTGCCGATGTCATGGAGATTGTCAATATCGTAGTGAAAGGATATTGAAAAATCTTAAGCCATTCTGCTCCTGCATTTTGCTATTTTGTTAGTCCACATTTTTCTATATTTTAGTGTGGAACCAGCGGCAATTATCCATGTGGAGAAAAATGATGCTTTAATAGAGTAACAAACAAGACAGAGGATCTGCAGGCAAATAATAGGCAAAAAAAGCAGACATAGGCAGGCGGTAGAAGAGAGAAGGCCTTTCGGCAGCCCCTATCATATTGTAAGCATATCGCCTGTTTGCGCAATAAATTGTCATCAAATAGGGGATTCGAGCAAGAATTTGTTAATAATATTAAAAAAGTAGGTATAAAAAGAACAACGAATGCTTTTTTTGCTTATATTTGCGGTATCTTCAAATGAGCGAAATACATCACTGATGTCCCCTAAAACTTAATTTACGTCTTTTCAACTATTCAACCACTTCATTCTCTCTATCATGACCGACAACCTTCAAAAACTGCTACATTGCCTAGATGAATACATGCTGCGTACCGGCAAACAAGAGATTGATGACATGGAGGCCAACTCGGAATTGGCCCGTGCCGGTCTTCTCGAGGACGAAGACCCTACACCCGGACGTCCATTACGAGAAATACTGATGCGTCTTCGCGACAGCAATCTTCTTCCCCAAAACATCAGGCATCTTTATGGACGATGGAAAATCCGCATCTCTGGCACAATCGCCAAGGCGCCCATGTTTTTCCAGTTCCAATGCGACTGACAGTATCACTTATTTACCCACTCTTCACTATCGTGTTCCTCCAAGGACACGATTTTTTTGTGGGGGGGGAGGGACAGAGGGGAACAGAGGGAAACAGAGGGATGCTGAAGGATGCTGAGGAAGACTGAGGAATGCTGAGGAGGAGTTGAAGGATGCTGAGGAGGAGTTGAGGTTTAAAGATTGAACACAGAGGCACGGAGACACTGAGAAACACAGAGAATTCTATCTTTTAGGAGGGAAACAGAGGGGAAAGAAGAAAGACAAAGAGAGACTGAGAGATGCTGAGGAAGGCTATGGAACAACCAAGAGAGGAAAAGAGGAGAAAAAAAATTCGTTTGCCGTTAAATGGGAAGATAGACAGAGGATTTATCTTGCTGTAGGAGGTCGGGTCTCCGAACCCGACAAAGATTAGTAGGTCGAAAAAGTATGGATAGAAAATTATAATAAAATAAGGAGCAGATGGGTGTTTCGCGGGTTCGGAGACCCGTGCTCCTATACCATTTATTGGGATAAGAAGCAATGATTCACTCAGTTCTGAATGTGATGGGCAATGTGTATTTCGCTCTTATAGGTTGGTTATTTTGTTTTGCAGGTATCCATTTTGGCATGGCTTTCACCACACGGAGGGCTTCTTCATCAAGTAGCGGGTCAACCTTCCGCACCACCTCAATGTCGCTTAAAGACCCGTCTGGTTCGACATAGAAAGTAATAACCACCCGTCCCTGAATATAATCACACACAGGAGGGTAATGGATGTTTTTTGACAACCAATCACACAGGGCCTCATTGCCACCAGGGAAATGGGGGTTTTCAACAGCTACGTCATAAACCTTGTCGGCAAACTCCCTTTCCGTAATTGTATCTCCCTTGTTCGTTGATGGGAGAGACACCGGCAGACCGTTGTTTTGTGCAGTCTTGCTTGTTTGCGCTGTCACACCCATGGAGCATGTCAAAACAAGAAGCAATATGCTCAGTCGCAATGTGGTATGTAATGGTTTCATCTGCTTCAAGGATTACTTTTTTGTTGTCAAGATATCATCGACTGCAAAGATATAGCAATAATCGAAACAAGTCAAATATCGGGTCACTTTTTATTGAAAAGCCTTATTATTTATTGTCATCCAAAGTATATTTTTTAATCAGGGGTTTGAATAATGGCTGAGGATTATCCTCATATACATCATGAAAAGCCCAAAAAACACCAAAATAGTTCTTTTCATTTTGCTTGGCTTTAGCCAAAGCCTTTTCTATTAAATCGTAACTCCACTTAGAATGATAGGCAAAAAGAGCACTAAAAGCAGCGTCCATACATCCATTGTCCTCGCCCAATATCTTTTCGCACTCGCGTTTGACAAGTGGTATGAACGTATCATCAGGCCAGGCAGCAATGGCATGTAGCGCAACCCTCAAGGTGTCACGATAATCCCAGGAATCCTTGTCTTCTGCTTTTGATAACAGTTGGATGATTTCCTGTTTTTCGTTCTCTCTGCGATATCTTGCCAAAGCCACCAACGCCCGTGGGTCTTGCTTGTATAATTGGCGGAGACGAGTTTCGTATTCAGGTTTGGCAGGCATATTAGGATAGAGCCAGTATGAGTAGCCATACAATGGGAAGTTTTGGGAAAAAAGTGCGGCACTGTCGAGACGCACCGAGTCATTATATGTGATATGATTGCGTTCACGATGATTTTGCAACATACAGATTCTTACATTTGACACCCTGTCCTGCTCTCCGCAAATCCCATCGGTTGTGGCAACAATGGTGGTATCTTCGATATTGGAAATTGCCAGATTTACTGCTTGATGAGGATCTTTGGTCAGTAGTGCCCGAAAAGCAACCAAACGCTTGATTGGGTCTTTGTCGGTGGTTGCCAATTTCTCAATTTCTTCTATGGTGGCATATTTGGACAGACTGTCAGACAATAGCCATTGGGGAGAAATCTTCCCATCCATGCTTTCCCTGAATTTGTGAAAAGATTCTTTCGCTATAATCTTCTTTTTTTGCTCAACTAACTCAGTTTGTGAATTCTCTTCTTCTGCCCCTCCTCTGTTTTTGCAACCCAACAATGAGGTGGTTAGTAAAGCAAGAATGAAACCAAGTAAAATGGTCTGGTTATCTCTCTTTCTCATAATAATCGATTAGCGTCCGATATGTTTTTTGCCATTGGAAATATATATCCCGTGTGGAATGATGCCAGACGGCAGTTTCCTGCCTTGCAGGTCGTAATGGTCAGCTCCTTTGTCATTTGGGGCAATCATGAGCTGCTCCACTCCGTCATCATCGGTGAGCGTGAAATAAAACGGACCATAAAGCATGTTTACGAGAATGTATGCCCTGCATCCTCCGATACGCCACAAATTACCATCGCAGTCCGGAGTATGGTCAATCAACCAAATGCTTTCGTTTGTAGTGATGACGAAATCGGTGTTCACATAACTTCCAATGAATTTGATGTACTCATCTACTTTCGTCTTACCCGGCGTTCCTGTCAGGTCCATTTCACTGATGTCCACCCTGCAGTCTTCGTATGCAATCAGCAGGTATGGCACGTTGGCTTGCGGGATGGGTTCACGCACGAACACTAGTACATTGTCCTCCCGCCGGTCAAGTCGGTAATATTTTCCAAGCGTGGGGTCCGGTTCCACAGGAAGGATGATGGTTCCTGCTTCGCCAGCATGGAAATCCAAGGCATTGAAGAGGGTGAAGTCCATTTTCTTGTCTTCAAAACATAAAGGCGCCCATATATCATCATCCTTTTCGAAGGAATACTCCAAACCAGCTTCCACGTACGGAACGAATCCCGTGGCTTTTGCAGAAGGCATGAATGTGTTGTTTCCAGGCGCTTTCACTTGGTAATGACCTTCATCGTCAGACAGGCCATGGTATACACGCGCTTGCCACTTGCAGGAGGTAAGCGTCACCTCGGCACCGGCAACGGGGTCTCCGTCTTGGTCTGTCACCTGACCGGTGAGACAATCCAATTTCGTTGCTACAGTGTATTTCAATTGTGGCGCAAAGTCGGATTGAGGATCGTTGGATACTTCTTCCATCTGGTTGGATGCTGAACACAATCCACTGGATTTGAAGTTGGAATGAGCGAAATAAACATCGTGGTCACTTGCATCGCCATGGCTCAGAGTGGTGATTCTCACGCCAGACATGTTTTCGTATTCGAATGGTTCATCAAGAATGATGTCAGCCAGTTGGATCCAATGGTCAGGTTCTCCGCCACTCTTGATGACAATGTCACCCTCAAACACTTTTGTCATGTTATCCACAGCTGTGAATCCACCTCCAACACGTTGTACCGTGCTACTAACATTTTGCATCCAGATGATGACATGCCTTTCCACCTCTGTCCCTGGGTTGTAGCCCGTGTAGCCTATCTTCGTAATCTTGTCACCTTTCAGCAGCATCAAACTACCATACATATAGATTGCCTCAGACTTGGAAAACGGGCGGGTGGTGACTATGGGAGCACCAGTCGTAACGTTGTATTGGTCATCATTGTATCTGGGCCATATCTGCATGGTCATCTCCCTGTACTCATATTCATCCCCATCGTCATCTTGAAGCATGGCGAAAGCCCCTTGTGTCGGTGATGCAGAAAAGCCTGCTTCGTATGTAGCCATGATCTCGGGGTTATCCTGCGCATACGCTGATAACGGCAATAAGAGAAGGGAAGCGATTATAATCATAGTTTGTCTCATAAGCTTTGTTTTCGTGAAAATAGTGATGGGTATCTCTTATCTAATGAGAGAGTGTAAAGAGATGGAACTCTTCCAAATACTTTCCACCTTCCTTTATAGCTTTGAAATGATTTTTATAGTCAACAACAACAACAGCCACGTTATTCTCATGTTGTTTTTTCAACAATACCAATCCAATATTCTTGTTTTTCTTGTTCTTTACGATGAAATATGTCGTTCCATCACTGTATGAATGAGAATGATGATATGTTGAAACCAATTCTTTATAAAGTTGATTGTATACGGAATCTCGGTTCTTATCAGTCATATAAAAAAACATAGCTGAAACTGTCTGGGATTTCGAGGAAAAAAAAATATCTACTGCCGTGACAATGTAGTCTGGTGGTAATTCATCAGTTGTGGAAATAGTATTTTCAAGCCAATTATATTGTCGGAAATATTTCCATCCCTTCTTCTCCATTTCCTTCTTGACTTTTTCCACATTGCCATTGATGCAGACACCTTTGTATGTAACGTGTCTTTGACAGAATCCATACTGAGTGCCAGCAAATAATAATATGCCTGCGAACAACATAAGAAATAAAACTCTCCTTTTCATAATTCAAAAAAACAGCCCGGTTTGTTGTTACTGTATCCTATTTTTTCGCTTGTCATATATAATTTTTGGGGAAACAGAGTAATCCTGTATGCAATTGCGGGGTTTTCCGTTTGGGTCATGCCAGAAGCCTATGCACATCCTTTCAAATATGATTTTTAATGTATCGTCTTCATAGTTTAGGATGTCATAACTTTCATCAAAAACAAGAGCTTCCCCACAACCATCCTCATGTCCTGTTTTCTTCAACATATTTGCGAGAATTTGATCATAAGAAAGATGATAGCCATCAGGTAGTAGTAATTCCTGACGATTAGTTGCATATTCATTTGTAAAACGATCCTTCTCCAGAATATAGTAATCGCAAGTGTCGATATTAGTCCTTAATGATTTCCCAATATAACGTATGCTATCATTTTCTATCCTTTTGCCTTCATTCTCACAAGAAAGATAATAAGTGTCATATTGCCCATGGACTATCATCCGGTCATTATCCTCGTCATGAATCATATACCTTAAATCCACATCAGCATCCTTGTCGTCCCAGCGTACAGTAATGAAAGGAGGATTGGAAGCGTATGTTCCTTTATAAACATCACTACGATGTCCCACAAAGTCATGTGAATAAATAAATGCCTCAATATGACTGTCGTCAACAATGCCAAGTTCTATTCCACAGAAGGCACGATACTCACCTGAGTAAACTTTTCTATACTTTGAACGCCTTTCTGTGCAACTACTCAAAAGAAGAGAGAAAAGAAGCAAACAATGCAACAATGCAATATACGTATTTTTATCCTTTTTCATAATTAGTATTGAAGTGAACTCAGAAAAAGATGGACACGACTTAAGGTTCACTTCTTGTAGAGGGTGAGATTTTTAGTAAACACCATCCATATTTATCTTGAAGTTGGAGTCATATAATGTATAAAAAGCAGTAATTAATTTTTTAATTTGAAGAAAGTAATGATTGCAGCAACAATTGAAATACAACAGAACGTTACAAATATTGAAAAGTTCTGCATAGAAATACCTATTATGTAACCAATGACAATAACAACAATAGCAACACAAAATGCTAAAATAATTCTTATTAACAGACTATTGCTACCTTTATTGTTTTTGAATTGAACATACTGATAATTGTTGTTGCTCACATTGCCTTTAGATTGTGCCATTGCAAAAGATCCATTTTCAAGCAACTTTTGCTTTTGAATATTAAATTCATCCTCTGACAAAACTCCCTGGTCTAACAGTTGCTTTAATTTTATCAATTGGTCTGTAATATCAACATTTGAAACATTTCCTTCATTTTCAGAGGGATATGTTGACAATACTTTAGATACTTCATTTATAATTTTTCAATATTTTTTCTATTCTTACCAAAATCTGCAGCTCCTCCAAACATTATCCCTGTTTTTGGAGTTGACAAAATTTTCATTTTTGTCCGGAAGGATGAAACATGTAACAGCTGGACGGGAATGACCTCACCCCAACTAGCAAGACTAACTCCAGCTTTAAAAACCAATCTGCCACTCAATTCATCAGCACTTTCTATTACTAATCCTTTTATATTTGGAGCAGCTTCCATTATGGCTTTGAAAACCGTTTTTTGAGAAAAAGGAAATTCCACTTCTCCGTGATGATCAACAATTCCCATTTTTTTTATATTATTAGTTTATTTATTACCTATTAATTTGCAAAATTACAAATAAAATACATAACAAACACATATCAAGATAACTTTTTTATCAATTGTACCGTCATTGTACCTCAGACTTCCCAACTGTCTGAGATTCAGTAGAAGTCAATTTTTGGGGAACATTTTTAGAATTGGCCAAAGTATCTCCATCAACTCCTGTTCTGTCCAAAGGTTCCACCCGTTGTTGTCCAATAAATTGTCTATTTGTGCTATCAAGAGCCTTTCTCACACTTTTATTATACTCTGATACTCTGATACCTCCGAACATGACAAAGATTAGTGTGTCGAAAAAGTATGGACAGGAAATAAGGAGTAGATGGGTGATTCGCGGGTTCGGAGACCCGCGCTCCTATAACATTTATAGGAAGGGATTTTACGTGGAGCGAAAGGCTCTGAACTCTGTAATAAGTTACAGCCCCCACCCCTGCCCCTCCCCTCGAGGGGAGGGGAATGCCTAACGGCTCTCGACACATGACCCGGACTATTTAAAGGGGACTCAAACCTAAAATCTCAAACCTAAAATCTCAAACCTAAAATCTCAAGCCTAATTAGGTAACTGTAGGAGGTCGGGGCTCCGAACCCGACAAAGATTAATATGTCGAAAATGTATGGACAGAAAATAAGGAGCTGATGGGTGATTCGCGGGTTCGGAGACCCGCGCTCCTATACCATCTCCGAACCCGACAAAGATTAGTGTGATGAAAAAGTATGGATAGAAAATAAGGAGCTGATAGGTGATTCGCGGGTTCGGAGACCCGCGCTCCTATACCATCTCCGAACCCGACAAAGATTAGTGTGACGAAAAAGTATGGACAGAAAATAAGGAGCAGATGGGTGATTCGCGGGTTCGGAGACCCGCGCTCCTATGCCATTTAATGGGAGGAATTTTACGTGGAGCGAAAGGCTCTGAACTCTGTAATAAGTTTCAGACCCCACCCCTGCCCCTCCCCTCAATGGGAGGTGAATGCCTAACGGATCTCGACAAATAACCCGGACTATTTAAAGGGGAATCATAATTTGAGAAATTGGGATAAAAAGAAACATTGGTATAAAAAAATCTTGAACTAACATGGAAATTCTCGAAATCTTGATAACTTTGCATACTCAAATCACAAATTCTTGTAAAATCAAAAATTCTCGATTATGACGATATATGCACAACTCATTGCCCGCCGGTTGAATCTTCCTGAGGAGGGTGTGGAGAACACCCTTTCGCTGCTCGACCTGGGCTGCACCATCCCATTCATCGCGCGTTACCGCAAGGAGCGTACGGGTAACCTCAACGAAGTACAGATAGCACAAATCAGTGATGCCTACGACAAGCTCACCGAACTGTCGAAGCGGAAGGAGACCATCCTCAAGACCATCAGCGAGCAAGGTAAGCTCACCGATGAGCTTCGCCGCCGCATCGAGGAATGCTGGGAGCCCTCTGTTTTGGAGGACCTCTACCTCCCCTTCAAGCCCAAGCGTCGCACCCGTGCCCAGGTGGCACGTGAGCAAGGTCTTGAGCCATTGGCCACACTCATCCTTCTTCAGCGCGAGCGCAATCCACAGTCTGTCGCCCAGCGGTTTGTGAAGGGCGATGTGAAAGATGCCGAAAGTGCCATTAAGGGCGCACAGGACATCATCGCCGAGATGGTGAACGAGGACGAGCGTTCCCGCAACCAAGTGCGCAACAGTTACCGCCACGAGGCAATGATCGTCTCGAAGGTGGTGAAGGCAAAAGCAGAAAGCGACGAGGCCGCCAAATACTCCGACTATTTCGATTTCTCGGAGCCACTTCGTCGCTGCTCCTCGCACCGTCTGCTTGCCATGCGCCGTGGCGAGAGCGAGGGAATACTTCGTGTGAGCATCACAGCCGACGACGACCACTGCATCAGTCAGCTCAACCGCATCCATGTGAAGGGCTACGGCCCTTGCAGCGACATCGTGGAGGAGGCCGTCGCCGATGCTTACAAACGTTTGCTGCGCCCCTCCATCGAGACCGAGTTCGCCGCCCTGAGCAAGGAGAAAGCCGACGACGAGGCCATCGCCGTCTTCGCCGAGAACCTTCGCCAGTTGCTCCTCGCGGCGCCATTAGGTCAGAAGCGCGTGATGGGCATCGACCCAGGCTTCCGCACCGGTTGCAAGGTGGTGTGCCTCGATGCCCAGGGCAATCTGCTTCACCACGAGGCCATCTTCCCCCACCCCCCCGTCAACCATCGCATGCAGGCCACGGTCCATGTGCAGCAGATGGCCAAGGACTACTCCATCGAGGCCATAGCCATCGGCAACGGCACCGCGAGCCGCGAGACATCCGACTTCATCCGTGGCATCGATTTCGAGCGCCCAGTGCAGACCTTCGTGGTGAGCGAGGATGGTGCGTCGGTCTATTCCGCATCGAAGACCGCCCGCGAGGAGTTCCCCGACGAGGATGTGACCGTCAGAGGAGCGGTGAGCATCGGCCGCAGGTTGATGGACCCCTTGGCCGAGTTAGTGAAGATTGACCCGAAGAGCATCGGTGTGGGCCAATACCAGCACGATGTAGACCAAGCCAAGCTGAAGAAGAGCCTCGACCAGACCGTGGAGAGCTGTGTCAACTCCGTGGGTGTCAACCTCAATACCGCGAGCCAGCACCTGCTCACCTATGTGAGCGGCCTTGGCCCCACCTTAGCGAAGAACATCGTGGAGTACCGCCGTGCCAACGGAGCCTTCACCAGCCGTGCCCAGTTGAAGAAGGTGTCGCGTCTCGGTCCGGCTGCCTACGAGCAGTGTGCCGGTTTCCTCCGCATCCCTGGAGCCGCCAATCCACTCGACAACAGCGCCGTCCACCCCGAGAGCTATGCCATCGTGTCGCAGATGGCCAAGGACAGCGGCTGCACCGTAGCCGACCTGATGAGCGACGGCGAGCGTCGTTCACGCATCGACCTTCGCCGCTATGTGACCGACACAGTGGGCATGCCCACGCTGACCGACATCATGAGCGAGCTGGAGAAGCCCGGCCGCGACCCACGAGAGCAAATCGAGGAATTTGAGTTCGACCCGAATGTGAGCAGTATCGACGACCTTGTGGAGGGCATGGTTCTTCCAGGTATCGTGACCAACATCACCAATTTCGGTGCCTTCGTCGACATCGGTGTTCACCAGGATGGGTTGGTTCATATCTCCCAGCTCACCAACCGCTATGTGAAAGACCCCAACGAAGTTGTCCACCTTCACCAGCATGTGAAGGTGAAGGTAAAAGAAATCGACTACCGCCGCAACCGCATTTCATTGACAATGAAAGGGCTGTGACGGCAGTCGAAAGCTTCCGATGGCCGAGATCGGCCATCGGTGACGATAGGCCTTGATTAGTTGAGCTGAAGGGCGCTAGCTGAAGGGCGCTGGTTATTTCACCATATTGATGTCCATGCGCTTGCATGGGAACATGTAGCCACGCTCCTTGAGTTTCTGATAGACGGTTTCGTTCATATAGAAATAGACGGTCCAGTAGTCAGCGCCCTTGCACCAGGTGCGTGTGTTCACCACCACGCCTTTCTCAGCCAGTTCGGTGAGACCCGTCCATGGTTCAGCCACCACGTCGGAGTCCTCGACAGGCCCCTGTATGATGAGCGGTGAAGCAGCCTGTATCTCGCGAATGGCCTTTTTCACCTCATCGAGGTCGCCGCCATAAGCGAAATGGAAGTCGAGGTCGACCCTGCGGTATTTCTCAGTGGAGTAGTTTTTCAGCGAGCCAGTGGAAAGTCCCCCATTGGGGATGATGATGGTTTGTGCGTCGTTTGTGCGGATGATGGTGTTGAAGATCTGGATTTCCTTGACAGTACCCTGGAATCCTTGTGCCTCGATGTAGTCACCCACCTTGAAGGGTTTGAAGAGAAGGATCATCACTCCTCCGGCGAAATTCTGCAGCGTCCCGCTGAGTGCCATACCGATGGCGACACCAGCCGATGCGAAGAGAGCGATGAACGATGATGTTTCGATGCCGAAGATGGAGATGAGCACGATGGCGAGGAGCAGCCACAGCACCACGCTGACGATGCTGGTGAGGAATGAGAAGAGCGATGGATCGATTTTGCTTTTCTTCAGCACTTTTCTGAATGCCTTAGTGATCCATCCGATAATGAATTTACCGACGAGATAGACCAGGATGGCGACGATAAGGCTTTTGCAGAAGCCGAAAGCCCACTGTCCGAGCACAGAGTAGGTCTCAGGTGAAAAGATTTTCTCTAACATAACGTATTGTTTTAAGGTGAATAAAAATAAATGGTCTTAGATAGATTGCAAAATTAGAAAAAAATTTGGCACATCGTCAGAAAAAGGTCAGAAAAAGGTTAGGAGAAGGTCAAAAAGCGCCAATTTTTTTATGATAAGGCTGCTAAAAGCCACCACAGGGGCACGCCCGAAGGCATGCCCCTGTGGTGGCTTTGTCATTCTGTGGAAGTTCACCTGATGCGGTTCTCGCTTCTCACGAGTTTCTCATCGCTGATGATTCCCCTTCGTGCGAGTGCATAGAGGATGATGTTGATAAGCGGCAGGCAAGCCGGGAATGCGATGCGGAATGTGGCCCCCTCGTGAGGAATCCCGTAGCCGTAATAGACATATCCCCCGAGCCAGAGGATGCATAGGAGTATGCACACCATGCACAACTTGCTCTGCAACATGCGGTTGCTGTAGGCGAAGATGGTGACCAAGCAGATGGGGCATGTGACGATGAGCAATGCGAAAAGCGGCCATACCGAGAAGTCGGCCCCTTCGGCAGGTTCAATCATACACAAGTTGTACATCAGCGTATCGCCTCCCATCCCCTGTGGCGTGAGAAAGCCAACGGGCATCGAGAGGCACACGATGGTGGCGATGAATGCCAAGAACAGATATACGGTCTGAATACGCTGCAGCATTTTTCAATTGTCTTTTGCTAATCTCCAGTACACATTGCCCTCGATGAACTCCTGTGTAGCGAGCAGCGTTGGTTTCGGCAGCTTCTCGTAATACCTTGAAATCTCGATTTGCTCACGGTTCTCATAGACCTCGTCGAGAGAATCATTGTAGGAGGCGAACTCCTGCAGTTTCTTGCTCAGGTCCTGTTTGATTTCGATGGCAATCTGGTTGGCTCGTTTCGAAATGATGGCCACACTCTCATAGATGTTGCCAGTATCCTGGCAGAGGTCCATGATGTTGCGTGTGACGGTGTCGACAGGTGCTTTTGATTTCTTGTAATCCATTATTTAAGAATAAAAAAACTGTTGTATTTCTCGAAAATAAAAAATTCATTAAAGTTATTGAGCTGTTTCATCAGGAGTCCGCCGCGTTCTTGGTGTGCTTCTTGCAGCTCTCGATATATCTTTCAGCGAGTTTTTTGTGCTGTGAGTCGGGATACTCATTAAGGAATCCATAGCACTCGTCCTCGGCATCGCGGAAACGGTCGATGCGCCTCTCCTCGACGCTGCTCTGCGCCAGTTCGTACTTGCTTTTCATCACGAGCAGTGCGAATTCCTCGCGCCGAGCACTGAAAGGGAAGTCTCTGATGGCATTCTGAGCCGTGATGATGCAAGCCTCGTAGTTGCTTCCTCCGCTGGTGCAGTTGCCGAAATAGGTACCGAGGTCGTAGTAAAGCCGTGCGGAGTACAGTTCCTTCTCCACCAGTTTATCCTGCAGTTCGTATAGCCTTGCGTGTGCAGCGTCCTTCAGTTGTCCTTCCGGGAAGAGGTCGATATAGTCCTGGAATGCCGCGATGGCCGACATGGTAGGAGTCTGGTCGAGTCGCGGCTCCGGTGTGCTCATGTACAGGCTCTGCCCCACATAGAATGAAGCCATCTCGGCGTAAGTGCCACGAGGATAGGATTGAGAATACTTTTTGAAGTACTGAGCCGCCGTCTCGTAGTCCTGGCTGCAATAGCAAGCCATTGCGAGCATGTATAGGCATTCCTGTCCGTTCTCCGAGCCCTTCATGATGGTGACGATATCCTGCAGGATGAGCACGCATCTGTTGTACTTTCCATTAGCGAAGCACTCCTTGGCGTACTCATACTTGTAGTCGTAATTGTCGGTCTTATAGACCCTGTTGAACTCCTTGGCGCATCCAGTAAGCAGGATGGTGGCGCACAAGGCCATAAAGAATTTCTTCATCTTCTTTTGCAATTGAACTGCAAAGTTACACATAAATCTATGGATTTGCAAAATGAAACGTCGTTTTTTAGCAAAAAATTGCTATTCTATAAGATTTTTTTATTAATTTTGCAGAACTATGCCTTTGCGTGAGACCTCGTGAGGGCAGAGCAAGCCAAAAAAATCATGGAATTCAAGCTGACATCCAAATACAGTCCCACGGGCGACCAGCCCAACGCCATCCGCGAGCTCACCGAGGGTCTTGCTCGCGGCGACCGGGCCCAGGTTCTGCTCGGTGTCACCGGTTCTGGCAAGACCTTCACGGTGGCCAATGTCATCGCTCAGGCCGGCCGTCCCACCCTCATTCTGAGCCACAACAAGACCCTTGCCGCCCAGCTCTACGAAGAGATGCGCGGTTTCTTCCCCGACAATGCCGTGGAGTACTATGTCTCGTACTACGACTACTACCAGCCGGAGGCCTATATTCCCCACACCGACACCTACATTGAGAAAGACCTCTCCATCAACGACGAGATAGACCGCCTGCGCCTGTCGGCCGTGTCGGCTCTTCTCAGCGGTCGTCGCGACGTGGTAGTGGTGTCGTCGGTGTCGTGCATCTACGGCATGGGCGGCCCCACCGCCATGGCCGAGAGCGTCATCAGCATCAAGCGCGGCCAGCGTCTCGACCGCAACGTGCTGCTCCGCCAACTCGTCGATGCGCTCTACGTTCGCAACGACATCGACCTTCAGCGCGGCAACTTCCGTGTGAAGGGCGACACCGTCGACATCTTCATGGCTTACAGCGACAACGTGCTTCGCGTCACCTTCTGGGACGATGAGATAGACAGCATCGAGGAGGTCGATGCCATCAGCTATCACCGCATGGCGCAGTTCGATGACTACCAAATCTATCCAGCCAACCTCTTTGTGACCTCCAAGGAGCAGCAGGCCGCCGGCATACGCAAGATACAGGACGACCTGATGAAGCAGGTGGACTTTTTCAACGAGTTGGGCGACCCGGTGAAGGCACAGCGCATCAAGGAGCGCGTCGAATACGACATCGAGATGATCAAGGAACTGGGTCACTGCTCAGGCATCGAGAACTATTCCCGCTATTTCGACGGTCGCGAGGCAGGCCAGCGTCCCTATTGCCTTCTCGATTTTTTCCCCGACGACTTCCTGATGGTGATAGACGAGAGCCACGTCAGCGTTCCTCAGCTCAACGCCATGTATGGTGGCGACCGTGCCCGCAAGACCAACCTTGTGGAATATGGTTTCCGCCTTCCCGCCGCCTTCGACAACCGCCCCCTTCGTTTCGAGGAGTTCCAGTCGATGGTCCATCAGGTCATCTACGTGTCGGCCACCCCAGCCGACTTCGAGCTGGCCGAGGCCGGAGGCGTCGTGGTGGAGCAGCTCATCCGCCCGACCGGTCTGCTCGACCCCGACATCGAGGTTCGCCCCAGCGAGAATCAGATTGACGACTTGATGGACGAGATACTCACACGCGTGCACCGCAATGAGCGCGTTCTCACCACCACGCTGACCAAGCGCATGGCAGAGGAACTGACAGAATACCTTCTCAACCACGGTGTGCAAGCCAACTACATCCACAGCGATGTGAGCACCCTCGACCGTGTGAAAATCATGAGCGACTTCAGGGCCGGCGTCTTCGATGTGCTGGTAGGCGTCAACCTTCTTCGCGAGGGCCTCGACCTTCCCGAGGTGTCGCTCGTGGCCATTATCGACGCCGACAAGGAGGGTTTCCTCCGCAGCCACCGTTCGCTGACCCAGACCGCCGGGCGTGCAGCCCGCAACGTCAACGGCAAGGTCATCATGTATGCCGACACCATCACCGAGAGCATGCAACTCACCATCGACGAGACGCAGCGCCGGCGTGCCATACAGATGCGTTACAATGAGGAGCACGGCATCACACCGCAGCAGATTGTCAAGGACATCAAGAGCGGCCTCACGCGTAGGACCGTCACCGACGAGAAGGCCGAGAAGGGATATGCCACGGCCTACATCGAACCCGAGCGTTCGGCCATCGTCGCCGACCCCATCATGCTGAAGATGAGCGACGCAGAACTGGATAAGGCCATCGCCGAAAGCACACGACTAATGAACGAGGCAGCGAAGCGACTTGACTTCCTGCAAGCCGCCCAGTACCGCGACGAGGTGCTGCGGTTGACCGACCTGCGGGAAAGCCACAAACGTGAGGTTTGAGGTTTGTGCTCCAGGCACGCACAAATTGTAAATCCTCGTTGCGCAGGAGGCCGCTCCTTGACGAACAGAGTTACTAAAAGCGTGTTCTGCTTTAAAAAAAAGTGAAACATTTGCTTATTTCTGATAATCTTCGTATTTTTGCCCACCGAAACCAATTCAAGCAAGCAACATCATGAGAAAAACGATTGCAATAATGCTGTTCTGGCTGCCATTCATAGCCATGGCACAGAGTAACTGGGAGGTGCCCACCACCACAGTGACCAAGAAGCCAGCCCAGTCGACCGAATATCAATATGCCCGCTACCTGGGCAATGTAGTTCCCGTGGTCAACGGCGAAGTGGTGTGGGAGAAGACCTTCAACAACGACAAGAACGCCGAGGAGAACTACGCCGCGATGCTGAGTTTTCTCACCACGATGACCACCGAGGAGATTCAGTTGAAAGAGAGCAACGTGTCGCTTGTTGACAAGACAGCCCACCGCATCGCTTGCCATTTCGAGGAATGGATGACGTTCCGCAACACCGCTTTGGCACTCGACCGCACGCGTTTCATCTACACCCTTCTGGCCGACTGTTTCGACCATCGTGTCACCGTGCGCATATTCCGCGTTGGCTATTGGTATGAAGAGCAGCGCAACGGCGGCATCCGCTACAAGGCCGAGGAATGGATAACCGACGAATGGGCCCTGAACAAGAAGCGCACGCGTCTGGCCAAGCAGTCGGGCAAGTTCCGCCGCTTCACTGTGGACCGAGTAGAGCAGATTTTCAACAACATCTCCAACAGTCTCATGGCTCATTGAAGCCAAGGCCCTCACATCTAACGACATGCGCCCACAGGACACCCCCGACCCCAACACCGACAACGCGAGTCCCCTCCGCCGCCATACCCACCGCAAGCCCGCCAGCGACCAGCTGTTGGGTTTGCGCAATGTGCTCAACATCATCTTCATGCTCCTCGCCGTAGCCGGCGTGGTGACATATTTGTGGATCGACGACACTATAGGCACCTATATCGTCATTGCAGGCATGGCCTTCAAAATGGTGGAGTGCTGCCTGCGAATGCTGAGATAAGTTATGAGACGTATCCTCCTCGCCTGTTCCCTCCTTCTACTTACTGTGCTGCATGTGTCGGCACAGGGCATGAACAGTATCGACCCAGAAGGCAACATCAGGGAGAGCAGCCGCAACAAGGACAAAGAGAAGAAGGAGGATTTTCCGAGAGGCATGCGGGTATGGACCGTCGACGAGAAGTTCGGCGACATTTCCCCCGCCGTTCCCGACACCTTGCCCGAAATGTTCATGAACACCATCTTCACCACTGGTTTGCGTGGAGAGTTCAACACGACGGGCAATGTTGGAGCAGCCCGCCAGAACCGCATTTTCACCGACCGCTCCGACTACGACGACTTCATCTTCAACGAGCCTTACGGCTACTTCATCACCCATCCAGGCGACTTCCATTTCACGAACACCTATTCTCCCATCACCAATCTGAGTTTTAACACTTGCGGCAACCGTACCAACGGCGAGGACCATTTCAAGGCTCTTTTCGCCACGAATGCCGGCAAGCGCATCGGTCTGGGCATGAAGTTCGACTACATCTACGGTCGTGGCTATTACTCCGACAACAGTTCCTCTCTGTCGGGTTTCACGCTGTGGGGTTCCTATCTTGGCGACCGTTACCAAGCCCATCTGCTCACCACCCTCAACCACCAGAAGCAGGCGGAGAACGGCGGTATCACCAACGACAATTACATCACTCATCCCGAAAGTTTCAACGACAACTACACAGAGGCGGAAATCCCCACCATGCTGTCGAGCAACTGGAACCGGAACGACAACCAGCACATCTTCTTCACCCACCGCTACAGTCTGGGGTTCCAGCGCAAGGTGCCCATGACCGAGGAGGAGATTAAGGCGAAGAAGTTCGCCATGGAGTCGGCCAAGGAAAACGCGGCTCGCCGTGCAAAAGAGAAGGCCCAAAAAGAGGCCGAGGAAGGCGGCAATGAGTTCGACGAGGAGGATTATGAGCGCCAGGCCGCCCTCAACGCCACAGTGGCGGAAGAATCTGCCGACACCACCTGGCTGAAGAACGAGTATGTTCCCGTGACGAGTTTCATCCACACGTTGAAGTTCAACAACTACCGCCACATCTACCAGGCTTACCAGACTCCCGACTCGTACTACGCCTTCAGCTACCCCACCATCGCCCGCTATGGTAATGATTCCATCTACGACGAGACGAGCCACTACCGCCTCACCAACACGTTTGCCGTTGCGCTGCTGGAGGGTTTCAACAAATATGCCAAGGCCGGTCTGAAAGCCTACGTCACCTCCGACCTGAAGCACTTCACCCTTCCCGACTCCTTACACCAGTCGGTGAGTTACAACGAGCACAACATCCACGTGGGAGGTCAGCTCGTGAAGAGCGAGGGCAACACCCTTCACTACAACGCCAATGCTGAGTTCTGCGTGGCGGGCGCCGCCCTTGGCGACATCGAGGTGAACGGTGAAGCCGACCTCAACTTCCGTCTGCTGAAAGACACGGTCCAGTTGGCTGCGTCGGGCTTTTTCCATCTTCTCGACCCCACGTTCTACTACACCCACTACCATTCCCGCCATTTCTGGTGGGATGACGACGAGATGAGCAAAGTGACTCACACCCGCATCGAAGGCCGTTTCTCTCTCCAGCGCACACGCAGCAACCTTCGCGTTGCCGTCGACAACCTGACGAACTACGCCTATTTCGCCACCACCTACGACGTGACAGCCGACCACCTTCGGCTGAACAACGCCGCCATGGTGCGCCAGACCAGCGAAAACATCAGCATCCTCACCGCCTCTCTCTCACAGCAGTTCCAGTTGAGTCTGCTGCACCTCGACACCGAGCTCACCTACCAGAAGAGCAGCCACCCCGACATCATCCCCCTTCCGTCGCTCAACGTGTATGCCAATCTCTACCTTCGCTTCAAGATTGCCCATGTTCTTGACTGCGATTTAGGAGCCGACGTGCGCTACTTCACCCACTACAACGCGCCCGACTTTGTTCCCGGCATCGCCCAATATGCCGTTCAGGAAAACAAGGAGAGCCGTGTGGAACTGGGCGGTTATCCCATCGTCAACGCCTACGCCAATTTCTTCCTGAAGCATGCCCGTTTCTTCGTTATGATGAGCCACGTGAACCATGCCGGCAAGGGAGGCGACTATTTCCTCACCCCTCATTATCCCCTCAACCAGCGCATCTTTCGTTTCGGCGTATCGTGGAACTTCTTCAACTGAGCGAAGGTCACGGATTATTGTTTTTTATCGGAACCTGCGATTCATTTCGGAAGCCTCGTTTGAATGATGCCGATTACAAGGAAAATAGGGATATAAATAATTGATTTTAAGGCTTTTGCCCCTTCGGGGCGAAATAATGTGGCCTGGATTAAAACCCAGGGCGTTGCCCTGGGCTGAGAGCAGGTTGCCCCGTTGGGGCGCCGTTGCTATCGATTGATTGGTTGGAGGTTTGAGGTTGGAGGTTTATGATTAGTTGGGGGAAATTCGAATTTTTACATGGAGGGGATGGATTTCGCAAAGGATGGATTTCGTATTATCGTTTTCGTTTTCGGCATTTGACAAGCAAGCCGGTTGGGTGGGAGGCATCATGATGGTGTCTCTACATGATGAGTTCGGAGGATTCTTTTCGTTTTTGGCATTTGACAAACAAGATGGCTGGGTGGAAGACAACACCATGGTGTCTTACACGATGAGTTCGGAGCATTCTTTTCGCTTTTTCGGCATTTGACAAGCAAGATGGCTGGGTGGAAGACAACATCATGGGATCTCTACACGATGAGTTCGGAAAGTTTTGCTTCGTTGCGAACTATCGGAGACATCATGGTGTTTCTACACGATGAGTTCGGAGGATTCTTTTCGTTTTTTCGGCAT
>CAMHEL010000018.1 GCA_946184125.1 uncultured Prevotellaceae bacterium
TGTCTAAAGTCTAGTGTCTAAAGTCTAGTGTCTAAAGTCTAGTGTCTAAAGTCTAAGATCTCCCTGGCGTGGGTCTTGCCCTACATCGCACCATTTGGCGTCGATGCAAGGCTCTTTTCCGGTCATCACGCGCAGTTTGTTGGTGATAGCCCACTGGGCGGGATATTTGATGTATTTATGCATCACCGGCGATGCCGTGCCCACCATCCAGCAGTTCTTGGGGCAACTCCTCACTTTCTGCCTCACTTTCTCGGCCTGTTCGCTCTCCCATATCTCCATGAATGGGTGCTCGTGGATGTTGCCCATGCTTTCTATCCAGTATTTCTCCTCGAGTCCGTTGCAGGGCATCACTTCGCCCCATGGGTCGATGAAGAAGTTCATCAGTCCGGCCTCGCAGGGAAGCATACGGCGCTTACCTTCGATATAGTTGATTAGCCCCATGTTGAACCAAGCCCTGAACCAGCTTTTGGGATGTTTCTCTTGCAATTGCCACTTGATGAGCTGGCGGAAATTGCCGCAGACCTCGTCGAGGTTGGTAATCTGGTTGTCGTCTTTGTGGAAGTAGTAGGAGTTGTGGAATGCCGCTGTGGCAAACTCCATGCCCAGCGAGCGCGACAACTGGTAGAGGGCGAGCATGTCGCTGGAGTTGTGGTTGGAGACGGTGCACCCGAAACCGATGTCTTTCACACCCATGTCCTTGAGGGTGAGCAGTGTGCGTAGGCCTTTGTCGAAACCGCCCTGCCGGCCTCGCAGCTCATCGTTCTTCTGCGAGAGTCCCTCTATGGAGATGCGGATGCCTATGTTGGGGAATTTCCTGGCAAGTGCCACCACGCGGTCCTCAAACCATCCGGAGGTGGAAATGACGATGCGGGGGGTATGGCGAAAACATTCCTCCACGATTTCTTCCAGGTCTTCACGGATGAAGGGCTCTCCGCCTGTGAGGTTGATGAACTTCAGGTCGGGAAGGCTGCGGAGGTCGGATGCCTTGATTTCCTCTTCTTTTTTCGTGGGGTTTTTCCAGATGTTGCACATCTGGCAGCGCATCGGGCACCGGTAGGTGAGGATGATGCTGGCGTCGGTGGGGTGGGGGATGTTTGACTTGCTCATAGATGTTTTGACAATCAGAATGCGAATTGATGGCTGGTGATGAATCGCAGTTTGTATTGCTGGATGAGGGTTCTCACCTCCTCTTCGCTCTTGAAGATGAAGTTGGTGGTGCTGTCGCTGGTCCTCTTCCGGTATTGCTGGATGGCTTTCTCTGTCGCCTTGTCTATGTCTTGCTGACGGCCCTGGGCCTTTGGAAGCCAGATGACGTCCCTCTCGCCAGTAAAATAGGCGAGGAGCCAGTGGCCAAGTGAGGTGATGAAGGTGTTGTTTCGCCAGATGTTTGAGCCGTAATAGCCATTTTCTGGTGAGGCACTGTAATAATTGCCGCCGATGAAAGTGTTGTTTTCCAATATCATCTCATTCTTCACACGGTGGTTGTGGCCAAGGACGTTGCAGTAGAAAAACCTTTTTGATGGATAGCCAAAACCGGTTACGTTGCCGTTGTTCACCACGATGTTGTTCTTGAATACGCAGTTCTTGAATTGCTTCCCGTTGTTGAGAAAGTCCTCCCATCCATAGCAGCATTCCGAAATCATGTTGTCGCGTATCATCACGTCTTTTGCCGTGTAGGGGCTCTTCTCGTAGCCTTGTATGGTCATGCCGCAGTCATAGCAACGGCTCACCCAACAACCCTCCACCAGGCCGTCTTCTATTCCTTCTTTGCTTGCAACCCAGAACTCAATGCCGTTGCCTAAACATGTAAATCGGGGATAGTCGACCTGCACGGTGCCTCCGATGGCATCGATACGGCAATTTCGGATGACTGTATGGGAATGGGCGGCTATGCCGTGTCGACCAAATCCACGAATTTCTATCCCGTCGATGGTGGCGTTTTTCATCGTCACACCACTGACACCTATGGAGAACTCCAGATTGAGATTGTTGGGGTTCTTTTTACTATAAAGGTATAGGTCGTCAAACTGTTTGGGGTCGTTGGCTTTGGAAAGGTCTTGCCAGAAATCCCAGTCTTCTTTGAGGTCATTCAGATGTTCCACTTTGCGTCCACGTATGAGTCCCTTGTCGTATTCATAGATACAGCCGATGTTGTTGAGTCTTGACGACCCTTGGGTGTCAACACCCGAGAAATTGTCGGCACTGAGGTCTATCCTCCATACGTTGCGCTTCTTTTTCTTCCATTTGGGCTTCACGGGGCGCTTGAAACCGGAAAGGATGGGGCGGGCACCTGTGCCATAGGCATAAAGGCTCTTGTTGGTCAGCTCTATATTGCCGTAGAAGATGTCGCCTCTTTTCAGATAGATTTCATCTCCTTTTTTCAGGGCATAGCTCAAGGTCTTCAGGGGCGACAGGGCGGAGGTGCCGCTGTTGCGGTCATTGCCCTCACTCGACGACACATAAATCTTGGTGGCGGCATTCGTCTGGCAGCTGAAAAAGCAGATGGCCAGAAGGAGGGGTAAGAAAAAGCGGGGATTTTTCATGTAGAAGACAGTGTTGGGGTTAATTTTGATAGATGGATAGGAGATTGTCGTAATAATGTTTCGAATCGAAGTTGTACTGAGCTTGTTGGGCCATCGTCTGGTAATCGAACGGCATCGACCACATCATTTTTATCTTCTCTTTCAAGTCAAGGGCCGACTTGGGTGTGAATGTCATGCCGTTGACACCAGAGGCTATCAGTTCGGGAATCCCACCGATGCGGGCTCCAACGACAGGGGTCCCAAGGCATAGTGACTCTATCACCGACAAGGGATTGTTCTCGTACCATTCTGATGGAATCACGCTGAAACGGGCTTGACCTACAAGTTCTTTCAGTTCTGCCCAGTCTTTCCTGCCCACAAAGGTGATGTGGGACTTGCTTTGCTGTTCCAGTTCCTTCCTTAAAGGTCCGTCGCCGATGACCATCAGTGGATAATCCAACTGATTGGCTGCTTCAATCAGGGTCTGGGTGCCTTTCTCATGGCTGAGCCTACCGAAATAGCAATAATAGTTTTTCTTCGTGTAGTCTGTTCGTTGACATTGCGACACGTCGATGAAATTGCATAGCGGGTGAATCTTCTGTTCGGCAAAACCTCCCTTAATCATGCTGTCGGCCATGAACTGACTGGGGCAGATGAACTTGTCGGTGAACGAGGAAAGCAATTCTCTGTTCCATTTCAAGGCTTCTTTATAGCCGATATAACTGGCAAGGAGCGATGCTTTCATGCATTTGTTGCGAAGACACTGCCGCTTGTCGGTGAAGCATGCATCGCAGGGCTCGCTGTCGTGCAGCATACAGTCGTAACGGGGACAAAGCAGTTTGTAGTCATGCAGCGTCCATACCACCTTGATACCCCGCTCATGAGCGATTTGCCCTATCACGGGCGAAAGCTGCGAGTGAATGTTGTTGAGATGTACGAGGTCGGGGTGGAAATCGTCGAGCAGTTGGGTAAAACGCGTCCGGACTTCCTGGGTGCCGAAAGGGCGGAACATCGCCTTCAGCAATCCTTTTCCTGGGCGGAAGGCCACCTCGCTGGGAAAGTATTTGCTCCATGGCGTTGGCAGGTTGTCGGGATGGCTCATGGCAAAAACAGCCACTTCGTGACCGTGAGTCTTGAGCAACTTCTCCAAGTTGATGGCATAGATGCAGTCTCCGCCACGGCGGTAATAGAACTTGTTGGCTATCAGTATCTTCATAATGTCGTCAGTCTGTCCATTGGGTCAAGCCGATGGCACCGCTATTCGTGTTGTAGTTGAATTCCCTGTCGCGCCCGAGTCCCATCCTCTTGATATAAATCTTACCCAGGTCTTTGCGGATGGTGATGGCGGATAGTGCGCTCTCGGTGCAGTGGTTGGTCCTGTGCTCGTATTTCATCCCATCCTCCGATATCTTTGAGGTGAGGTATCCGCTTTGCAGGCAGGATACGACCAGTGTGCCGTTGTGCACGCTGCTCATGTCGGCATGATTGTGGCCGCCCACCCATGCTATCAGTTCTTTTCCTGTCTGCTTGATGTGGTCGATGCATTTTTCCACTGTGTCATACACCTTTGTTTGGCCCTCCTCTCGATAGTTAGCGAAATGGTTGAAAACCATAAGCGAATAATCTTCGGGGGCGTTTTCGCAAACCGTCGTCAGGTCATTGTACAGGGGCAGGAAATTTTGGTCCGGGGTACTGATAAACAGATATCTTATTTTTGTTTTCGCGTCATCACGATAGAACAGTTTCTTGCTCGTACCTGCAAGCCTTACTGTGCCGTTGTCCACATACTGGCGCTGTATGTATTCGTAAAACTCGTCTTCGGTCATGCCTACCGAGTTGGCATTGCCCGAATAATGTGTCTCGTGATTGCCAATGACGAGGAACTGGGGGATGCCTATCCTCTGCATCTGCTGTGATTGGTAGTCGAGTGTCCTAAAGCCCATTTCCTTTGTCAGTCCTTCTTCCGGCAGGGGCAACTGCACATAGTCGCCACCATAGACGCAAAGGTCGGGCGAGAGGTCCAGGCTCATCCTCTGGATGGTGTGGAACATGTTGTTGATGCCATTCATCAACTCATATTCGTAATAGTCGCTTCCGAGGTAGCTGTAGTGCAAGTCGGTGGCAAAGAGGATGATGGCACTCTCGGGGGTGCTGGAAACACGAATGTCGGCCAAGGTCTTTTGATACTCACCTACAAGATAGGAGGGATATTGGTAGGTGGCAGTGGTGTCGATGAATGAGGCAAGATTGCCTAATTGCTCATTATCCGTGATGCATGAATGGTTGGAGCAGGAAAGCTGCAACATCACGATGGCAACTTGTATGTAAACTAAGGCTCTTTTCATTTCCTTGGCATGACGTTGGTGGTAATCAGGACTCTTGGGGAAACAGTCGGATGAAATCTTCGGGACGTGAGGGATGATAGGTCATCTCGAAGTCATGGAGCGAGGGTGCGGAGAGCATGGCTTCCGCCATTTGCTGTTCTTCGTCGGGGTCGACCAGTATGCCATTGTAATGGTCGCTCACAATGCGTGATATCATGGGGATGCAGCGGGTGGCCACCACAGGCCGGCCGAGGTACATGGCTTCTACCAAAGCGTTGGGCAGACCCTCATAGCGTGAGGGCATGACAAAACAGTCGCAGTGGCGCATGTATTTGAAAGGATTGGGCTCCTCGCCCATGAAATGCACCCTCTCCTCAAGATGGTTCGTCTCCACGTATTGTCGCACCTGTTGGTAATAGGGGTCGCCAGTGTCGTAGCGCCCAAGGAGATAGAGGTGGGCGGCAGGCTGGCGCTCACTTACAATCCGGAACGCACGGCACAGCAAATCCTGCCCCTTGTTGTAGAAAAAACGTGCCGCCCACAGATAGTTCACCTGGTGTGCTGTGGGGTAGGGCGAAGGCTCCTGCGATTTCTTGTCGATGATGTCGGTGTTGAGGGGGTTGGCGATGGCGACAATCTTTTCAGGGTCGAGATGCATCACGTCGATGAGTTCCTGGCGCATCTCTTCTTGCTGGGCGATGATCAGGTGGGCGTAGCGATAGGTCAGGCGCATCAGCAGTTTGTTGTCCCATCGGGCAGTCTGCAGTCCATTGTCATTCCTGACGATGGCTTTCACACCTCCGGCAAGCCGGGCTGCGGCTATTACCCTCACATTGATGTATCTCAGCGATGAGAACACATATTGTGGGTGCTCCTTGCGGAAAAGGCGAGTCAGACGGCTGACGGTGAAGTCCCAGATATTGAGTAACCGCACATAAGTCACATCATACCCCGTTGGTATCAGACTTTGCATCTCTCCCTTTGTGGAAGCCAGGACGACAAACTTCACGTCGTAGCGCTCCCTGTCGAGAAACTTCGCTATCGTGACGGTTACTCTTTCTGCTCCGCCTATGCTGGATGGCAAGATGAAAAGAACCTTGGTAAGAGTCTTCATGATTCGGCTTGAGGGAGAATGAGCATTTCCCCTAACTTGTAATCCCATTCCAGAGGTTCTATTCTGGTCATACCGCTCCAATGGAAAAAAGTCAGTTCGCCAAAATATATCTTGCCGCCAATGTTGTATAGGTCAACACGGACATGTGGAATGCCCGATGACAATTTCTCAGCAATCTCAACCATTTTCTCAAAGTTTTGTGGGCGAGGAATGGGGTTGGGGCTGTTGGGATGCCCGTTGATGATGGGAAGATGGTTCCATTCCAAATCGAAAAAATCGAACTTCGTGTCATTGGGCCTGTCTGTCGCCACAAACAGACATTTGGCGGTGCCGTTGAAACAGAAAAACTTATAGTCTTTCAGTTCATAGCCGCTCTCATCCACCAGAAGGGGCTCGACTATAATTCTGGGGACGACATCGTCGTAGGGATATTCCATGTTGTATTTGGAATAATTGGTGCGGAGACCTTTGCGCATCTTTCTTATGGTGTCCTCTTTGTTGAGCTTGGATTTGTCTGTACACACCACAAGGCCACCACTGTCGTGAGTGCATTTCATGACAAATTTTTCTGGCAGCTGGTCAAAGTCTATTTCCTTTTCGCTGTTATATATAGCGATAGTAGGGATGATATATTCTTCACCGATGATGGAAGCAACATACTTTTTTGCTTCTATCTTATCCACCATATCTGTGTATTCCTTGTGCCTGTCGTGTATCTTCAGCCATTGCAGTTTCTCATTGTAGGTGCGGGGATGCTCAAGATTGAGGGAGTAGCCATGCCTGAAACGAAACAACAGGCGAGTCCTTAAGATATTGGGCAAGAAAAATGCATGCTTCAGTATCTTGTCTGTGTATCTGTACCAGAAGCTTCTTTTATTCTGCATGATGGATGGTTTTGATGTGAAACAGCTTATGGCTTGACAATGGCTTAAATGACAATTCCAAGCGAGAGGGAATGACTATGGTGTAAACTGGTAGTTGGCCCGTTCCTTCTTGAGGAGTTCTTCCAAGGTTGCTTTATGGCGCTCCTTCTTGTCAGTCTTTTCCGCACGCCGCCTAAACGGGCCATAGAACCAGAATGCAGTGAAGATGGGAGTGGTGAAGATGCTATAGGATACGCTGAAAAGTATAAAGGTGAGAAAGAGCGCAAAGGGCGACAACTCATCAAAATCACGCGACAGGGTAAAAGAACTGAATAGAAGCATGAGATAGATGATGATGCCAAAAATGACTCCATGTTGACTCAGAATCTTCACCAAACCACCAGTGAGAACGAAGTTGGTACTCACATTCTTGTAGAAATAGCTGTTTGTGGGGTTTCGTCCATAGCCTAAAAGGGGGTGCTCCTTCATGTTCTCCCATTCGAAATAGATGGCGGAAAAACGGTTGAGCGAACCCACGTATTCACCCTCGTCGGTGGTCTCGTTGTTGTATTTGAATGATTTTTCCAATTGATGCAAGTCGGTCTCCACCTGTATCTGCTCCTCTATCTTATCACGCATGAAGCCCAGTCGGGAAATCATCACTATAGATGGTATGAAGAAGATGAAAAACAAAAGACTCTTCTTGAACGAGACATGGTGGACGAATGAGACGATATAGAGTATGATGGCTGCTGTATAGCCTGTGGTGGAGAGTGTGGAACCGATGGCAATGAGCAGAATGATCGTGTTGAAATTGAACACCTTGACTCCGTTTCTGGCAATGTTGCAAAGCAGGGCAAGCACGAGGATGATGGAGTAGCGGCCAGGCTCCCATGAGAAACCGGAGTTGCGCAGCAGACCTTGGTAGTTTTGGTCTTTCGTGGGGTCCATCCAGTTGAAGATGAAGTAGACGTTGTTGCCGTAGCGAGTGGGCTCAAATTGCTTGAAAAAAGATGCCGAAGTGGGGTAAACAACAGCCCAAATCCAGAAGACAAGGGAGATGATGGCGAGAATCACTACAACGTTCTCATATAGGGGAAGAAACTTCTTGCCCAAGCATTGGACATGAAGGTAGGCTATGACGATGGAGTAGAAGAGGAAGAAATAGTACGACAGGTCTTCGTTTTTATAACTGTCATAGTAATTGATGACAAGTGTGGCCCAGAAGAAGAATAAACCGATGACAATCCAAAAAGAGCGGTGGAAGAAGGAAACTGGCCGTCGAAGCCAAAGAAAGACGGAGGCGACGATAGGTAGAAGGAATGGAAAGAGGTTGCCACTGATTGAAGAAACCATGCGGCTGGTGACAGGGGTCATCTGGCCCATGTAAATGACCATGATGACCATGTAAATGTATTCAAAGAGATTATTGGTTCTCTTCTTTTTGTTGCTGACAGTTGTCATTATAGGTTCTTATAGCGTGTTGTAGTTCTATGTTTGATGGAGTGGCTCAGCCGTATGATGTTATTGGGGAAAGCTGTAGCGGAAGTCAACTATACACCGGATGTTTTTTGTCGCTCCCTCTGTGGGAACGGATATTTGGGGACTGACGCTGAGGTTGCCCGTCTTGAAGATAAAGCCACCTTTCATTCTCTTTTCCTTCATGCGGTAGATGGGCATTTCCTGGTATTCCAACTTGATGCCTATCTGACTGCTGAGGTCCATCCCCATACCAATGAGATAATTCGTCTCGTACTTGTAGCCGGAATCATAATGAGGATTGAGGATGGCCTTGAAGTGATATTTGTCCAGCAGATGATACTTGCCGGTGAGATAGCCTCCCAGACTGCAATAGTTGCCATTGTAGGATGCACCGAAATAGGGCTGGGCAGACAGTGACCACTGTGGGGCATGGTAAGCATATCCAGCATAGAGTCTCAGATATTGGTGCCCTATCTTCTCGGCATAGACGCTTTCCTCGAGTTTCACAGACCATCCTTTGTACTGATATTCACCGTAAACGTACTGGTTGTCGCGTGAGCCCACAACAATCTGGGCCCACGACAGGGTGAAACAAAATAGAGCTATGAATGACAGGATGACTCTTCTCATTTTAAATCTTTTTTTTCAGTTCCCCGGTGATGAGCTCGTAGCCCTGCTTGCTCAGATGCAGACCGTCGAAACTGTATTCTGGGTTGATGCCGTCGCCTTTTTCGAGGGCTGCATACACATCGATGTAGGTGAAGGAACTGCGGGAAAGACATTTTTGCTCGACGACGGTATTCAGCTGTCGGATGAGGCGGTTCGCCTCTGACTTTTCACCTTCGAAGCCACGGGGGAAGATGGAGAAGACGAAGGTGCGGATGCCGTTGAGTCTTTCCAAGGCCATGACATATCTCTCGGCATAGTCGGCTATCGTTTCCGATGACAGATGGGGTATGTCGTTCGTGCCCAGGATGACAATGGCGTATGTCCCTTGGGCAATGTTCTCCAGTTTTTCTATGTCTGCCAGTACTGCCCCCGATTTCCCCTTGTTGGTGGTGTTGTAGCTTGGGAAGAAAAACTTGGTGTCCCACAGTTCCACTTCGGAGTCACCGACGAAGGTCAGTATGGGGTCGGCGTCCTCGTCTTTGTCGCAGGATGCGAACATCCACACCACAGCCACGAGGATGGCTGTCCATCCTATAGATGACCATGATATCGGCAAATGTAGAGCTTGCGTCGCTTTTGTCATATAATAATTATTTCCCCTTCATAGGGTTTGGAAGTATTTTGATAGCGTCTCGCCGTAGTTGGTGTAGTCGAATGCCTCCTTGCACAACTGCTTCCCTCCGGCTCCTATCTTCTTGCGGAGCTGTGGGTCGTTGAGCAAGGCGATGATGGCATCGGCAATCTGCCCCGGCGAGGAATGGTCGACCATGAAGGCCGATTGACCATCGACAAGCCAGTTTGTCGCCTCACCCACACGGGTGGTGATGAGGGGCTTGGATGCAGCAAGGTATTCCGCCGTCTTCGTGGCGAAGCAGTAGCGGTTTTGCTGGGTGGGCGCTTTGTTGATAATCACCATGGAGGCATGGCTGAGGCGGTCGCGTAACTCATCCTCGGAAAGGTATCCCAGGAACACCACATCGTCTTCTATGCCATAGCGGTTGATGATGGCTTTCAGGGCCTCGCATTGCGATGACTTTTCCAACTGGCCGGTGGAAAGGAAGCGGAATGGTTTGCCATAGCGCTGGCGGGCGATGGCAAAGCCCTCCAACAGCCCCAGAATGCCGTCTTTCTGTTCGGTGAGGGTGCCGGCATGGAAGATGTAGGGCTCTTCGGCCTCATCCGATAGGTCGGGCAATTCGTATTTGGGAAAATCAACAAGGATGGGAATCTTGATGTGTTTGCAAGAAGGGCTGGCATAACGTCTTGCCAACTCCATCAAGGTGTCGGAGATGCTGATGATACCGTCAAGACGGGGGAATTGGGTGTGAAAGGCTGCTTCGCGGCCAGATATGTTTTGGGGCGTTTCGTTGGAGGTGCCAAAAGGAAGTTCGCAGAGGTCGCGCACGATCTTTGCTCCCTGACGATGGGCAAAGTCGGCCAACTGGTTGACAAGCTTCACTCTCTTGTCGCAGTAGGTCAGGATGACGTCGCCAGGACGAAGATGTGACTTCAGATGCTTTTTGAGCAAATAGACGTCGTGCCAGTCGTGGTACTTCCTTAGTAGCGGGTTGCCATGGCGCAAAGGTGTGCCACCGATATACCTGAAGGGCACGCCCTCTGAGGTACCGCTCCCCACGGTGTTCCATGGGGTCACACCATGACGTTCGGTGCGGGTGAAAATGATGACTTCGCAATCATTGCCACCATGTATAATGGTTTTGGCATAGCATTTCACCCTGTTGGTGGCGGCCATGCCGTTGGGGTAGGGCTTGTCGGTTATCAGATATATTTTCATTTTCCTACAGAAGGAGTGTCTTTGGGGGCATCGATGAATTTCCGGTAGAAATACACCATGCAGGCGAAATAGACCAGCGAACTGGATATGCGCGTGATGATGGCGCCGCTGATGCCCCAGAAATAGACGGCCACGATATAGCCCAGCAGGGCCACACCGCCGGAGATGAACGCTCCGTCGCGTAAATAGGTCCCCTTGCCGTGGGCACCCAGGAAACGGTTGAACACGTCGCCCAAGCCCTGGAACATGCAAGCGATGGCAAGAAATGAGGCATAAAGAGCGATGCTGCCGTAGGTGGCTGGATAGAGCAGCCTGACCACGGGGTGGATGAGGAGGACGAAGATGATCAGCGACACCACCGTCAGCACTCCTGTAGTGCGCAGCAGGGTGGGGGCTATCGACGGGGAGGTGGCGAATTGCTTGAAGTATGTGGTGCCAATGATCTGGGGAAGCATCGACAGCGGCATGGATACGGTGAGTGCCAGCGTGTAGAAACCTACGTTGGAGTTGTCAGCGCCGAAAAGGCCTAACGAGATGCCTGCCACATACTGCACCGAGACATTGGCCAACGACCCGATGTAGACTTGGAGACCGTAGCGCTTGTTCTCCTCGCGGAGCTTGCAGAAGGAGGATCGGAGATGGGTGAACTTGGGGCGGGTGGAAAAGATAAGTGCCAGCAGCAGCACCATCGAGATGCCGTTCTGCAGGAGGAGCATCTTCTTGCTCGAGGCACCATAGTAATGGTAGATGAGGTAGGCCACAACAAGATAGACCACCGAGGGCAGCAGGCGGCCAGCAGCAATGGTGTAGATGCTGTTGTCGCCTTGTGAGGTGGTGTTCAGGTAGTTGAGGCAGATGACCGAACCGCATACGGGGATGACCACATAGAACAGATGGCTGAACTCCTTGTGCAGGACGAAGTGATGGACCAGACCGCTCATTGCCATGATGAGGCACATGATGAGGTAGGTGGCAAGGAGAATGGCCACCAGCACACCCTTCATCTCACGTGTCTCTGTCTCGCCCTTCGAGAGAGCAAGAAGGCGGCTGCCGGAAACGAAGAAACCGAAAAGAAGGATGCCCGAGAAAAAGGCGATGAGGTTGTTGACGTATCTCACATCACCATAGTCCGTAGTAAGCAGACTCCGGGTGTTGAGTACAGACACCAAAAGTCCCACCGCTGTTCCCAGGATGGTACAGACGTATAGAACGGATGCTTGTTTCTTACTCTTGGATAACACCATGACACCAGTTCGTTGTTTCCCTCTTACTATTAATACATATCATACATCTCCAATCCCTGAATCGATAAGAAAACAGGGAGACTGTGTGGCCAATCATGATGCAATGACACAATAAGAGGGAAACCGCATTAGGGACGGGGCGTATGTCAGCCCTTCCCGCAGAACCTCTTCCTTGTTCAATTTGCAGGTGCAAAGGTACTAATATTTTTAGTTATAGAGGAATATTTTCTGCGGAAAATGTGTTATAGCCACGTCCCCAACGGCATCTCGTCTATGGCCCGGTTGGTGTCTTCGCTGAAAATTTGTAGGATTGTCGGGTTTTTGCTACCTTTGCCACACTTTTTGACCATCAGCTACAATATGAAATATTTGTTTGAGGCATGTACTGCCAATATGAAGAGTGTGGAACAAGCCGCCGGGGGCGGTGCGCAACGTATCGAACTATGCTCCGCACTCCCTCTTGGCGGGCTGACCCCTTCGATAGGCATGATTAAGGCCGTCAGGCACAGTGCTCCATATCTCACCATTCACCTGCTTGTCAGGCCACGTGAGGGCGACTTCGTCTATCAGGAGGACGAGATAGCCGTGATGGAGCGCGACATGGCTGAGGCCCAGCCCTTTGTCGATGGGTTCGTATGCGGTGCCCTGTTGCCCAATGGCGACATCGACATGGCCACCATGCGGCGACTTGTCAAGGCGGCCTGTGGGAAACCCGTGACTTTCCACCGTGCTTTCGATGTCTGCCGCGACCCGGTGGCGGGGCTTGAACAGGTCATAGACCTGGGATGCAGCCGCCTGCTTACATCGGGACAGCGGCCGACAGCCGTGGAAGGTATCCCGCTCCTGCGCCGGCTTCACGCGCTGGCGGCAGGGCGAATCATTGTCATGCCTGGAGGTGGCGTGAACGAAAACAATGTGCGCCAGATTGTCGAGCAGACGGAGGTGTCCGAAATCCATGGGTCAGCTTCTTCCTCATCAGGTGTCACCAACAGTGTGACAGTGAAGAAAATCATTGATGCTTTGAACAACTGTAAGTCGTTAAGCTTCTTAATCACCTTGAGCAGTTGTTCCGCCAGATTGATGGTGTAGCCTTGCTGTGCAAAAACCACACGGTTGAACGAATCGTAGATAATAAACACCGGCAGCATCGGCGAGGGGAGGTTCATCTGCTCACTGATTTCCTTCAGGCATTTCCCGTCCACGTCGAAGCCCCACTGCACGGTGGCGGGCATCTGTGAAAATTCTTGGAAATTGAAACGTTGCGCCTCTTCGTCGTTTTCAAAAAGAAGCATCACCTTGCGTCCCCATTTCTCCCATTCCTCCTTCGAGGCGCAAATGTCTCTCAGGGCATGGTTGGTGGGTTCGTGGCCCGGCGCTATGATGCCAAGCACATTGTATCCACGTCCGGTGGTGCTCAGCAGTGTTTTGGGTTCGGAGGCCTCTTCCAACTCGCGGTATTTGTTCTCTGCATTGAAGCTCCCGATGACCTGTACGTTTTGTTTGTCCTCGCGCATGGTGAAGGTCACCTCGCTGCTCGTCTCATCGTGGGGAATCGTGATACGCTGGATAGTGGCGAGCACCTTCCCGCTGGCCATGCGGGTGCCTGTTGTCAGCAGATACTCGTCATTGTCGCCTGAGCGTGTCACCTTCACCCCCTCGCTGAAATAGCCACGCCAGGTGGCATCCTCGGGATAAGTGAGCAATTGGGGTCGTCCGTTCTCCAACTTGCTCAGTGTGAAATGGATATAGTATTTGGGGTCGTCGTAGTATTCCACGGGATTGTACCGAAGTACCAGTGTCGCTGGAGGAAGAGCCGCTGCGAGCTGTTGTGCCTGGAAATTCACATCCTGCCAGACCCCATGCTCATCATATTGCAAAGTGCCATCGACCTCGTTGATGCGCGATGGCCACCCCAGACTGCGAGCCACGCTCACGAAGAAAATCTTGCGCCCCAGTTCGTCGGTCACCTTACTCTCGTAGACGCTCATGGGGCGCATCCGCAGTTGTTGAGGATTGTGAACGCTGTCGATGAGCAGGTGGTCTGTACACCATTTGACAAGGTCGCGAGGATTTCTCAGCACGCCCTGGAATTGTTGCCTGAAAAAGGCTTTGTATGGAGTGAGCCATTCGTTTTCCACGCGAGGATTGAGCAGATACTTGCCAAAGATTTCCGTCGTGTCCACAACGGTCACTTCATTGTCTTTCAGCACCTCGAGCGTGATGTCGCGCAGGTCTTTCGGGGAGATGACTTCCAGCAGCCGGCGGGCCATCTGCGGGTTCTTCGCCTCGTCGAGAAACCGTTGTATGACTTCATGGTTGCCTCTCCATGCCTCATGGGGCATGGTCTGTTCATACCGCTGGCGGATGCTGTCCTCCTGGGCCAGGCGCCGATTGTTCTCGGCACGTTGCCCCGGTGTGACCACAGGCAAGGTGGCACTGACGGGCGGGGGAACGATGTCTATCTCTGTAAAGGGAGGAAGCGGCCTGTCGTCCAGGACGATGGTCACCTGACGCTGTTTCCCAAAACTCACTTTCTTGAAGGTAGCCATGCCGTCCTTTGTCACCCATAGCAGCATATCGCCCAGTCCTGCAGTCAGCTGTGTGTGCCCGCTTGTGTCGGTGGTCTTCTGTGCTACGGTGTAGAATTCGGCATAATTGTATAGTTTGAATTCCACCAAAGCTCCTGCCACGGCATGGCCATTGGCATCCACCACAGCCACATCCATCTGTGACACGGGGGCATAGTGGTCTACCACATTGATTTCGGTGTAACAGGGGGTCTGGCTCATTACCTCCTCCGGTCCGTCGTAGTCGCCAAACACCTTCGTGTGCATGAGCATGCCACGCGAAGCGCTCTCATTAAACCACCCTAAGTTGAGCACGGGTTCTGGCTCACAGGCCCCGAGGAAGTACCATTGTCCGTCGGCCCAGGCCTCCACCCAGGCATGGTTGTCGTCGGTGTGTGCCCATCGGGGGGTGTATACTTGCCGGGCAGGGATGCATACCGACCGCAGGGCGGCTACCAAGAGGGTGCTTTCCTCGCCACAGCGCCCGTAGGCTGTCTTGACGGTGGCGAGCGGACTGCTTGTGCGGGCGTCGCTCGGGCGATAGGTGGCCTTCTCGTGGCACCAATGGTTGACCTCAAGTATCGCGTCGTGCATCGACAGACCTGACACGCGCTGGCGCAGCTCATCGTAAAAAACCATGCGGCTGTCGTCCATATTTTCATTGTTCACCCTGATGGGCAGGACGAAATGCCGGAACTCCCTTTCGGGAATCCTCGCACCCCAGGGCATCTCCTTTCGCGACTTCATGGCTGCCATTACATTGCGCCGGTAAAAATCCTTGCTGTAATCGTAACGGTCGGGGAGGGCCATGCTGCAGTATAGGAAGTCCATGTAGCCTTCTACGTCAATGCTGTCGCCGGTCATCAACTCTTCATCCAGGGCCTTTTCGTTGGGACAAAACGCTTGGGCAACAGCAAATGTCATAATGGCAAGGGCGACTGAACATATTCTAAGAAAGAATGGGTGGTGCTTGTTCATGAGTTTTCTGCTTGTTTCGGCAACAAAGATACATATTTTATGCGAACTATTCTGATTTTATGCGAATTATTCAGCATTTTTGAGTGGATGTGGGCTTTATTCATTAATCCTCATTTTTATGGCAGGAAATGAATTTTTTCTGCCTTTTCTTGGCTGCAAACTGCAAAATGACTACTTTTGCACACGAAGGGGTTGTTTGCTATCACGGCAAAACAACTCTTTTCATTCCAATGAACAAGGAAAACGCAAAAAACTTCCTTATGGTGTGTTCTATTAATTCTGATTTTTATGAGGTGGCATTTCTATACATTACATTTCGGTCACTTTTCGCTTTTATTCGGTGCAAAGTGTCAAGCCTCATCGGTCGTGTAGCCCGCTACACTCCCTCTTCAGCTTACACTTTGCCCTCGACTAAAAGTCGAAAATCGCCTCGACATAATTAATAGAACCCACCTTATCTTTTCATTTCTTATGAAATGTTCAGGTTGCAAGGGAGCGGATTAAAAATGAAAACTAAAAAAGACAGACAATGAAACGGATTTCAGAAATTAGAGTTTTGTGGATGCTGCTACTGGCTTGTGTCCTTTGCTTCACCATTACTGGTTGCACCTCGAAGGATGATGACGACGATGATGAGAGTTATTCGACACGTGACTATATCATAGGTGTCGGGAAATGGTATTCCTACAAGGTGAAGAAAGCCGATGGCACTTGGTCGGAAACACCCGGTATTGATGGCAAAGAATTCTTGCTGGAGTTCTTCGACAAGAAATCAGACAGCAACGAGCGTAAATTCAAGTCGTGGGAATACATCAATCAGACCGACCTGAACAACAGGAAAGAGGTGAGGTATGAAGGCGTATATACTGTCGACAAGAAAACTGTCAACTGCTCTGTTGACGGTAAGCCCCACTTGCGCTTCGTCGTCACGAAGATGGCCGACAATGAACTTGGCGGTACAGTCACTTTCTTCAAGGAAAATGTGACTTTCGACGTCTTCATGAAAAGGACTTGGTAGCCCATACGAGACGGCGTCCGTTGCATACTATCTGAGGACTGTCGTAAAATGCGAAAGGTTTTTGACAGCCTCTCATATCCTTAGTGATGCCTTGGCCTTCTAAGTCCTCATATTTGACATCAACACCTGATAGGTCGTGTACGGCACTGTGGACAAAAGGAGGAGCGTAATAATCTTGTTGTATGAAAGAGAGAATTCTCCAGTTAGACTATTTGAAAGGCATTTTCATCTTGCTGATGGTTTTATTCCATCTGGCGTTGATTGAAAATACTTATCCGGTGCTTCGTGCGGCGGTATATACTTTCCATATGTCAGCTTTTTTGATTATTTCGGGCTACTTGGCCAATATTGAGAAAGACTGGAGAGCCTTTGGTCATGGATTGTTGCGGCTCGTCATTCCCTACATCGTTTTTGAAGCTTTTTATGTCCTGATGCTGTACTTCCTTGGAAAAGTCATGCATACGACAAATGCAATAGACCATCTTACGGTGTGGAATTTTATTGATAGAATCGCTGAGCAGCCATCAGGTCCTTATTGGTATCTCCATACGCTTATCATCTGTATTTTTGTCTATTACTTGGTTTTCAAGATCCTTAAACTCAGCAACATATCGGGCTTGATTCTCATGGGTCTGATACTCTATGGGCTGTCGCTTGTCATCTATGGACTGAATTGGGCGAATGTCGTCTATTTTCTCATAGGTGTTTATATTTTGAGATGTGGAAAGTCTTTCATGGAGATGATACCTCCCTCTTTTTTTGCCATACTGCCATTATGTGTTTTGTTCTCTTCTACCGACAATTACCACAATGGTTCCTTGGCAGGTATCGCCATCACTTTACTCGTAATTAGCTTCCTACTCTTTGCCTATTCCTATTGTCCTGAAAAACTCAGGAAATTGTTGCTTTATTTGGGTAAAAACTCATTGGCCATAGTCGTTTTCTCGCCGATATTTACGGTTGCCACAAAAATGGCGACACCCTTTTTCAGTTTTGACCCATCGGCTATTTGTTTTGCTGTTTTCGCATTGGGCTTTGTCGTCATTTGCTGTCTCGCCAGTGCTTGGCTGTGCGACCGCTTGCATATCAGCAAATACTTGTTCTGCAAAGAAAAGTTTTATGTAGAATTGAATTGAACTGCTTGGTTCATTTTTCGTCAAGGCAACCTTTGTCGTGCTCGGAGAGCCCGACCTCCTACGGTTTGCACTGCTAATATAGGCATAATGAGTCGGCAAGCATGAACAGGCAAAAGATTTTTGAAAAATAATAGATTGAAAACTCTCAGTTTACGTTATTTTTCCTAATTTTGCAAAATCAACAGACAACATAAAAACTAAAAAACTATGAAGCATTCATTTCGCCTTTTGACTTCCGCCATGGCATTGCTTTTCGCACAAGTGTGCCTCGCAGGACCTATCGGCAGCGCGCAGGCCTTGAAGAACGCCCAGGCCTTCCTCCAGGAGAAGGGCATCAACCTGCAACAGAAACCAATGAAACGTGCCCCCTCGGTCAACGCCGACCAAGAACAAGCTCCCTACTACGTCTTTAATGTAGGGGATGAAGGCGGCTTCGTCATCGCATCGGGCGACGACCGCACACCTGCCATCCTCGGCTACTCCGATAAAGGAAACATGGACCTCGATCACCTGCCCGACAACGTGAGGTACTGGCTTAGTTTATATGAAGGGCAAATCCGAGAACTTGACAAGAACGGCAGCGGCACAGGCAAGGCTCATGCCCGGCGGGTGGCCACTTCGCGCACACCTGTAAACCCTTTGCTTACAACTAAGTGGGGACAAGAATGGCCCTACAACAACAATTGCCCGATAGACCCCGCCGAAAACAAAAGGTGCCTCACTGGATGTGTGGCCACGGCCATGGCGCAGGTGATGTACTACCATAGGAACAACTCCACTCGAGAGGTGTTGGCGGCATTGCCAAACTACACTTGCAACAACGGGACGATAGTAGTGAAGAGTGTGGAGAAGGGTGCGCCCATAGACTGGGACAACATGCTCGATGAATATGATAGTTCTGCCACAGAAACCCAAATGCAGGCGGTGGCAGACCTGATGCGTTATTGTGGCACTGCTTTACAAATGCAATATGGCGTATATTCATCAGGGGTTCATGCCAGAAAGGCCCCCATCGTCCTTGCCAACTATTTCGATTACGACGATGGTGCAGACTACAAAGTAAGATACGATTTCACGGATTCTGAATGGGAGACGATGATTTGTGACGAGCTTGAGAAAGGGAATCCCATTTTCTATACGGCATCCAGTCATGCCTTTGTCGTCGACGGCCATGACGGGAAGGGGTATGTCCACGTCAATTGGGGATGGGACGGCCACGAGGACGCCTTTTACCTGCTCTCAGCCACGGAACAAGGTACTGAGACCATGAACGGATTTAATGAAACGCAGTGCGCTGTTTTCGGCTTGGTGCCCAATGGCGCTTTTCCACGGCTGACCAACAAAAAGATAGCACTGACGGGAAGCACTGTCGTTGACATTTCATCCGCAGATGGCATCCCTGTCTCGCTCGCCATGACGGTCGCCAACCTCACAGGAGCGGCAAACACATTCGAAATGGCGATAGGCCTATACAAAAATGGAACGCTACAGAGCGTGGTCAAGCAAGTGAGCGGCAACCTTAACCTCGCTGTCGGAGCGACGAAGCAGGTAAACGTCTCGCTCACATTGGGGGCTGACTTGGGGAAAGGCGTCTACACTCTCGTACCACTAAGCAGGGCGACAGGAACCGAGAAATGGCGGAAGAACATCGACTTCGACAAGTTCATCACGGTGGCCATTGCCAACGGCAGCGCCAGGTTGACAGTAGGGGTGCCTCCCGTTGAGGGTGACATCATCACGTTCGAAAGCGACAAAGCAAGAAGCCTGTGCGTGGAGAATTGGGACATCAACGGCGACGGCGAACTGAGCAAGCAGGAGGCTGCCAGCGTGACAAGCCTCAACAACGTTTTCCGGGATAAAAGTGCTGTCACTTCATTCGATGAACTGCAGTATTTCACAGGTATTACGGAGATTGGCAACTACGATTTCTCCGGATGCTCTTTGGCGTCTGTCATCATCCCTAAGAACGTAAGGAAAATCGGTTATGAGGCTTTTCGAGGGTGCAACCTGAAACATATTTTCATACCCAAGAATGTCGAGAGTATCTCCAGCAGTACCTTCTGGAATAATGAGACAATAGAGGACATCCAGGTGGAGGATGGCAATCCCAATTATGATTCAAGGAACAACTGCCACGCCTTGATAGAGACAAAGACCAATACGCTGGTGAAAGGATGTGTGAACACTGTGATACCCGATGGTATCAAGGTCATAGGCAATAGTGCCTTCTATGCTTGTTCCGGCCTGACGGAAATCACTGTTCCCCAAAGCGTGACAATAATCGACATTGATGCTTTTCGTAACTGCCAAGCCCTCAAAACCGTTAACCTCCCCGATGGAGTGGTTACAATAGACCGCGATGCGTTCACCGACTGTAGTTCCTTGTCTTCCATAGTGCTTCCCAAAGGTTTGAAGGAACTCGGTGATTGGGCATTCGCCAACACGGCTCTGGAGTCTGTCTATATTCCGGCAAGTGTATCCAAGATATCATACAATCCCTTTAGAGGGTGCGATCAACTGTCCTCGATAGAAGTGGCTGGCGGCAATCCGTATTTTGACTCACGCAATAAATGCAACGCCATATTGAAGACCGACAACGACAGCCTGCTCGTAGGATGCAAGAACACCGTCATTCCTCAGACGACAAAGGGCATTGGCTATCAAGCCTTCTACAATTGCAAGAATTTGGAAGCCATCGTCATACCGCCGAGCGTGAGATACATCGGCAGTGAAGCTTTCAGTCGTTGCGAGAAACTCCAGGAAATTGTCATTCCAGAAGGCGTGAAGCGTATCGGAAGTGAATCCTTCGGTAGCTGTTTTGCTCTGAGAACCGTTGTCCTGCCATCAACGCTTACCTATATGAGTAACCGTTCCTTCTGGAATATTTATCGTCTCAAATATGTCTACATCAGGGCTTTGGATCCACCCACAGTCTATGAAGAATTGTGCCCCTCTGAGTCCATTGCCACCCTCATCGTGCCCGAGGGCAGCTTGGAAAAATATAAGAATGCCCCTTACTGGAAAGACTTCAAGAGCATCATCGACAGTGAGCCCATAGTGTTTGAAGACGAAAACGTGGAGGCAATCTGCCTCGAGAAATGGGACACCGATGGCAATGGGATGTTCACTATGGCGGAAGCCGCTGCCGTGGATGATTTGGAAATGGCTTTTTATCAACAAAATATCTCAACCTTCAACGAACTGCAATTTTTCACGGCATTGACAAGCATCCCTTATGAGGCATTTAGCTACTCAACGATAAGGTCTGTCACCTTGCCCGACAACATAAGGGGCATCGACAATTATGCCTTTAACGAATGTTACCAATTGGAGAGTATTAGTATTCCCGATAGGGTCTCTACCATAGGAGATTATGTCTTCAATTATTGTACAAATCTGAAGGACATTGATCTTAATTGCGTGCAAAGTATCGGTGAAAATGCATTTTATAACACGGGAATAACATCTCTTCACATACCAGGTACCGTCAAGTATATTTACGGCAGCATAGCCGGGCGTTGCAGCAACCTGGAGAAAATCGAGGTCGACGGTAGAGATTGGTTTGACTCACGCGACAATTGCAATGCCATCATATCTGGAAACACTCTGATTCAAGGTTGCAAGAATACGGTCATCCCCAATACGGTGACCGGCATTGCCTGCGATGCCTTCAAGGACTGCAACACGCTGAAGGCGCTGAAGATACCGGCAAGCGTGACCTACATAGGCCAAGGTACCAGCGGCTTTATCTCTGACACTCCGACTTATGAATCTCCGTTCTGGGGCTGCGACAATCTTGTCTCCATCGAGGTGGATGCCAATAATCCTGTGTTTGACTCACGCGACAACTGCAATGCCGTCGTCGACAAGAAAGAAAACGTACTGTTGTACGGCTGCAAGGCATCGAAAGTGCCCAACAGCGTGACGGGCATCGGAAACGGCGCTTTCTATAATTGTGAAAGGCTGGAGACCATGGCCTTACCCGAGAGCGTCAAGAGCATTGGAGAAATGGCATTCGCCTATTGTTATGACTTGAAAACGGTCACCATCCCCGCACATGTGTCGGAAATCGGCGACAAAGCGTTCTATGGCTGTTACTTGAAAACTGTCGTGGCTAAAATGACGCAGCCAATGCCTATTTCTGCATCAACATTCAGCTGCTATTGCGGTGCCACGCTCTATGTGCCTAAAGGATGTAAGAAGGCTTATCAGGCAACTGAGCACTGGTGTGATTTCGAAAAAATCGAGGAGATGACGGGGGTGAAAGGAGACTTGAACCAGGACGGTATAGCATCCATCTCCGACGTCATGATGATGGTGGGTGTCGTGCTGGGCAAGTTCAGTCTGAACATCCCGATGGAAATTGCCGACATGAACGGCGACAATGCCATCACTATATCCGACGTCAGTGAACTCGTGAGAATCATCATTTAGGTTTGAGATTTGAGGTTTGAGATTTGAGGTTTAAGGTTTGAGATTTGAGGTTTGAGATTTGAGGTTTGAGATTTGAGATTTGAGGTTTGTTAGGTTTAAGGTTTGAGATTTGAGGTTTAAGATAATGCTCAAAATTTAAAAACTAATTCAAAACCTCAAACCTCAAATCTCAAATCAAAAAACAGCCAGAGTGTCTCTGGCTGTTTTTTGATAAGTGTGAAAGGGCTTCTTGCCTTTGCCGGAACTAAGACAGTTCGCGCATGCCTTCGGCGAATCCCTCGCGGCCCTGAATGAGGATGTTGAGGATGCGCTCCATGAAATCCTCCACGTCGGGCGTGTTGTCGATGAACATCTCCACGGTGAGAATGGTGCTCTCTTGGGTGATGAACACCTTCAGTGCCTTGCGCTGCATGTTCAGCTTGTTGGCAACGATAAGTGCGTTGGTGCGCTCCTCCTCGCTGTCAATCGACCAGATGTTGGGAAGCATCACCTGCAAGAACAGCTTGTCGTTGTGGGGATTCATGATGTAGAAGTTGCACATCTGGTATTTGAAGTGCAGGTCTCCGTCTTCATCAACGTTGTAGATAAGGCCGTTTTCTGACAGCCACTTCTTGTAAATCTCAAAGTTCTCTTCCATTTCAGTAGACCTTTAAATTGTTAAACAAATAATTATAGATATAGTGTAAGATTGGTTGTTCAAATGATTTCTAACTATTGATTTCTTGCTGCCGTTTTTTACCGTTTTTATGTGCATCGGGGCCATTTCCGCACCCCTTTCATGATAAAAGAGTACAAAAACAGGCATTACCTTACATTTTATTTCAATTTTTTCTCATTTTTTTTATTTCGTCTCATTATTTATGTCATGGCGAAGGTGGTTTCGAAAAAAATATCTATTTTTGCACTCAGATTTTAACAACACACCTCTTATTTAACTTACATGAAAAAGAATATGTCAATTATTCTCGTTGTCCTCGGCATAGTTTTATTAATCGTCGGCCTTTTTGGCTTTTTCAGTTCAAAATCCGATAGTGATGCCCCTGATGATCATAAATTACTCACCGAATCACCCATTTCCACTCCAGAATCTTCTCTTTCTGAAAACGAAAAGAAAGGACAGCAATTCGAGGATTATGTTATATCTCGGTTTGCGACTGCTGATTATAGCCTTGTAGAGAAAGCGAATGATTATTCTTCCCGACATCACGTAACTGAAAGGAGCAAGTATGCCGACCTTGTGTTGAGGAAGAGAGCCACAGGAGAGCAATTTGCAGTTGAATGCAAATATCGTTCAGCGTGGATAGAATCCAAAGGTAAGCCCGCCCTCTCTTGGGTAGACCAAAGAAAGATAGATGATTACAACCACTTCTCAGATGAGCGGGACATCGATGTTATCATCGTATTTGGTGTTGGTGGTACACCAAGCAAGCCAGATGAAGTTTTTGCGCTACCACTTCGGGTGCTTCAAAAACCTCTGCCGCAATATCAAGACTTCTTGAGGAATTTCAAGGTGGCAGATGGATCATTGGAATACAATGCCCGTCAGCACAACCTTGTTGTTATGTAAAGTCGAAGCACGGAGGGCAGATATGATGAAGAATAAGTTTTTTGAAGTATTGCTGCCCAGTCGATGAAAAAGGGTTCACGAGAACCCTCCCCTTCATCCACGTTCGCACATTTCCTCGCCATCGATGACCAGTCTTTTTGTATGGATGTCGAGGTGGTCGAGGTTGGGAAGGCGCATGTAGTCGCCATACATTCTGCGGAGCATCTCATCGCTGTTGCCGGGCACCGACAGGGCGACACCTTCGAACTCATGCGTCGTGAGAGGGAAGATGTCCTCCATCCGATAGATAAGATGGTAGGGAATGCCGTAGTCGCAGGTTACGGTCGAGCTGAAAGATGCACGACCCACCAGCCGCAATATGGGGAAAGTGACGTGGCGGTTGAGCCATGTGATGAGCCTGATTTTGCGCATCGCCCGCTCACGGTTTTTCGACGTGCGGAAAATCTTGTAGGTGTGTCCCTGGAGGGGTTCCGACAAAAGATGAGCCCACAAGGGCATCCTGTCTAAAGGGAACAAGTCGATGTAGATGCCACGCTCGCGGAACACCTCGTCGTAGGGGAGAATCTCCTCAAGCAGGGAATGGCGGTCGCGGAGCTTCCCGATAAAGAAGAAATAGTTGCGGTCGGTGTCGTTGGTCTGAAGGGCGATATGCTCGGGCAGTTCGTCAGGAAGTACCTCCAACAGTCTCAGGTAGTCCTTTCGCATAAGAGCCACGTCGAGGTCGTCGTCCCAGGGGATGAAGCCATTGTGACGGAACGCCCCCAGCAATGTGCCGCCATAGAGGAAGTAAGGGATGTCGTGCTTGCGGCAGATACGGTCGAGTTCCACCACCATCTCAAGCATCCGCAATTGGTGGCGGCGGAGCATCGAGCCCTCCGGGTTGAAACGGGCTTTCAGGGCAGAAGCATCGAATGAAGACTGGTCTGACATGTTGCAATGGTTTTGACTTCGTTGTGCAAAAGTAGGGATTATTCCACATTCCACAACGAATTATGGGGAAAAAATCAAATAGGGCGCAGAAAAAGATGCCTTTTCACAAAAAATGACTACTTTTGCATGAAGGGCATCAGTAGATGCTCTGTATAAGACATGAGTATTTATATTCACCACAAACGGGAAATCCCATCTGCTATGAAAACTCGGCTCATTCTCATCCTCTTCCTATGGCTGTGGGCAGATGTGTGTCATTCGCAGACCACATTGCTCGGCGACATCAACGGCGATGGTGCTGTGACCATCTCCGATGTGCAACTGCTGGTGCATATCGTCTTGTTCGGTGAGGAGAAAAAAGCCTATAAGGAATGCCCCGACGACCAGCACCCACATCTCATCGACCTTGGCCTCGCTTCAGGCACAAAATGGGCATGCTGCAATGTGGGGGCAAATACCCCGGAGGACTACGGAGCCTATTTCGCCTGGGGCGAGACAAGGGAGAAGGCGAACTATTCCTGGGATACTTACGTCCACTGTGATGGAACAAAGAACAGTTGCCGCGACATCGGAGGGTGTATCAGCGGCACACGCTATGATGTGGCAACCGTGAAATGGGGAGCGGCATGGCAGATGCCGACCTTTGAGCAGATGCAGGAACTGCTCGACAACTGTACCAGTCAGTGGGTCACCTCAGGAGATGTGACGGGGCGGTTGTTCACCGGGGCAAACGGAGGAAAAGTCTTCTTGCCGGCCGCAGGATATAAAAATGGAGACACCCTAAACCTTGAGGGAAGTTATGGCGACTATTGGTCGGGTACCTCATATCCCAAAAGCAACACCAATTCATACATGCTCTCGTTTCTTGACATCAGCGCCAATTGGTATTATTCCCGGCTCAGGTGTAACGGCTTCTCTGTCAGGCCAGTAAAGGCTCCATGAGGCATTATCACCTATATGCCCTCGAAAACCTGATACCCCCAAAAACAAAAAAATTATATTACTTTTTATCACTTTTTTCCAAAAATATTTGGTGGATTGAAAGGAAACATCTACTTTTGCAAGCAAATTGAAAAAAGGAGAACATTATGGTCAATTTGACTTACATTTGGTGGTGGCGCAACTCAAGATTCAAAAAATCGTGAGAAGATAGCCACGCGCCTATATGTAGGATAATAAATTGGGAGGCTTGTCGTTCTTGCGACAAGCCTCCCAAAGTTTTTATAAAGCGAATATCAACAAAACATATTGTATCATCTATCAACAAACAACGACATGCATAGTTTTCAAGTCGACAAAAACGGTTTCTACGGAGAGTTTGGAGGCGCTTACGTGCCCGAAATACTCTACGCATGTGTTCATGACTTGCAGGAAGCCTATCTGCCTGTCATCGAATCGGAGGAATTCAAGCAGGCCTATCATGCATTGCTCAAAGACTATGTCGGAAGACCCTCACCACTCTATTACGCCAAGCGGATGAGTGAGCGCTACGGATGCCAGCTGTATCTCAAACGTGAGGACCTCAACCACACTGGTGCGCACAAAATCAACAACACCATCGGCCAAATCCTATTGGCCAAGAAAATGGGAAAGACGCGCATCATAGCGGAAACAGGAGCCGGACAGCACGGAGTGGCCACGGCGACGGTGTGCGCCCTCATGGACATGAAATGCGAGGTGTTCATGGGAGCCACCGACGTGGAACGGCAGCACACCAATGTGGAGCGTATGAGAATGCTTGGGGCACAGGTCCATCCCGTAAGGACAGGCAACATGACCCTTTCGGATGCCTGTTCCGAAGCCATACGCGACTGGTGCTGCCATCCCAAGGACACCTTCTACATCGTAGGGTCGACCATGGGGCCGCATCCCTATCCCGACCTGGTGGCAAGGATGCAGAGCGTCATCTCCGAGGAAATCAAATGGCAACTGAAGGAGAAGGTGGGGCGCGACTACCCCGACTACCTCATCGCCTGCATCGGAGGAGGAAGCAATGCCGCCGGCACCATCTACCACTATGTCGACGATGAGCGCGTGAACATCGTCCTCGCCGAGGCCGGTGGGCACGGATGGGACACCAACCACACTGCTGCCACCATACACCGCGGGTCGACGGGGATACTGCACGGCGCGAAAATGCTCGTCATGCAGGACGATGACGGACAGATAGAGGAGGCCTTCACCATCAGCGCAGGACTTGACTACCCGGGAGTGGGCCCCATGCACTGCAACATGGCGAGAAAAGGCCGGACAAACGTGCTCAGCATCAACGACGACGAAGCCATCTACGCAGGATATGAGATGACCCGGCTCGAAGGCATCATACCCGCCATAGAGAGCGCACATGCCGTGGCAGTGCTCGGCAAACTGTCTTTCAAACCCTCCGACGTCGTCGTGCTGACCGTCAGCGGAAGGGGTGACAAGGATGTGGAAACCTATCTCAACAACAAACAAATGGCCAAGGAATATGGAGACTTTTAATTTCAAAACCACCAGCAGAACCATTCTCGCCGACCTGTATACCCCTGTCGGGGTTTATCTGCGGCTCAGAGACCTTTACCCGCAGAGCGTGCTCATGGAGAGCTCCGACTATCACGAGGCGAGCAACTCACGCTCGTTCATCGGCATCAGTCCCATCGCCTCCGTCGTCGTCGGGCACGGCATGGCCACCATCACCTATCCCGACGGAAGCACCAAAAGCCATGAGGTGGACGGACAATACACCACGGCAAGCGCCATACACGACCTCATCGACCATATCCATGTGGAAGGCGACGACGCTTCGGTGTGCGCCCTCTTCGGCTACACCTCATTCAATGCCGTCAGCTACTTCGAACACATCGACATCAAAGATGAGACCATGGAGAAGAACGATGCCCCCGACCTGTGCTATGTGCTCTACAATGTCGTTATCGTCTTCGACCACCACAAGAACCTGCTCAAGGTTGTCACGCTCGGCGATGATACTGTCGTCGACAACGTGTTCCGAATGATGAACAAAGGCAATGTCAGGGCTTTTGACTTCCATCCCGTAGGCGAAGTGACCTCCACCATCACCGACGAAGAGCACAAGGCGAACATCAGAAAAGGCATCAGGCACTGCCTCAGGGGAGATGTGTTCCAAATCGTACTCTCGCGCAGGTTCATCCAGAAGTATGAAGGCGATGACTTCAAACTCTACCGCGCACTGAGAAGCATCAACCCCAGCCCATACCTCTTCTATTTCGATTTCGGCGGCTTCCGCATCTTCGGCTCATCGCCCGAGACGCATTGCCGCATACAGGGACGGAAGGCCTATATCGACCCCATCGCCGGGACAACGAGGAGGACAGGCGATGAAGAGGCCGACAGGAAAGGAGCGGAATTCTTGAGAAACGACCCTAAGGAGAATGCAGAGCATGTCATGCTCGTCGACCTCGCACGCAACGACCTCAGCCGCAATTGCCATGACGTGAAGGTGGAGTTCTATAAGGACTTGCAATATTATTCGCACGTCATTCACCTCGTCTCCAGGGTTTCGGGCATGCTCGACGATGATGCCGACCCCATCAAGGCGTTCATCGACACTTTTCCCGCAGGGACACTCAGCGGGGCACCGAAGGTGAGGGCCATGCAGCTCATCTCGCAGTATGAGCCGCACAACAGAGGGGCATACGGCGGATGCATAGGCATGATAGGACTCGACGGAGCCATGAACCAAGCCATCACCATACGCACTTTCGTCTCGAGGAACGGGGAACTGTGGTTCCAGGCCGGAGGAGGAATCGTCGCCAAGAGCAACGAGGAATATGAGCTCCAGGAAGTCAACAACAAACTCGGTGCCCTCAGAAACGCCATCTCCATGGCAGAGGTCATGTAAACCTAAAGAATAATATAAAACAATTGGTTATGAGAATAGTGATTATCGACAATTACGACTCTTTCACCTACAACCTGAGCCATCTGGTGAAAGAGCTGGGTGCCGAAGTGACAGTGCTGCGCAACGACCAGTTCCAGCTCGCCGACATCGGAGACTTCGACAAAATCATCCTCAGCCCGGGACCCGGCATCCCCTCGGAGGCTGGTCTGCTCACCAGCACCATCGAGGCCTATGCCGGCAAGAAACCCATCCTCGGCGTATGCCTCGGCCACCAGGCCATCGGAGAGGTCTTCGGAGCCAAGCTTGAGAACCTTCCGGAGGTGTTTCATGGCGTGGCAACACCATGCCACATCATCGGCAGTGACCCTATCTTCAGCGGACTGCCGAGAGACATCGTCATCGGGCGATACCACTCGTGGGTGGTGGCACGCGAGAACTTCCCACAGTGCCTCGAGGTGACAGCCGTCAGCGACGAGGGACTGGTCATGGCACTCAGGCACCGCCAATACGACATCCATGGCATACAGTTCCACCCGGAGAGCGTGCTCACCCCTCAAGGCAAAAACATCATCCAGAATTTTGTCTGCTCATAGAAATTATTTACCCCAAATTAATACCATAAAAATGAAAGAGATTTTGCAAAAGTTGCTCAACCACGAGTTTCTCACTCGTGAGGAGATGAAACAGATTTTAGTGGGCATCACCCACAGCGAATACCCCAACGAGCAGGTCACTGCACTGCTCACCGCGCTTCAGATGCGTGGCGTCACCGTCGACGAACTGCTCGGCTTCCGCGACGGCATCCTCGAGACCGGAGTGCCCGTCATCCTCAGCGCCGACCGATACATCGATGTCGTAGGCACAGGAGGTGACCGCAAGAACACCTTCAACATCTCCACCACATCGTGCTTCGTCATCGCAGGAGCCGGATATAAGGTGGCCAAGCACGGCAACTACTCGGCTACAAGCGTCAGTGGGGCAAGCAACGTCATTCAGCATCATGGCATCAAGTTCACTGCCGATATCGACCAACTTAACCGCAGCCTCGACGAGGCAGGCATCGTCTATCTCCATGCACAACTCTTCGCCAAAGCCATGAAGTTCGTGGGACCTATCCGCAAGGCTCTTGAGTTCCCCACCATCTTCAACCTCCTCGGACCATTGGTCAACCCCAGCCAACCGAAATGCCAACTGCTCGGTGTGGCCAATCTTGACCAGATGCGCCTCTACCATCAAGTCTATCAGAAAATCGGCATCGATTACGGTATCGTCAACTCCATCGATGGCTATGATGAGATATCGCTCACGGGCGACTTCAAAGTGACCACCAACCAATACGAGAAGGTGTTCAAACCGCAGGACCTTGGTTTCGATATCGCAAAGCCCGAAGAACTCGTGGGAGGTGCCACTGAGGAGGAGGCCGCACAAATCTTCGACGCTGTGCTGGAGAACAGGGCGCTGCAAGCACAGAAAAACATCGTGCTCGCCAATGCTGCTTTCGGCATTCAGGTGATGGAGGGTGGAAGAAAAAGCATCGAGGAGTGCATCGCCATCGCACGTGAGTCAATCGACAGTGGCGCAGCCCTCCGCACATTCCATAAGTTTGTTGAAATCAACTCGTGACACATGGACATCTTGCACGACATCATCGCCCATAAGAAGATGGAAATGGAATTGATGAGAGCCCCGAAGGTCTCGCTGAGACAGGCTCTCCTCAGTTCCGGTACGGGCATCATCGCAGAATTCAAGCGTAAGTCGCCATCAAAAGGGTGGATCAAACAAGAGGGCAGGGCAGACGTCATACCCCTCAGCTATCAGCAGCACGGCGCCGCTGCCATCAGCATCCTCACCGATGAGCATTTCTTCGGTGGCAGCGACGATTTCATCCGTCAGGCAAGGCACAGTGGGGTCACTCTGCCCATCCTCTACAAAAATTTCATCGTGGACGAGATGCAGCTTTACCAGGCGGCTGCCTGCGGTGCATCGGCGGTGCTGCTCATCGCCGCATGTCTCTCAAAAAGCGAGTGCCGGCAACTCCTGCAGAAAGCGCATCTCTTAGGACTCGAGGTGCTGCTCGAAATGCATGGCGAGGCCGAACTGGAGTATGCCGAACTGCAGCCCGATCTCTGCGGCATCAACAACCGCAACCTCGACTCCTTCGTCACCAATGTGGAGAACTCCTTCCGATTGGCAGAGAAACTGCCCGCGGAAGCTGTGAAAGTAAGCGAGAGCGGCATCGCTGATGCCTACACCGTCAGACGACTGCGCGAAGCAGGTTTCAGAGGCTTCCTTATTGGCGAGACTTTCATGAAGACAGAGCAGCCTGGGGGAACACTTCAGTCTTTCATCAACCAACTGAAAAAACATTCATACAATGAATAAAATCAACCAACTGTTTGCCAATAGAAACGGCAGGAAATTGCTCAGCCTCTATTTCTGTGCAGGAGCACCTACTCTCGACGGTACAGCCGATGTCATTCTCACCATGCAGAGAAGGGGCATCGACTTCATCGAGGTGGGGATTCCCTTCAGCGACCCTCTGGCCGATGGTCCCGTCATACAGAGCGCTGCCACCAAGGCGCTGAGAAACGGCATGAATTTACGAACGCTCTTCTCGCAGCTGAAGGCCATCAAACCGCAAGTTGAGATACCGCTCATCCTCATGGGCTATCTCAATCCCATCATGCACTTTGGGATAGAGCCCTTCTGCCAAGCGTGTGTCGAAAGCGGTGTCAGCGGAATGATTATCCCCGACCTCCCGTTCAAAGACTATATGGAAATCGTAAAACCTTTGGCCGACAAATACGACCTCAGAGTCATCATGCTCATCACCCCGGAGACCAGTGAGGAGCGCATACGGTTCATCGACCAAAACACCGATGGCTTCATCTACATGGTCAGCAGCGCGGCCATCACTGGAGCGCAAAAGCATTTCGACGACGCCAAACAGAGGTATTTCAGGGCCATCAACAGTATGAACCTGCACAACCCACGGGTCATCGGCTTCGGCATCAGCAACGAGCAGACACTTAAGGCCGCGCACGACAATGCCGATGGCGCCATCATAGGCTCAAAATTTGTCACATTGCTCGACGAGGAGAACGGAAACGCCGATAAAGCCCTCGACAGACTGTTTCAGGAAATAGGTTTGAGGTTTGAGGTATATGATAAGCCTTTTCCTAGGATTTCCTAGGATTTCCTAGGATTTTCTAGGGTTTTCTAGGATTTTCTAGGGTTTTCTAGGATTTCCTAGGGTTTCCTAGGATTTCTTAGGGTTTCCTAGGATTTCCTAGGGCTTCCTAGGATTTCCTAGATTATCCTATGTCTCTTATCCTTTTTATCTCTTCTTCAAGCTCTAAGATTCTCTTTTTGAGAGTAGATATTTCTGTTTTTAGTTGAAGATTCTCTTTTTCCAGGGCATGGAGACGTTCATCCTGTGCCTTGCGGTAGCCAGTACGGGCAGCGTACATACGTTCTTTTATGCCACCTTCTTCGATGAAGATGCGCTCTAACCGCTTGATATGTGCACACATCATCTTGTCGGTCTGATGACAGAGGGTGATAGCCATGTTGGCCATTTCCTCATCGCTCATCTTATCTATCAGTGGTGCATAAGCACTATAGTTGTTGTGTGAACTACAGAACTTCCTGAGACGCTGCAAACGTGGGTTGCTTGTTGTCCAAGGCGTAAGGTGATGGGTGTTCAGGTAGTCATAGTAGTCGGAAAGCAGTTCTTTCAGACTTCCACGGGCGATGTTGATTAGTTTGATTTCCATTTCTGAACTGGTCTGCCCGTCTTCGCTGCCCTCCACTATGTTTTGTTTCCCACTGCGGGCGGCTTGAATCATCTGGTCTACAGTGCGGTCTTTGTGAGAGGAAAGAAACCGATGACAGAACTCCACCGTCAATTGATATAAAGTGTCGCTTTTTTGATAGAAATACAATTCTTCCCATACGACAGCCTTCTTTAAAATTTTGCCTTGGCTTTCGTTTTCCATGACTCAAACCTTAAATCTTAAATCTCAAACCTCAAACCTCAAATCTCAAACCTCAAACCTCAAATCTTCTTCTCGTAATACTCGGCAGTGGCGGTGAAGAACACGTCGCCGCTTGAATTGAGGGCTGTCTCCACGGAATCCTGTATGACACCGATGATGAAGCCGATGGCCACCGCTTGCATGGCCACCTCGTTGCCAATCCCGATGAACGAGCATGCCATGGGAATCAACAGCAGTGAGCCACCGGCAACACCCGATGCTCCACAGGCTGCCAACGTGGCGATAACACCCAGGAAGAGGGCAGGTAAGAAACCAACCTCCACGCCGATGGTGTGGGCCACGGCGAGTGTCATCACCGTGATGGTCACCGCAGCACCGTTCATGTTGATGGTCGCACCCAATGGGATGCTCACGGAATAGAAATCCTCGTCAAGCCCTAACTTCTTGCACAACTGCATGTTGATGGGTATGTTGGCCGCCGAGGAACGGGTGAAGAACGCATTCAAGCCACTCACCTTCAGACAGGTGAGCAATAGCGGGTAGGGGTTGCGCCGTGTCATGAGGAAAGAAATCATGGGATTGGACACAAAGGTGTTGACCAACATACACCCCACGAGCAGAAGCACCAAATGGCCGTAGGTGGTGAACACCTCAAGGCCGCCCTCGGACACGGAGGTGAAAACCAGACCGAGAATGCCGAAGGGCGCGAACTCTATCACCCATCTCACCACCTGAGAGAGCATCTCGGCGAAGTCGTGGACCATGTAGATTGTGTGCTCGTTCGCTGTCTTCTTCAGTGCCAAACCGAAAAGGATGGCCCAGAAAAGAATGCCGATGTAATTGGCCATCGAGGTGGAAAGCAGTGGATTGGACACCATGTTGGTGAGGAGGTTGGTGAACACTTCGGTGAACCCCAAGGGGGCATCCTGTGCCGCCACGTCTTTCAATTCCAATGTGACAGGAAAGAGGTAGCTCGATGCTACGGCAAGCAAAGCGGCGATGAAAGTGCTCAAAAGATATTCAAACACCACGATGCGGAAACGGCTGCCAAGGTTGCTCTTTGCCTTGGCGACGGACGACATCACCAGAACTGCTACGAGGACAGGGGCGATGGCCTTCAATGCACTAACGAACACCCGGCCAAGAATGGTGAAGCCTGAAAGCTGAGGCGCGAAAAGGCCCAATAACGCACCGATGACAAGACCTATGAAAATGCGAACAACAAGTCGGGTGCTGGTCCAGAATTGGATTATTCTTTTCATGAAACAGTCAACAAAAACACTCGTAAAGAATGTGGTTATTCCTACTTAGTTTGCTTGCCCGATAAAATCGTCATTTCAATTTATCGCACAGGAACCTGCTTGTGATGCTCTCTTTGCACTGGGCAAGTTTCTCGGGCGTGCCGGCAAAGACCAGGTTGCCGCCTTTGTCGCCCCCCTCGGGCCCCAGGTCTATCACATAATCGGCACACTTGATTACTTCCATGTTGTGCTCGATGATGAGGATGGTGTGCCCGCGTTCGATAAGTGCGTTGAAAGCAGAGAGCAGGCGCCGGATGTCGTGGAAATGAAGTCCGGTGGTGGGCTCGTCGAAAATGAAGAGGGTGGGGTCCTGCCGCTCCTGTCCGATGTAGTATGCCAGTTTCACGCGTTGGTTCTCACCTCCCGAGAGAGTGGATGAGCTCTGTCCCAGGCGTATATAGCCCAGGCCTACGTCATCGAGGGGCCGGAGGCGCTTGGCGATGTCGGGCTGCCCGTTGTCGTTGAAGAAGGTGATGGCCTCGGCGACCGTCATGTCGAGCACCTCGTTGATGTTCTTTCCTGCAAAGCGCACTTCGAGGATGTCGTGCTTGAACCGCTGACCATGGCATGCCTCGCATTCCAGTTCGAGGTCGGCCATGAACTGCATCTCGACGGTGATGACGCCGGCTCCCTTGCATTCATCGCAGCGGCCACCGTCGGCGTTGAACGAGAAATACTGCGGTGTGAAGCCCATCTGCCGCGACAGCTGCTGGTCGGCGAAGAGCTGGCGGATGGCATCGTAGGCCTTGATGTATGTGGCGGGGTTGCTTCGGCTGCTCTTGCCGATGGGGTTCTGGTCGACGAACTCTATTCGCCGAAGCTGCTGCCAGTCGCCCTCCAGGGCGAGGTACTCGCCGGGAGCGTCGCACACATCGCCCAGATGGCGCTTCAGTGCCGGGTAGAGGATGCCTTTCACCAAGGTGGACTTTCCGCTGCCGCTCACCCCCGTCACCACTGTCATGATATTGAGGGGGAATTTCACGTCGATGCCGCGGAGGTTGTTCATGCGGGCGCCACGGACAAGCACATACTGGTTCCATGCGCGGCGGCTGGCGGGCACCTCAATCTGCTCGCTGTGGGTGAGGTATTTCACGGTGTGGCTCCCAGGGAATTGCTCAACAGATGCCGCATTGATATCGGAAGCTTTTCCGGCGAAGACGATTTCTCCTCCGAGTCGGCCTGCGTCGGGTCCCACGTCGATGAGGTAGTCGGCGGCTCGCATGAATTCCTCGTCGTGCTCCACGATGATGACGGTGTTGCCCAACGACTGCAGTTCCTTCAGCACATGTATGAGGCGCTGCGTGTCGCGGCTGTGCAGGCCGATGCTGGGTTCGTCGAGGATGTAAAGCGAACCGACGAGCGAACTGCCAAGGGCGGTGGTGAGGTTGATGCGCTGGCTCTCGCCGCCGCTGAGCGAATTCGACTGACGGTTGAGCGTGAGATAGCTCAGTCCCACTTCGTCGAGGTATTGCAGGCGGTTGTTGATTTCGGTGAGAAGTCGCTTGGCCACCTGCTGCTCGTGTGGCTCGAGTTGGAGGTGGAGGAACCACTGGCGGAGACTCCAGATAGGCATCTCGACAAGGTCGGAAATGCTCTTCCCTCCAATCTTCACATATCCCGCCTCCTTGCGAAGACGGGTGCCATGGCATGCGGGGCACACGGTCTTGCCTTTGTAACGGCTCAGCATCACACGGTATTGCACCTTGTAGAGGTTTTCCTCCACCATCTTGAAGAAAGCGTCGATGGACACTTGGTCGTGGATGTCTTTGTCCTGGTCGCAGGGCAGGCCATGCCACAGCCAGTCCTTCTCCTTGCGGGAGAGCTCCAGGTAAGGCTTGAAAATGGGGAAATCGTATGGGGCGGCACGACGGCAGAACTCTTCCTGCCACATCTTCATCTTCTCGCCATGCCAGCATTGTACGCAGCCATCATAGACGCTCAGCGTGCTGTTGGGGATGACGAGGCGCTCGTCGATGCCTAACACCTTGCCATAGCCCTCGCAGGTGGGGCAGGCTCCCAGGGGGGAGTTGAACGAGAACATGTTGTCGTTGGGCTCCTCGAAGCGCATGCCGTCGGCCTCGAAACGCATGGAGAAGTCGAAGGTGAGGTTGGAAGGCAGGAAGGTGAGCCGGCACTCGCCGTCGCCCTCGTAAAGAGCGGTCTCGGCAGAATCGGTCAGGCGCGAGATGCTCTCCTTGCTGTCGTCGACCGACATGCGGTCGATGAGGATGTGGATGTCGGAGGGAGATGTGCGCTGCAATGTCTCGGTGTCGGCCAGCAGGTTGTCGATGCGCACCAGTTCCCCTTTGACGAGCAGGCGCGTGAATCCCTGCTGCAGTTCCATCTGCAGTTGGCGCTCCACGCTGCGCCCCTCGTGGATATGCAGAGGAGCGCTAAGATAGTAGCGTGTGCCGGGCGAGAACTCGAGCGCCTGTTGAACGATGTCGTCGGTGGAATGCTTCTTGACGATGGATCCGCTGATAGGGGAAATGGTCTGTCCGATGCGGGCGTAGAGCAGTCGGAGGTATTCGTAAATCTCCGTCGATGTGCCTACGGTGGACCGGGGGTTGCGGCTGATGACACGCTGCTCGATGGCAATGGCTGGCGGAAGCCCTTTGATGGTGTCGCATTCGGGCTTGCTCATGCGTCCAAGGAACTGGCGTGCGTAGGCCGACAGGCTCTCCACATACCGGCGTTGCCCCTCGGCATACAACGTGTCGAACGCCAGCGACGACTTGCCGCTGCCGCTGACACCTGCTATGACGGTCAACTGCCCATGTGGAATATCGATGTCGATGTTCTTCAGGTTGTTGACACGGGCACCCCGTACCTCGATGTGGTCTCTCATGGAAAGGCGTTACGCATTGATGGCAGAGAGGGCCAGACTGCAGTACTTGCAAGTCTCGCTGTCGCTGCGGGAGGGAAGGACTACCGGCACCATCGTTCCTGCCAGGATGCCTGCTGTCTCGGCCTGGCAGAACAGCGTGATGGTCTTGTAGAACACGTTGCCTGCTTCGATGTCGGGGAAGACAAGGGCGTCGGCCTCGCCGTTGAGGGGAGATACGATGCCTTTCTTATCCAGGCTCTCCTTGCAGCAGGACGTCTTCAAGTCGAGAGGACCATCGACCACGCAGGGGCCGAACTGCCCCTCGCTGGCGGCAGCGATAATCTCGCTGTAACGCTCGGTGAAGGGGAAGAATTTGCCCCCGACCTTCTCGGAGCAGTGGATGAGCGAGATGCGAGGCTCGGCGATGCCGAAGTCGTGGCATAGCTTCGAGATATAGCTTACTTGCTCCACGCGTTGCTCATGTGTGGGGTAGGGGATGACGGCGGCGTCGGTGAAGAAGAGCATCTTGGGGTATCCCGGGATGCGTGAGGCGGTGATGTGAGTGAGCACCCGTCCGCGGGGCAGGATGCCATGCTCCTTGTTGAGAATGGCGTGAAGCAGGTTGTCGGTGTTGATGAGACCTTTCATCAGGATGTCGGCCTTGCCTTCGCGTACCAGTTCCACGGCCATGCGTGCGGCATCGTCGGGGGTTGGGGCATCGATGATGCTGATGTGTTCGGCTTCGGCTTGGATGCCTGCATGTTGCTCAACGGCTTCGCGGCTGCCTACGAAGATGGCTTCGATGAAACCGTCGTGCAGCGCACGTGCCACGGCGTTCTGGGTGGATGTGTCGGCAGCGCATACCACTGCCACTCTCTTCCTGTCGCCACGCTGCGACAGGTACTCGGTGAGTTGTTGAAAATCTGTTATAGCTTGCATGGTGCAAAAATAGATAAAATTCTCGAATTTCAAGCCTGTGAGATAAAGTTTTTCATTTTTCTTTAAGAAAGGCAAGAATTATTTGCGGACTCCCATATTCATAAAACCCACCAATGTAGAGGGAAAGCGTAATTGATATAAATCAAAAAATGGGCAAAAATACACTAAAACATAAGTGAGTGCAGTGATTTATGCTTAGAATTGATTATTTTTGCATGCAAAAAGACGCAAGAATCTTTTCAATAGGAGACTTTAAAGGTGAATGGATTGTTAGGATGACCATCTCATAATGGGATACAATCCTTCGTCGGTGAAGGGGGAGTGTCTCCGTCGGAACCGAAAATTTTGAGAGAGTTGATTGATAGTTTCCCGGCCAGAAGTAGTGATACTTCTGGCCGGTTTTGTTTGGCCACCCTTTTCAGAGTGCTTCGTCCTCGGGTGGTTCTGGTTTTTTCCTTATTGTCGGGAGGTGCCGTTTCTTACGAAGCCATTCCGCCTTTCGCTTTTCGTAATCTTCGCGATGGCGCTCCAGGTAATTGTCGGCCATCAGTCGAAACGGCTGTAGATGATGTTGATGGCTATGGGAGTGTTGCCACCTACCAGTCGGGTGCTTGTGAGCGACATGTCGTTGTGGATGCCCACAATCCTTGTGGTGTTGTTGTATGTCACGGTGGTGGTCGATACGGGCACGAGCATCACCTTGTTCCAGTTGGGATGGTGAGCCTCCCATTGCGGGTCGCTCTTCAGTCCTTCGTTGCGTGCTTTGTTCATGGCGTTGATGATACCACCCACGTTGTTGAAAGCGTATTTGTTGGCGCTCTTGCTGTAGGAGCCGAGGAAGGTCTGCTTGTAGTTGGCCACCTTGCCTTGCTCGAAGAATGACTGCACGCTGTCGGTCTCTATCATTAACAGCATGCTTGGGGCGGGCAGGTTATAGGAACTCCAGTGCTCGTTGTTGATACGGAGGAATTCTATCTTTGCCGTGTTGATGGTGTCCTTCTCATGTCCTCTGACAATGTCGTCGACAGGCAGTGTGACTTCGGTGAAGATGCCGGCGGGGCTTTTGATGTAGGTGCAGCTCGGGTCATTGACCAATTGTTCGATGGCCTGAGTGTCGTTGGTCACTGTTGTGGTCTGAAGCACCTCCTCCGTACCGTTGAACAATGTCATGCTTGCTTTTTGCTCCCCATCTTTCTTGATGTTGAAGAAGATGTTGAGCTGTGGGACACGGATATAGGCCATTGCCCCGAGACCTCCTGTCATCTTGAAGAAGAAGCCAGGCAATATGTTGCGTGTGAATGAATTGGTGTTCTGGAAATATTCCGGATGCTCGTAGTATTTCCGTAACACGTAGGTGCCGAAGTTGTTGTACGTTATTCCGTCGCGGTCGGTGTAGGGCTGGTTAAGCCGTACGCAGATGTTGTTGACGTACTCTGAGTCCTTCGTCTTTTCGGTCAGCTCGGAGTTGTTGACGATAGAGAAGGAGTGGCTCTTGCTGAGTCCGCCCTGCCTTATATACCCTTCTTCGAGCGGACTGAAGTCGCTGTAGTAGTGCTGGTCTTCAACCATGGGGTGGTCCATCTCGTAGAGGGTGAACTTCATGTTGGCGAGCGAATCGCCATAATAATTGGTGTAGAAGAGTCGTACTTCGCAGGAATCAGCGATCACCTTTCCTTCTGCATCACGGCTCAGCACGCTGTCGGCAGGAGTGAGCTTGAGGTTCTCAATGCAGTAGAACTGCGTCATGAAGTCGCCGGTGATATAGGTGCCTGTCTCTGGGTCAATGATTCGCCCCAGATAGCCTGTGCTGCTTCTCGACACGACGGAGCCGGAGCTCACGGAGTGGGAGTAGGCATAGAAAGTGCTTGACGATACTTCGAGATGGTCGGCGTTTTCTGAAAGAGTGACACCGATGGTGTCGGTGGTGTCGTCGCATGAGGTGAGAAGTAGAAAGCATGCGACAGCAGCATAAGTGAGATACTTGATGCTCATTTGGGATTATTCTGTTTCCAGTATTTTGCTGTAGAATGAATTGTAGGCTTCGGCATAATCTTCGGTGCCAGGGAAGGGCATGATGGGAAGTCCTTTCTCTTTGGCGTAGTCCAAAAGAGGT
>CAMHEL010000019.1 GCA_946184125.1 uncultured Prevotellaceae bacterium
GCAGTTGGCCAAAGCCATCGGGGTACATATTACGTAACTTTTAGGGATTTTATAGTTTAATCAGCACCATATTCAAACCATACATATATTTGTAACTGATGTCGGACAGGATATTGGCAGCGATGCGCAGTCCGAGATTGGAGGGGTCGCCATCCACTGGGTCGGTGTTGGCAGCACGGCCTGCACTGACAGGGTCGAACGGGCGTCCACCGTCCTTCAGGGCCACACGGACATGCTGGTCCTTAACAAAGACATGCACATCGAACGAACGATGGACGATATGACCAGTAGAGTGCTTGGCAATGTTCGTCATCAGTTCCTCTAAACAGAGTATCAGGTTGAAGGTAGTGTGCTTGTCAATCCTCATATCCTCAAGGAACTTCTCTATCTGTCGGAGGACGGTCGAAACATCTGTAAGACTGTAAGGTACAGAGCAGTCGAGCGAACTTCCACCCTCGCTATAAGGTATCAGCGTGAGGGCTGAGACACGGTTGTCTTGTCGACGGCTGATGATGTAAGAATAGAGCAACTGGGCGCCGAGGAACAAAAAGCCTGCCAGGGGGAAACCGTACCACACATAGGCAGGGGCATTGTTGGCGAAAAAACCTATAGTGAGCACCAACACCGCCATTTGTCCGATGATGACGACAACACTGAGCACCATACGCTCAAGCACCTGATAGACAGCCATAAGGGTGAGCGTAAGGGCGAAGGGGAGCATCAGTAGTGAGAAGATGCGCAGCACATGGTTGACTGCTGCCAGTTCCTCAGGTTCCTCGATGCCGAACATGATACCCACGGCATCGGGAATCCACATCAGTATAATGAGTAAGAATATCAACAGGCTGATCGTCAGCAGTGCCTTGCGCGACAACAGTGAGAAGCCCTTCAGGTCGTGTTCGCCAACCATGACACCTCCAATGGCAAAGAGGGCCTCCATCACACCGTTGATGAAAACCACCGACACCATGAGCATCTGCTGGCAGATGGACCAGAAGAAGAGGCCTCTGTCGGCCTGGGCATCAAAGATGATGTTGTTGAGGAAGAGCACGGTGATGGCCATCAGGATATTGCCGATGGTGACAGGCGCACCCTCCTGGACGTTACCGACAAACAACTGATACAGTCTGTCGGAGGGCCAAAGCAAACGATAGGAACAGGAAGGATGGCGCAGGTAGAGCCCTAATAACAGGACGTTGACGGTAAACTGTGCAAGAGTGCCAAGGGCTACGCCACGGATGCCCCATTCCAACCATCCCACAGCCAGAACATCGACCACGACGTTGGTCAATGCGCCCATGGAAACAGCCACCACCACACGACGGGGGTGGCCATCGGTTGCCACAAAGAGACAAAGCGCATAACTGAGCATCTCGAGCCAGGCTCCCAGTACGTAAATCCTGAGATACTCAGCAGGCAACTCTCTGAGTGCAGCCTCATCGGTAACGACACGCATGACAGCCGGTATGCTCATATACATCAGCAGAGAAAACAGCACGCCAAGCGTCAGAATCGACCAAACGGCTGTGGAGAAGATGGCTGAGGCATTTTTCAAATCGTGTCGCCCGATGGCCCTTGCTGCCAGTGCATTGGCACCAAAGGCGAACAACAGACCCAGGCAACTGATGAAAGTCGTGACGGGTAGCACCAAAGTCAAGGCCGAAACAGACTCAGAACCCTCGAACTGTGCCAAGACCACGGCATCTAAAGTACTGGCCAACTGCGCAACAGCCGCCGTCAGTATCGATGCCATCACAAAGTTCTTCAGAGCCTTTGAGACAAGATAGGTGTTCCTGCTATTCTCCATTCCTTTTTTTCCAGTCTATCTGACGGTCAATACAAATGGGGGGTAGCCCATAATAGAGGGCATACATCAGGGAACGGTTGTCGGTCGTTTTCGATTCCACATCGGCAGCATAAATCAGGTGCTCGTCTACCAACGAGCGGGGACCGATATAAGCGTCCAAGTCATAAGGTATCTGGTAGGCCGGCACGACCAACCGCTTCTGCTGTTTATGCTGAAGAACATAGTCAAGGCGCTCGTCGAACTGTCGGCGGTAGGAACTCTCAATATAAAACGCTCCCACTAAGACGAACAGCCCATAGGCGATGCAGAGGGCGCCGACTGTGAGGGTGGCTGTGCGGCACAGCGGCGTGGCCACCAAAGACTGTTTCAGCCATGGCGCTATTTCCTTGAAGGCCGCGGCAGATGCCACCGTCAGGAACAATGTGGAGTGAAATCCAGTACGCAGGGCAAACTCTGGTGCAAACATCATAGCGGCAAGAACCATGATACCTCCCAGGGTAAATGCGGTAACTATCATATTACGCCCTCCCTTCTTCCAAAACAGTAGGATGGGGATAAAGAGGAAACTCTCCCAGATGATGATAGGCAGGAAACCCTCTGTGAAGTTATCCCAGAACATCTCGGCAGAAAAGAGTTTCTCGGCTGGAAGGACATATTCTGGTGCCAGTTCAAGCATCAGTTGTTCGCGATGGATGGAACCAGGGCAGAGCATTAACAATCCACAACCGATGAGGAGGAACACGAACCCCACAACCATCCAGCGCTTGAGCCGCTTCTGGCGAAAGGCGTCGTATAGGAAGAATGCCGTCAGTGCTACAGTGACGAGGCTGCCCGCCTCTTCCGACCATCCTGCACAAAGACCGAGGATGGCCATCAAGACCATATTGGTCTGCTTTCCCCTCATGATAAACAGTAAAAACAGACATTCCCACAGACCTGTCCAGAGATAGACGCAGGCACCCGTCATCCAAAGCATGGTGGTAGGATAATCGATGACACCAAAAAGCATGCACAGCATGACCCATAGGAAGGTGCCTTTAGAATGAACAGCCCACTCTACTCGGCCAATGGCCAGCCAGTAGAGCACTAACATCAGCAGGATGAATACTGCGGTGTTGGCCAGGTCGAACCAAAACTTCCCCACCCAGGCAAAGAACTGGATGAAGAGCATGGAAAATGTTCGTCCGCCCCATGTAAAATAGTGCGACCATTGAGAGACGAGGATGTCGTGAAAACTATCTATCCGCTCACGAGACCCGATGTCGTCCATCAGATTGCCGTCGTGCTCTCCGTCCCATATAAAAGCGTAAGAGAAGTCATCGCCCACCATGGGCAGCAGTAAGTTACGGATGAGAAAAGGCACAGCGAAAAGCAACAAGAGTACTTGCCATGGCATACGCTCCCAATATTTCCCGACTCTTTGCAGTATTTGCTTTGTTTTCACGTACAAAGTTTTTGTGATGGTGCAAAGGTAAATAAAAAATGAGTAATATTGTAAAAACCGGTTGATTTGTTTTGTCTTTTACCCACAAATCTATATTTTTGCCGCATTAAAAAGAAAATGATGAGATTATATCCACTCAATGCCACTCAGGAGGATATGCTCCAGGCGGCTGACCCGGAGACGCTGGAAACCAGCTATTGCATCAATGCCTATGTTGAGATTTCCAAGGAGAAGTGCTCGGTTGATGAAATGGCTCATGCTTGTCAGACCGTGCTCGATACGATAGAGTACACCCATGTCCATCTGGTCAGGCAAGATGGAAAGGTAATGATTTGTGAGGATTTCGACATGCCCAACCACGTGCATTGGTATGAGATGACCGATGAGGAATGGGAAAAAGGCAAAGCAAGCATCATCAAGCCATTCCGCATGCTCGAAGAGGCCTGCCTGCGCTTGAACGTGCTGAGTACGGAGACAAAAAGCATCATGTTATTCGAATACAACCATCTGTTTTTCGACGGCATCTCTATCAAAGGTGTATTGAATGCAGTGGAAGATGTGATGGCTGGCAAACCCATTGAGGACCCAGGCGACATCACTGCCCTGTGGAACATGGAGGAAATATCCTCGTACGACACCAAAGCCTACCAACGCGCACAGCAGGCTACATGCGACAAGTTCCGTGGGCTCCGCTATACTGACATCTGCCGCAAGACAGACAACCCCATGGGACAGACGCTCTATGCATGCTATCTGTTGAGCTATGACCGTTTGAAGCACATACGGCTGAACAGTGGTGCCCTCACCGAAGTGCAACAGCACAAGATGATGACCACCATTTGCGTAGCAGCATACGCGATAGCCCTGGGACAGATGGCAGGGACAACCGACGTGATGTTTATGATAACCAATCACGGGCGCATCGACAAGCGTCTGAACCTGAAGGTACTGGGTAACTTCCTTAAAAGTATGTCGCTATGCATCAATACCGACCCCGAGCAAAGTGTGGCAGAATTGATAGGGCAGACCCGCATCGCCCTCTTCGGCATGATGCGTACCATCGGCTATCCATGGACTCACATGGTGCGCGACTTGCAACTGACACCCGAAGAGCAGGTGGGCACAGAGATGAACTTCAGCGGTTCAGACATCTATGAGTATCTCACGATAAGGGGCAATGACTATCCTACCTTCCATATTGAGATGCCCGTGAGCGACATGCACCTTTTTCTCGTAGTGCAGATACGTGAAGAGGGGCTGACCTTTAATGTGGAGGGCAGCGAGGCGCTATACACGCAGGAACAGCTCTACACCATGGCCCGCCTCACGGGTGAATACGCTCTTCAACTCATCGGCGACCAAAGCAAGAAAATAAAGGAAATACTTATTTCACCTGGGTTGTCAAAGGAGCATTTTTAATACTCATCTGCCACCCGGCGGTCTTCTCCATCAGTAATCACCTTTTTCCAACCGTAGTATTGGGCATACATCAGATTGTGGCTGCCCTCCTCGCGCGGTTCCAAATCGCTGCCCCATGCCAGTACATTGGTATTCCACGTTACATCGTTGTATAACCACCAGTATGGAAGTTCATCCGCTACAGGCGGCACGTCTATTTGGTGAACCACCACCACATCCTGGTCTTGATGGGCATTGATATAGTCGATGCGGCTCATCCACTGCTGACGCACATCCCATTCGACATAGAGCACGATGGCAGTGGTAACAATCCACAAAACCATGCTGACGGTTACAAAACCGTGTATCAGATAGCGAAAACGCGGATAAAACCTGTCTTTCTCCTTCAGCAGTTCGCGGAGAGCCGAAAACGAAGCACATAAAACAGCACAGGTTGAGAAAAAACCTGCTCGGGCCGGAGCAACAGGCACAAAGACCAAAACCAGCATCACCGCCATCGCTCCGCCTACCATAACGGTTTGGAACTGAGTGTTCTTGTTCCAGCGCTGCCCCTTGGGCAGGTGCCAAATATAGTAGCCTATCAGCAACAGCAGGGGAATCTGCATGCCCACCACAGGCCTGATGCATTCGATATAGTTGATTTTATACATCAGTGCTGTCCAATACATGTCCTCGGGCAGTCCGGGATTGTACTCATACTTGCGCTGCAACTCCAGACGCACCATCTCACCAGGAGCCAGAACAAGCATCAGCCCTCCGATGCATAGGAATACGAAGCCAACTACCATCCATGCCTTCAACTGCTTCCGGCGCCAGAAATAGATGAGGGCGAAGAATGTGACGAAGCCCACGACAAAAGCACCCGTCTCTACAGACCATCCGGCACAGAGGCCGAGTGGAATCATCAGAGGCAGAACCCACTTGGGCGGTTCCTGCCAGAAATCTTCATGCCAGTATTTCAGGGCAAATGGCAATAAGAACAAAAGGTCAATGACGCCTGTCCAGAGAAACACGCAACTGCCGCACATCCAGAGTGTCGTCAGGAAAGGGTCTGGAAGCAAGAACCAAAGGGCGAAAAGCATCCAGAACATATAAGTGACATTCATCTCGCTGAGTTTCTTCCCTGTCCCTATTCTGAAAATAAGAAAAGTAAGAGCGATAAACACCAATGTATTCAGCACATTAAACAGATGCTTTCCCTCCCAGGCGAAGAGTTGCGTCAACCCGATGCCGATGACACGTCCACCCCAGGTCATATAATGAGAATACTGTGAGCGGACAATATCGCCAAAAGAAGTGATGCGTTCACGTGTGCCTACGCCGTCGAGCAGATTGCCGCGGTCGGCACCATCCCATACAAAAGCATAGGGGATATCGTCGGATGCCATCGGCAGCATCAAGTTGCGTACAAAGAAAATGCCCATAAAAATGAGCAGCATGATATGCCAAGTTCTGATACTCGTTTTTTTCATCGTCATACAATTATGCTGCAAAGGTAACATAATTTTATGATACATGAAGACAAAAGGAATGCACATTCATTCATCCGAAAGTTTTTTAAATTGATGGTCAAAATTAGATGATAGTTTATTATGATTTATCGGGATGAAGATTTTGAAATTCCACATATTTTGTGGTGCTACGACAAATTATTTTGGTGTTAACGAGCATTTTTGTATCTTTGCAACATCAAAAAAGAACAGACAATCATGAGCAAGAGAATATGGTATCTGATACTTCTGCTGGCGATGATATTGCTGGTAGGCGGACTCATTTATAGTCGCTGGGAGGAGGAAGATGAAGAGGAAGAAGAAACCATAGGCGAATATCATGCCCTGACCATCAAAAACCAAGACTACACCATCTACCGTGATTTTACGGCAACGATAGAAACGGAGCAACCGGCTAATATCCGTCCGCAGATATCGGGAAGGATAACCAAAATCTGTGTGAAGGAAGGTGCAAGGGTGAGGAAAGGCCAACCATTGTTCGTTCTCGACCAAGTGCCCTACCAGGCCGCTGTCAGAAATGCCGAGGCCAAAGTGAACAGCGCAAAGGCACAGTTGGCCACTGCCAATCAGAACCTCGAAGGCAAGGAGCAGTTGTTCAAACAGCATGTTGTGGGCGACTTCGACCTGGACAAGGCGCGAAACGAGGTGGCACTGGCGCAGGCCGAACTGGCGCAGGCGCAGGCTGATTTGGAAACCGCCCGTAACGAACTGTCGTACACTGTGGTTAAGAGCCCTTCTGATGGGGTGCTCAGTATGATAGAATACCGTATCGGTGAGATGGTCGAACCTTCGATAGAGAAGGAGATGGCCACTGTGTCAGACCCGAAGCACATCTATGCTTATATAGGCTTCTCGGAGAATACGCTTTACGATATGACGCAATACTATCATTGCAGCATTGATGAATTGCCCAGTAGGATGCCCGAACTCACTCTGACCACCTATTGGGGTAAGGAGATGGAGTATAAGGGACGCCTTGATGCCATCAGCGGCAATGTGGAAGACGATACAGGTACCGTGGTCGTCAGGATCTCGTTCGACAATCCCGACCTCTTGTTCCGCAACAACAGCAATGGTATTGTCCATATACCGTATTTGCAGAAAAACGCCATCGTGATTCCACAGGAGGCCACTTTTGACATCATGGATAAGATATTTGTCTTTAAGGTGGAGCAGGGCGTGACGAAACAGACCGTGATAGATGTGATGCCCTATAACGATGGACAAAACTATGTGGTTACAGGTGGTCTGAAAGTGGGCGATGTCATCATTGCCGAAGGTGCCGGGCTGCTGAAAGACGGAATGAAGGTAAAACTGAAGAATAGTAAGCGTGAAGAGTAAGTTTTTCATCGACCGTCCGATATTGTCGGTCTCACTCGCCATCATCATCATGCTGGTGGGTGTGATAGGATTTGTGAACTTGCCTGTCGAGCAGTTCCCTGATATCGCCCCGCCTATTGTCGAAATCAGTGCCGACTACACGGGTGCCAGTGCCGATGCCGTTCAGAAAAGTATCATTGTCCCCATCGAGGAAGCCATCAACGGGGTCGATGGCATCGACTATATCAGTTCCTCATCCTCAAGTAGCGGCAATGCCTTTATCTCTGTGGTCTTCAAACCGGGCATCGACCCCGACTTGGCCGTTGTCATGGTGAAGAACCGTGTCAGCGAGGTGGAAGGAATCCTGCCGGCAGAGGTCATCGAGACGGGTGTGCATGTGGAGAAGGAGCAGCAGGCCTTTCTGAAGGTCATCGCATTGGAGTGCCCCGACAACCGCTACGACAACGACTTTATCACCAATTACTTCAATGTCAACCTCAGTCCGCGCCTGCAGCGTATCAAGGGGGTCAGTCGTGTGCAACTGTTAGGCAACCTCTATGCCATGCGTATATGGATGGACCCCAAGCGAATGGCGAAATATGGCCTATCTCCGAGCGATATCGAGAACGCACTGAATGCCCAGAACATCGAGGCTGCCATCGGCACATTGGGCGAGGACTCGAAGAACACGTTCCAGTACAAGATGGTGTATCGTGGACGCCTCATCAATGCCGAGGAATTTGGCAATATCGTGCTGAAGGAGATACCTACCGGTGGCGTCCTCCACCTGAGCGATGTGGCTCGCTGTGAATTGGGAACGGAGAGTTACTCTAATGATGGCTGGGTCAACTCACACAACGGCACGGTAGCGATTCTGACACAATCGTCGGGCTCGAACGCCAGGCAGGTGAACCATGAGATTGACCGTCTGCTGAAGGAGGTGAAACCTCACTTGCCGCCTGGATTGGAGTTCAAGATACTCCTCGATACCAACGATTTCCTCGACGCCTCTATCGATGAGGTCGATAAGACGCTCCTGGAGGCCATCCTCCTCGTGGTGCTCATGGTGCTGCTCTTCATCCAGAACGGCAAGGCAACGCTCATCCCCACATGTGCTATCATCGTGTCGCTGATTGGTACGTTTGCCTTTCTGTATATAGCGGGGTTCTCGCAGAACCTCATCACGCTGTTTGCCCTCGTGTTAGTGATTGGAACGGTGGTCGATGATGCCATTGTGGTCGTGGAGGCCGTTCAAAGTGAATTCGAGAAAGGTGTCCGACAACCTTATCAGGCGACAGTCTGTGCGATGGGGAATATCGGTACTGCTGTCATCACCACGACGATCGTGTTTATGTGCGTCTTCATCCCCACCTCGTTCATGAACGGACTGAGTGGCACTTACTATAAGCAGTTCGGTCTGACGATGGCTGTCGCTGTCGCCATCTCCACCCTTAACGCACTCACGCTCTCGCCAGCGCTTTGCGTCCTGCTGATGAAGCCCAAGGACATCCCTCAGTCCTCACAACAAGCATCTCTCTCCACCAGGTTTTCCACAGCATTCAACGCCGCCTTCGCCACGCTGACAGAGAAGTATGTGGGTGCTTTGGCTGTGTTCTCCCGCCATAAGTGGGTGGCTGTCGGCCTTACCGTTGCAGCCATTTTCTTGGGTGTGGTATTCCTGAGGATGATTCCTACGAGTCTGGTGCCCGATGAAGATACCGGCAATTTGTTTGTGGAGATTACCACGCCGCCTGGTTCTACGTTGGAGCAGACCAAGAAGACGGTGATGAAGGCCAACAAAGCCGTTGAGGGCATCGATGAGATAGAGTCTGTGGCCTCTGTTGCCGGGTGGAGTATTCTGGGCGGTGAAGGCTCAAATACAGGCATCTTGATTATCAAGTTGAAACATTGGGACGAGCGACCAGGCGATGAGCATGAGATTGATGCTGTAATGGAAAAGATTGAGGAGCGAATAGCCAATATCAAGTCTGGCTCCATGTTCGTCTATGCTCTTCCCACCGTCACGGGGTATGGCTTTTCCAGCGGTATAGAGCTGAACGTCCAGGATTTTGCGAGTCGCCCCATCGAAAAAGTGAAAGAGGCTACCGACCACTTTGCCGAGGCATTGAAGAAGCGTAAGGAGATAGGAGATGTGTATTATACCTACGACGTCAACTTCCCGCAGTACACCGTTTCCGTCAATGCGGCTATCTGCAAGCGCTATGGCATCGAACCTTCCGATGTGCTGAGTACGCTCAACGGCTATGTGGGCAGTAACTACGCTTCCCAGTTCAATGCCTTCGGCAGGCTCTACCACGTCATGTTGCAGGCAGACCCGGAGTTGCGTGCCGACAAGGACGACCTGAACAGCATCTTCGTCTCCATGGATGACACTTTCGTCCCTATCACCGAACTTGTCTCTCTGAAGAAGAGTTACGGTGTGCAGTCGCTGAACCGCTTCAACCTCTACTCCAGCATCAGTGTCGAAGTGGAGCCCGAAGACGGCTACAGTTCGGGCGATGCCATCAAAGCCATCGCAGAAACGGCTCAGAAGGTCTTGCCCGAAGGCTATGGTTATGAGTTTACGGGGACAACCCGCGAAGAAACCAACTCCACCGACAATACCGTGTGGATTTTCGTTATCGTCATTATCTTCATCTATCTGGTGCTCTGCTCGCTCTACGAGAGTATGCTCATCCCGTTGGCTGTGCTGCTCAGCATACCCTTCGGACTGGTTGGCAGTTGTATCTTTGCCCTTGTCTTCGAACTCGAGAACAATATCTATATGCAGATTGGCATTATCATGATTATCGGTTTGCTGTCGAAAACAGCCATCCTGCTCACGGAGTATGCCTCAGAGCGCCGCCGCCAGGGCCTGAGCATCCGCAGTGCAGCCCTCGAAGCCGCCAAGGCCCGTCTGCGACCAATTATCATGACGGCCATGACGCTCATCATCGGCCTGTTGCCTTTGGCCTTCACCTCCGGTGCAGGTGCTGTGGGCAACATGTCGTTAGGACTCTGCGTCATCGGCGGTATGACCTTAGGCACTCTGTCGCTGCTGTTCTTCGTACCTCTGTTCTTCATGTTTTTCCAGTATCTGGAGGAGAACTACATACACCGCCGGCACTATGACTCCGCCGTCCTCCTCATGCTGCTTTTCACGCTTCAGGCTTCACTGTTCACTTCCTGCAAGACCTTTCCCGATTATCAATCCCAGCAAATTGATACCGACAGCATCATCCGCTCCGACCTATATAAGGGGGATAGGGCACTCGATGCCGTAATGACCAGTCAGGGGCCCGTCCCCCCGGTCCTGCAAGGCTGGCGTGAGATGTTTGACGAACCCCAGTTGGTGTCGCTCATCGAGGAAGGCCTGGCCAACAACAGCGACATCCGCATCGCCAAGTTCCACGTTGATGCCGCCAAGGCCACCTTCCGCAGTTCCACAGGGGAGCTGTTCCCTTCTCTCGAACTGGCAGGCGAGGGGAAATTACAGAGAGCCATGCGAAGAGGTTCGTCGCCTGAGATGGAAGGCCAATTTGAATACGGACTCTCATCCAGTTGGGAAGTCGACATCTTCGGAAAACTTAAGAATGCCCAAAAGGCTGCTGCGGCTACTGTTGAGGAGAAACAAGCCTATGTGCAGGCCGTACAGGTGGAACTCATCAGTGCCATAGCCACTGGCTACTATCAGTTGGAGATGTTTGATGCACAGATAACAGAGACCCAGGCCATCTTGGAGAGCTGGGACGAGAGTATCCGTGCGCAGAAAGCCCTGATGGCTGTCGGCGAATCCACCAGCGACGAGGTGGCGCAGGCAGAAGCCGGACGACTGAAGGCCGAGGAGACACTTGAGGAACTGAAGATGTATCTCATCCAGGCAGAAGACTCGTTGTGCTCCATCTTAGGCCGACGTAGCGGACATATCGGCAGGGGCAATTTCCTTGCTTCTTATGCCGCAATGAAAGAGATGGACAGCATACCCATCCATCTGCTGGCTCAGCGCCCGGATGTCCGGCAGGCCGAGGCCGAACTGAAGAACGCCTTCTACCTCACCAACGAGGCGCGTGCCGTCTTCTACCCCCAACTGACACTGACAGCGCAGTTGGGACGGCGAATAACAGGGGGAGACGAAGACTTTGATGGCATTATCAGAAACTGGGTCACGACATTGTTGGGCTCCTTCACACAGCCCATCTTCGCCAGGGGGAAGTTGAAAGCCGAACTCGAACAAGCCAAGGCGATGCAAGAAGAGGCTGCCATCGCCTTCAGGCAGACGCTGCTCGACGCAGGCAACGAGGTGAATGACGTGCTCGTCGGCCGGCAGTATGCCCGCCGAGCCATCATCTTAGATATCAAGCAGATGGAGAAACTACAGGAAGTCCTCACCGCCACAGAACTACGCATGCGTTACGACAGCGAGGTCAACTACCTGCAGGTGCTCCTGGCCCGTCAGGCGATGCTTGAAGCCCGCCTGTCGCTGCTTAGCAACCAATATTCACTGGTGGAGTCGGGCATTCTCTTGTATAAGGCTTTAGGCGGTGGAGCCTACCATGATTGAAAGCATGCTCCGCCAATGCGGCCCCCAAATCATAAATGTTTTTAAAGAAAAACGTTTTTACGGCAAATGTTTTGGCTATTTGCTCAAAAAGCTGTACCTTAGTCGCCCAAATGACAGTACGACTATTTTCACACTAAATCTATAACTAATTTTTATGAAAGTCTACAAGACAAAAGACATCAGAAACATCGCACTCATCGGCAGTGCGGGTAGCGGCAAGACGACTCTTGCCGAGGCCATCCTTTTCGAGGCTGGTAAAATCAAAAGACGTGGAACTGTGGAGGGAAAGAACACCGTCAGCGACTACTTCCCCGTGGAGCAGGAGTACGGCTACTCCGTTTTCCCCACCATCGCACAGGTGGAGTTCAACGGCAGGAAGCTTAACTTCATCGACTGCCCGGGTAAGGAGGACTTCGTGGGAGGTGCCATCACCGCCCTCAACGTCACCGACCAGGCTGTCATCCTCGTCAACGGGCAGTATGGTCCCGAGGTGGGAACGATGAACAGCTTCCGCAACACAGAGAAACTGGGCAAGCCGGTTATCTTCCTTGTCAACCAGCTCGACCGTGAAAACTGCGATTTTGAGACTGTCATCAACAATATACGCGACACATTTGGCAACAAATGTGTAGAGGTGCAGTATCCTGTAGCCACCGGTGTGGGTTTCAACTCCCTCATCGATGTGCTGCTCATGAAGAAACTCACCTGGAAGGCCGACGGTGGTGCACCCACCATCGAGGACATCCCCGCCAGCGAGATGGACAAGGCCGAAGAACTGCATGCTGCCCTCGTAGAGGCTGCCGCCAGCAACGACGACGCCCTCATGGAGAAATATTTCGAGGAGGAGAGCCTCACACAGGACGAAATCCGTGAGGGTATCCGCAAAGGACTCATCACCCGCTCCATCTTCCCCGTCTTCTGCGTCTGCTCAGGCAAGGACATGGGCGTGGGACGCCTCATGGAGTTCCTCGGCAACGTGGTGCCCTTACCCGACGAGATGCCCAAGGTGTCTGACGTCAATGGCAACGAGATCGCTGTGGACAGCAACGGCCCCGAGAGCCTCTTCTTCTTCAAGACAGGTATGGAGCCCCACATCGGTGAGGTGAGCTACTTCAAGGTGATGAGCGGCACTGTGCATCCGGGCGACGACCTCACCAATGCCGACAGAGGTTCCAAGGAGCGTCTCGGACAAATCTTCTCCTGCTACGGAGCCACCCGTGAGGCTGTCGACGAGCTTCAGGCTGGTGACATCGGCTGCACGGTCAAACTCAAGGATGTGAAGACCGGCAACACGCTCAATGCCAAGGATGTGGACATCCGCTTCGACTTCATCAAATATCCCAACTCGAAGTTCTGGCGCGCCATCAAGGCCGTCAACGAGAGCGATACCGAGAAACTCATGGTGGCCATCAACAAGATGCGCCAGGAAGACCCCACCTACGTCGTGGAGCAGAGCAAGGAGCTCAAGCAGATTATCATCCACGGACAAGGTGAGTTCCATCTCCGCACCCTCAAATGGCGCCTGGAGAACAATGAGAAAATCAACGCCATCTATGAGGAGTCGAAGATTCCTTATCGCGAGACCATCACCAAGGTCAGCCGCGCCGACTACAGGCACAAGAAGCAGTCGGGTGGTGCCGGACAGTTCGGTGAGGTTCACCTCATCCTCGAGCCTTACACCGAGGGCATGCCTGATCCAGTCGTCTATAAGTTCGGCGGACAGGAGTTCAAGATGAACATCAAGAGCCGTGAGGAGCGCGACCTGGAGTGGGGTGGAAAACTGGTGTTCCTCAACTCCGTCGTCGGTGGTGCCATCGACCTGCGCTTCATGCCCGCCATCCTCAAGGGTGTGATGGAGCGTATGGAGTCGGGACCCCTCACCGGTAGCTATGCCCGCGACGTGCGCGTCATCGTCTATGATGGTAAGATGCACCCCGTGGACTCCAACGAACTCTCGTTCATGCTTGCCGCCCGCAACGCCTTCTCCAAGGCCTTCAAGGAAGCCGGACCAAAGGTGCTCGAGCCTATCTACGACCTTGAGGTGCTCGTTCCTGCCGACTACATGGGTGATGTGATGGGCGACCTGCAAGGACGCCGCGCCATCATCATGGGTATGGACAGCGAGCCCGGTGGATACCAGAAACTGAAGGCCAAGATTCCTCTCAAGGAGATGGCCAGCTACAGTATCGCCCTCAGCTCCCTCACTGGTGGTAGCGCTTCGTTCGATATGTCGTTCTCCAACTACGAGTTGGTGCCCAACGACATCCAGCAGGCACTCATCAAGCAGCATGAGGCTGAACTCGCCGAAGAGGACTAATCCTTTGCACGGAAATACCAAAAGAGGCATTCATCGCACTGATGAATGCCTCTTTCGATTCGTATGCTAATTCTGTCTGATCGCTTTCGGTTGATCATGCCATCCTTTCTACCCCCGACCTTCTTACCATCCGTTGAATAGTTCGAAGCCGAAGCGCACACCTATGTTGTAGTATTCCCCTCTTTTCAGACCGAGGAAGATGCCCGTGGAGAAAAGTCTGTTGGTGAAGCCATAGCCCAGTTCCATGTAGTGGCTTAGACCGTGGAGGTGGAGGGTGCTGAGATATAGCCTTTCTTTCTCGATGACCGTTCCCACCAATGGTATCCATGAGAGGAGGAGCAGAGGCGACTCGTAGTTGGCGTTCATCCTGATGTAGTATTTCGATGAGTTGTACCAGTTGCGGTGGAGGAGTTCGAAGTCGCCGCTCCATTCATCATTCCATCCTCCGGGGATGAAGGTGTTGCGGAAGTTGTTGAAATCGAGGAAATAGGTGTCTCTCATCCTTGAGGTGTACATTCCGAAACCAGCCCTTAAGGATACAGCCCTCAATGCCGGCAGTTCGTGCAGATAAGAGCAGTCGAACTCCCATTTCTCAAAATTCATCCCCGTGGTGCTGTAGTCGTTGAAGGTGCGCTCGTAGTTGAGCGTGAGCACCGGCCCTTTCCATCCTATCGGCCGCACGGAAATCTCGCCGTCCCACGAAGTGGAGTAATAGACGATGGGCTTCTCCCATTTCTGGAATTCCTCGTCTCTTACCGACGACCATCGCTGGAACTTGAAGCCGGTGGCAAAACCCACATAGTCGTTGAAGTCGTAATGGACTGACACTTCGGCCCTGGAATGCTTGAAGTCGTCGATGTCGATTTTCTCAATGTTCAGGGTGTCGCCATAGTCCTCCCGCAGTTGGTCAAGGACAGTGGAGTTCTTGACCCGCTCTCCGCTGACCCACCACACTTTGAGGTAGCCGTCGTGCTTCTTGTCGAAATTGTAGGTGATGGGTATGTCGAAGAGCAGTTGCCGCAGTTTGAACGAGTATCCTATCTTGAAACGGGTATAGATGTCGCTGTTGTCGCTGAAGTCATATCCGCCGCGGGTGACAAAACGGTAGGTGAGGCCTCTCCTGTGTGAGTATCCCAGGTAGAGAGGGTTGAGGAGTGGGGATAAGCGGTAGAAGCCCCGGTCGTCGGTGCCGAAATTCCCTCGTATGCGGTGCAGGAGTTTGTCGCCGATGGCATCCCATAGGATATCTCTTGCGAAGTTCTTCTCCTTTACGGTGACGGTGTCGGTCTTGGGGCGGTTGACCACCGAGTCGTATGCCGCGTACAGTGCTCTTTGCTCTTCGGTGAGACTGTCGGGGCGCCATTTCTCGAAGGCTTCCCGCTCATGCCCACGCTCCGGCAGACTGTCCTTGGGGATGTCTGGCACTCCATAGGTGGTGTGGTAGATGGCTCTCAGCTTATTGCCCAGAAAAGAGAATTTTGCCTTGATGCTGCATTTCTTCGGTGTGAGCGACGATAAACCGCTGTCGCCCATGATGAATGACATCTCGAACGACACCATGTCGTATTCTCCTACCATGGTGCAGCTGGCAACCCTTCCTGAGAGGGTGTCCACCATGGCGTGGCCCGTAACCGCTTGGGTGTTTTGGGTCTTGGGTTGGAAGGCGACGCGGGCATAGCTGCCGGTTACAGTGTCGATGCTGTAGTCGTAGTAGCGACGGTTGCGACGGTTGAAGGGGGAGAGGATGCGGTCGGAGACGAGGGTGGGCTTGTAGATGGTTGGGGTGAGATAGAAGAAGAGGTCGGGCATCATCGTGCGGTGCCTCCTGATGGTGCTGGTGCGCATGATGATTTCGGCTTCGTTGGGCTTGTCGTCGTGATAGGTGAAATGGAGGAAATACTCGCCTACGATGTGGCGCCTGGTGGCATTGGCGAAGGTGTAGAGTACGGGGACGCCGAAGAGGGTGGCATTTCTGCGCTCGGTCTTGACTTGGTAGTTGAGGTAGGCGTTGGTGGCGTGCCCTTCCAAGGTGCCCTTTATGGTGCTGCGGTACAGGAACAGCTTCTCGATGGCCACGCTGTCGGTGATGCTCTTGCCGTACAGCAACCCTGTTGCCGCCAGCATGACGGCAAGTGTGACGACCCACCGTCTGACAGAAATGCTAAGCAGTCTCATTCTGGAACAGTGTGGTTGGTGGCTGACTGAAGGGCTTATGTGTGTTGAGCATGGTCTTAAAAAAGGGCGGCATTTCTATGCCGCCCTTCCCTGAAAAGGTTAATTTCTCACTCAAGGATAGGCGGAGACCTATCCGAGGTATTTCATCAGTATTTTCGCATTACCGCTGTCGCGAAGTTTGGCGATACTCTTCTCGCGTATCTGTCTCACGCGCTCGCGGGTGAGTCCCAGGCGGTCGCCTATCTCCTCAAGACCTTTCTCGGGCTGGCCGATGCCGAAACATTCGCGTATGATGGTTATCTCACGGTCTTTCAGCACTTTGTTGAGCACGGAGTCAAGTTCCAGAGCCATCGATTCGTGGTCCACCTGGCGGTCGGTGCGGCTGTCATCGCCACTGGGCATCACATCGAGCATGCAGTTGTCCTCGCCATCCTGGAAGGGAGCGTCAATCGACACATGGTGGCCGTCGGCCATCAGGCTCTGACCGATTTTCTCCTCATCAAGTTTGGTGGCCTCCGACAGTTCCGAAACAGAGGGATGGCGCATGTTCTCTTGCTCAAACTTGTTAATCTCATGGTTGATTTTGTTGAGAGAGCCCACTTGGTTGAGGGGCAGCCTCACGATGCGGCTCTGCTCAGCGATGGCCTGAAGGATGCTTTGGCGAATCCACCACACAGCATAGGAGATGAATTTGAAACCACGGGTTTCGTCAAATTTCTGTGCAGCCTTGATAAGGCCGATGTTGCCCTCGTCGATGAGGTCGGTGAGTGTCAGACCTTGGTGCTGGTATTGCTTGGCAACGGAAACTACGAAACGAAGATTAGCTGTCACAAGTTTGTTCTTGGCGCGTTCTCCCTCGGGGCCACCTTTCTTAATCTTCTGGGCCAGTTCTATCTCTTCATCAATGGAAATCAGTGGTGCGCGCCCTATCTCTACAAGATATTTGTCGAGTGCTTCGCTCGAGCGATTGGTGATACTTTTTGAAATCTTTAGCTGTCTCATCCTGTTTACCTTAAATTACTATCTAACTACTTGTGTTTCAGTTAGATAATTATAATTTTTCTAAATGCGATGCAAAATTAATAAAAATATCAATAGGTTGGTGCATCCGTTAGCTAAAATTCACTTAATTTAAGTTAAATGCAGTACATAAAATTTCTCCACCGCCTTTCTTGAAGACAATACTCAGGCGGTTACGAAATCTTTATTTTATAAAAACAGTATCAATAGAGCAAACCTGAAGTCAATCCTTTTACCCTTTTTGTTTCACTTCATCGGGCTCGATGTATATGCCCACGTAGGTGTTTGGACCATATTTCTCGCGCAGTTTCTGCTCGATGCTCGTGGTGTGCTGGTAGGCCTGGCTGATGGTGAGGTGCCCCGGCATGTAGATGTGCATTTCCACGCCTATATCATCGCCCATGCGCCGTGTCATGAGGTGGTGCACCTCGCCGACGCCTTCTTCACTGTTGGCGATGTCGAGGATATCGTGCTCGATGTCTTCGGGCAGCTTTGTGTCCGTCGAGACATTGATGGCATTGAAAATCAGCCTTACGGCGACTCTCATGATGAAGATGCTGACGATGACCGAGGTGATGGGGTCGAGGACGCGCCACCGCTCCCCCAGAATCATAGCGAAAAAGATGCCGATGGTGGTGCCGATGGATGAGTATGCGTCGGAACGGTGGTGCCATGCGTTGGCAGCCAGGATGAGCGCTCCGGTCTCGCGTGCGGTGCGGATGGTGAAACGGTAGGCCCATTCCTTGAGAATGATGCTCAGGATGGCGGCGAAGAGGGCGATATAGCCCGGCCGCTCGAACACGGTGCCCTGGAAGGCGCGGATGGTGTCGCGCATGCCGAAATAGCACAGCAAGAGGCCGATGACGAAGAGGATGAGACCCACCACGGCGGTGCTCATGAGCTCGAATTTGCCATGGAAGAAGTCGTTGGGCTTCTCATGTGGGCGGATGCCCAGTTTCACGCTGATGAGCACGATGATGTCGGTGAGCAGGTCGGAAAGTGAGTGGACGGCATCGGCGAGAATGGCGGCGGAGTGACCGAAAATGGCTGCAGCGAACTTCAGCACCAGGAGCAGCACATTGATGACTGTGCCACGAAGGGTGACGGAGTATATTCTCTTGGTTTCTACGTTCTCGTTCATAGTTCTGATGGTCGAAGTGCTGCAAATATACAACCTTATTTTTGGTTGTGCAAATTTTTTCGCCACTTGTTGCCGCCAACCCATTTTTTATTTATAATTTTGTGGCCAAAACAGTAATTGTTGATTGAAAATGGAAAAGAAAACGGTAAATCAGAGAAAGAATCAGAAAAAGAAGACAAGTGGAAAGACAGTGCTCATGCTGTTGGTTTCCATTATTGGCATAGCCCTCTTGGGGTGGCTGGTGTTCATCCTTTTCGGAAACAACTACAAGCGCCATGCCATGGAGGTGAAAACGGATGCCATCGTTGCCACGCGGCTGTCGAACATCATTCTCAATGATTACATCGACAACTGGGTGAGCGTGGAAACCGACCACTCAGCCCGCAATGCGGAGGGAGTGCAGACCTCCACCGAGGATGTGCGCCAGGTGCTCGCTTGGCGGCAACAGTTCTTCAAGGCAAACGGCACCACCGATGTGCTTCAGAAGGTTCTCGACAATCTGGGCGACCATGCCTCCAGCCTTCGTCTCACACCTGCCAAATACCGCGACACACAGAGCGTGCTCAAGGGCCTGAACGAGCAGGTGGTGAAGTTGGCCGCTCTGGTCACACAGCCGAGCGACTCGCTCATCGACCTGGTGACGGCGAAGACTGAGCTCAACAGTGAGATTGAAAAGGCACTGGATGCGACGAACTTCAATTTCTGGGTTGCTTACGATGACATCAGGCAGCGCACCGATGAACTCACTCCGCTGTTGAAGGACAAGAGCATCGCCGAGGCTCTTGGCAAGGAGGACTCCGAGACACAGAACAACGCCATCAACGAACTGAAATACAAGAAACAGGGCTTCAAGGCTCTGCCCAAAGGCAAGGGAGTGCTCTATCATGTCGTCACCGAGGGCAAGGGACCGAAACCCAAGGACGACACCAAGGTGAAACTTCACTATGAGGGAAAACTGATGGACGGGACGGTGTTCGACAGTTCCTACCAGAGGGGCGAGCCGGTCACCATGAGGCCCAGCCAGACCGTGCCGGGGTTCTGGCACTCACTCATCCAGATGCCCGTGGGCTCGAAATGGGAAATCTACATTCCCAATGCAGAGGCTTACGGCAAACGTGCCGCAGGTGCCGTGAAACCCTATTCCGACCTCTTTTTCACCATCGAGGTCCTCGGACTTGAGGAGTAACCCTTCATCTTCTTTACCTACTTACCTTCATCCATCCCATCACATGAATAAAGAAATGAATGCATGGCGCGGCCATGTGGCCATCCTGATGGCCAATGTCATTTTCGGGCTTGGTGTGCCCGTCACCAAGGCTTTGCTCGACGACTGGGTAACCCCCATGGGCTATATGGCGTCGCGCTGCGTGGGCGCCACCATTCTCTTCTGGGTGGTGTCGTGGTTCCTGCCTCGCGAGCATGTGGAGCGGCGCGACCTCATCACCATCCTCCTCGGTGGCCTCCTCGGTTTCTTCATCTCGCAGACCCTCACTGCCGAGGCGCTGAAATACACCACGCCTGTCTATTTCTCTCTGGTGGCTGCACTCACCCCGGTGTCGGTCATGGTGCTGGCCGCCATCTTCCTGAAAGAGGGCATCACCGGCCTGAAGACAGTGGGAGTGATACTGGGCATCGGCGGTGCCTTGCTCATGCTCTTCACCTCATGGTCGGGTGGCACTGGCTCCAACGACTTGCTGGGCATCTCGCTGGCTGTGCTGAGTGTCCTCACCTGGGCCATTTACCTCATCATCACAAGAAAGGTGTCGGCAAAATACAGTTCGGTCACACAGATGAAGTATGTCTTTCTCATCTCCACCATCGTCACCGTGCCACTGGCGCTGATGACAGAGCCACAGCAGCGGCTCTATTCCGAGGCATGGCAGTGGAGTGGGGTGGCCGAGATGGCTTTCATCGTGCTCTTTGCCACCGGACTGGGCTATTTCCTCATCCCCTACGCCATGAAATTCCTCAAGGCCACCACAGTGAGCATCTATACGAATATTCAGCCTGTGGTCGCGTCGTTGGTGGCCATCGCTGTGGGCCAGGATGTACTCACATGGGACAAGCCCCTCGCAGGTATCATGGTGCTGCTGGGCGCCTATATCGTCACCATGCCCGACAAGCACGAGGCGAAATAATGATTCTGTATGACTGCCTAAAGTCCCAAGTTTAGACTATAGGCTCCTGTCACGCAATATCGGTATGCCGTTATTTCGGCATACCGATATTGCGTGATACTGTTTTTCTCTTTTTCTCCGTATGCTGCGGTTCCACCGCAGCCCAAAAATCCATGGGCCCGCCTCAATCTTCAGTCGCCAGTGATGATTTTCACCACCTCCATCACATCGACAATCGAAATGGTGTGGTCGTCGTTGAGGTCACCTAAGGACAGTTCAAACGGACTGTAGTCATTGCCAGTGATATACGCCACCAATATCATCGCATCGACCACCGACACGGCACCGTCGCCATTCACATCGCCGATGAGTTTCCTAAGGTTGAATTTCTTCCAATAGGCGGCCTTGGCATATTCCGACATCGCTTTGGAGGAAACATACAGCGGCATGGAGTAGGTCTCCTCGGCAAAGACTTCTTCTGAGATGGTGGGCGGGGTCAACGACCGCGACCACACCGAGGTCAAACCAGTGCATGCCGTGAAAGCACTACGCCCAATCAACGTCAGATGCTGAGGCAAAATGATGGTCTGAAGTTTCTCGCATTTGGTGAAGGCGGCAGGGCGGATGACGCTGAGCTGGCTCGGCAAGGTGACTGCCGTGAGGCCCATGCAGTAATAGAAGGCATATTCCTCGATGACCGTAACCGTGCTGGGCACCGTGTAAGCACCCTTCCATCCTCCAGGACAGCAGATGACCCGGGTCTTGTCATAATCGAGCAGGATGCCCCCGTCGCTCATGAAATGCTGGTTGCCTGATGCCACATCAATCGAAGGCAAAAGGTTGCACCCCCTGAAAGCACCCGCACCAACGTACTCAAGCGAGGCGGGGAGGCTGACGCTCTGCACTTGGGAGCAACTTTCGAAAGCACGGTAGCCTATCGACTTCAAGCCCTCGGGGAACTCAAGCTTCGGGAGAAACGTACAGGCCACAAAAGCCATGCTGCCGATGCTGCGAAGTGTCGAGGGGAACGTGATGCTGCGCAGATTGCTGCAGTAATAGAGGCCATAATCGCCGATGGTGGTGAGACCGGAGGGGAGGGTGATGGAGGCAAGGGAGCGGCAGCCGTACAACATGCCCTCCTTGATTTCGGTGATGCCGTCGGGGATGTTGATGCTGCGCATGGCCGTACAGGTGCGGAAGGCATTGGGACCGATGTCGCTGACCGAAGCGGGCAGGGTGATGCTGGTGAGGCGGTAGCAGCCATGGAAGGCGGAATTGGCTATGGTGGTCACTGATGAGGGCACGACGAAGTCGCCGCGTGTATCGCCGGGACAGGCGATGAGGGTGGTGGCGGATTTGTCGTAGAGCACCCCATTGATGCTGGTATAGGCGGGGTTGTCGGATGCGACGGTTATCGAGGCGAGTTTGCTGCAAGAGGCAAAGGGGGCTTCGCCCAGGTCGACCAACGTGGCGGGCAGCGATACGGACTGCAACTTCGAGGAAGACCTGAAGGCATTGTCGGTGGCGGCGCTCACGGTATAGGTGACACCGTCTGCGGTCACTTGGCTGGGGACGGTCACATTGCCGGAATAGCCTTGGTTGAACCCAATGCCACCGCTGCCGTCTGTGGCCGATGGCTTCGCTGTCACGGAGACTGTCGTCGATGAGGTCACTAGATAGTACAAGCCGTCAACCTCAAAACTGCTGGCTAAGGCACCCGAACTGATGAGGGCAAACAGGAAGGAAAGAATAGGTCTCATGATTGATGTCAAGTGGTTTGTAAGTTTGCAAAGATAGCATTTTTTTCCCATATTTAGGCCATGATAAAGCGGTGGTAACGACGGATGTTAACAAAATTAAGTATTTTGGGACGTTTCAAAGGGAAAATTTAACTTTTTTAGCAAAAAGTTTGGTTTTTGAAATGTTTTTTAGTATTTTTGTCCCCACATATCCTTTGAATTGTTGTGAGAGAAAAATATATCATCCATCTTTTGGGGGCTTTACTGCTTTTTGTCACGCTCACATCGTGTGACTTCAAGCTGAAACCGTTCGATGAAGAGGAAGCCGATACGCTCGAGGTGAAAATCATGCGATATGACCGCCTCGAGAGCCTCTATCTGACGACGGGCGACTTCTCTGCGCTGCAGCAGATGAGCACCGACTACCCCATAGAGACGCGCACACTGATAGAGAATGTGCTCAATCTCGGCACTGTGAGCGACCCGGAAATCAACATGAAGTTCCTGCGGTTTTACCAGGATTCCACGCTTCAGGCCATCATCTCGGATGCCGAGGTGATGTATGCCAACGTCGACGATTTGAACAACCAGCTCTCGGAGTCGCTTCACAGGCTCAAGACATGGCTGCCGGGCATGAGAATCCCCATGGTCTATACGCAGATAGGTGCTTTGGCCCAGAGCATCGTGGTAGGCGATGCCTCCGTGGGCATCTGTCTCGACAAATATCTTGGGGCTGACTATCCGCTGTACAAAAAGTATTATGAGCCGGAGCAACGCGCCACGATGCAGCGCCGGAACATTGTCCCCGATTTCCTCAGCTGTTACCTGCTTAGTGTTTATCAGATAGCGGAGCCTATGGGGCAGCCTCTTGAGATACTCGACAAACACTTGGCAAAAATCCAGTGGGTTGCCAACAAGGCATTGGGAACCAAATTCTTCACTTCTAATTATATCAGCCGGCTCGACCGCTACATGGCAGGGCATCCTCAGGTGACTTTCGAACAGTTGCTCAAGGATGACGATTATGCCAAACTCATGGGGCATTAGCCATCTTCCTGCCTTTTTCTTTCTTGACTTCTCAGCCTGAATGACGAACAAGAGAAGTAACCGAGTTAACCACCAACGAATGAAGCATCGAGTAGCCTGCCTATTTCTTTTCTCGATAGTTATGTTGACAACTGCCAGCGCACAAAAGCATGGCCGTACCATCAACGGGCAGATACAGCGCCTGTGGCGTCATCCCACGACCGACTACCGCATGAAGACCTGGTGGTTTTTTGGATACGAGCACACCACCGACGAAGGTATCACCGCCGATGCCGAGGCTCTCAAGGAGGCTGGTTTCGGTGGGGTGGTCTATTACGACCAGCAGCATGCACGCGACGCATCGGCACAAGGAGCGGAAGACGCATTCAGCCCTTCCTGGTGGCAGCATCTGAAATTTGCGGCAGCCGAGGCCAAACGGTGCGGTCTGACATTCGAACTGAACATCTCCAATGGTTATTGTGCCGGTGGCAGGTGGATTGATGCTGCGCATGCCATGCAGAGGGTGGCTGCTGCCGAGACAGTGGTGGAAAAAGGTGCTGACGGACAATGGTCGACCGCCAATGGCAATCTTTTCATACAAGGGCGCGACGGATATATTAAGGATATAGCCCTTATTGCCATGCCTTACCGCGATGATGCAAAGATGCGCCACATCACTGCCAGTTACAATGCCCGGGGAAAGGGGCGCAATGGTGCCATGCAAGGTCCGCTTGCCGCTGCGCCCGGCATTTTTTCGGGCTATGGCTTCGAACCTTTGCCCGACATCGGCACGCTTCAGGTAAGCGACGACAGCGTTGTGTGGCGCGATGTGGTGACCCTTCAGCCCATGTATCGCAGTCAGGGTGGCTACTTCGTTCGAACCAATGCGTTTCCGGCCACGGCAGGCCGTTTTTGGCGCGTCAATTATAGGGGTGAGGAACGACTGAAGGAATGGCGCGTAGGCAGCGAGGCCTTGTTTGACAGATGGGAGGAACGTGCTGCTCTGCAGAGTGATTTCGCCGACGATGATGCCACCCCTTTTTACAAAGCCGAGGAGACTGTTGACCCAAAAGCATGTGTCGTGTGCCTGTCGCCATCCGAAACGCTGATGGCCAATCCCCTCTCCATGTTGCCCGTCGAAAGTACCTGCACAAAATGGCGCATTCTGCGTCTGGCTGCTGTCATCACCGGTGCGAAATCGAAACATGGCCGGCAGAACCTTTCTGGCTATGAGTGCGATAAGTTGTCGGAAGAGGCTGCCAACCTGCATTGGGACAGTTACATCCAGGTGCTGCTCGACTCTTTGCCTGCTGCAACTGTCGCCGGAGTCACTATGGACTCGCATGAGGGGGCTCGCAAAACTGGACGCCGAAGATGCTGGAGGAGTTCCGCCTGCATCAGGGTTACGACCTCACGCCCTATCTGCCCGTGCTCGCTGGTTATGTCGTTGAATCGGTGGAGAAGACGGCAAAGGTGCTCTATGACTACAGGCAGACCATCGCTGCGCTCATTCAGGAGAAATATTTCGGGACGTTCCAGCGGCGCGCCACCAGCAATGGACTTACTTTCACTGCCCAGGCCATTGGCAATGCGCTTTGCATCACAGGCGATGCCATAAGTGTGAAACAGGTGGTCGACAAGCCCCAGGGGGAGTTCTGGACCTACCAGCAGCAGGGTGCCTACGACGTGAAGGACTGTTCCAGCGCCGCACATCTGTATGGCAAGCCTGTGGCTTCGGCCGAGGCGATGACCGACTGTGAATACAAGGACACGCCCCTGCGCCTGCATCGTGTTGCCAACATCGCTTTCTCCTTGGGAGCCCAGGAGTTCGTGGTCTGTGCCACTCCCCACATCCCGCAGGCACACGTCAGCCAACCTTATATCGCAGGCAGGGAATATGCCATCAACCGTAGCAACCCCTTGTGGAAACAGATGGCTGATGTGTGGCTGCAGGCCGCCCGTTCCATGGTGATGCTCCGTCATGGAAAGGCTGCCCCCGACGTGCTCGTATTCCTTGGCGACGACGTGCCCATCAAAACCATTGCCAGTAGGTTGCCCGATGGCATCGGCCATCTTGACTGGGACGTATGCACAGGCGATGCCCTGAGAAACAGGCTCAAGGTAAGAAATGGCCTGATCGCCACTCCCGACGGCGTGACCTACAGGGCGCTGCTTATAGCCGACAAAGCTCATGTCAATGACAGCACCTTGCAGTTGATTGACAACATCCGTGCGGCGGGCATACCCGTGTTACACTCGGGCGAGGAAATCACACGCCCGTTGCAGTTTGTGGAGGGAGGGGAGTCCGTTGTCCATACCCATCGCAGAACCTACAAAGAGGATATTTTCTACCTTGCCAATATAGAAGACACCACTGCTCACGTCGCTTTCCGACTGCAAGCGAAACCAAAGAAAATCCAGGTGTGGAACAACCGTACTGGCCGCCGGTTTTCGCTCAAGGCGCATTCCGATGGCATGTTCTCCCTGTCACTTCAGCCTTGCGAATCGGTTTTCGTCATTTATTAAAAGGTGTGTTCTATTAAAGTCGAAAATCGCCTCGACATAATTAATAGAACCCACCTAAAGGTGGGTTTTGCAGTGGTGGCTTCTATCCATCCATCACGATGTCGTGGCGATGGTCATGCTTCCTTGGCAGCATATACCTCTTCGAGGGTCATGGGCTTGTCGAGAGTTCCCAAACGCTTGGCACCATCGTTGGTGATGACATAGTTGAGCTCGTTGCGAAGTCCGGTGAAGTCGCGCCAGGAGTGCAGCTTGTCGTAGCAGATGAAGTCGGCGAAGCGCCGTTCTGACTCCCATTGGTCCATGAGTTCCGGGATGAAATAGATGCCGGGTTCCACGGTGAAAACAAAACCGGGTTCGAGCGGACGTGCAAGTCTTAGCGATTTGAAGCCAAAGCAGGTGCTTTTCGTTTCGCCGTCGGCATATCCCACGTATTGTTCTCCCAAGTTTTCCATGTCATGTACATCGAGCCCCATCATGTGCCCTACGCCGCAGGGGAAGAAGAGGGCGTAGGCACCGGTGGCGGCAGCCTCAGCCGGGTCGCCTTTCATCAGTCCGAGGCTTTTCATGCCCTCGGCAATCTTGGTGGCGGCGGCGAGGTGTGCTTCCCGGAAGGGGGTGCCGGGACGCAACTGGTCGACGGCAGCGCGGAAACTTTCCAGGTGTATGGCGTAGATTTCTTCCTGTCGGCTGGTGAACCGTCGTCCCACGGGCATCGACGAGGAGAGGTCGCCTGCATAGTGGCCGGGACCCTCGGCGCCGGCATCGAGCAGGAAGATGTCGCCTTCCTCCATGGTGTGGATAAAACCATGGTTGTGCAGCACCTGGCCGCGAACGGTGGCGATGGTGGGGAAGGCGAGCGGATACCCTTGCCGTGCTGCTACCTCTGCCACGGTGGCAGCCACTTCGGCCTCATGCATGCCGGGGCGTACGGTGCGATAGGCGGCCAAGTGCATCTCGGTGGAGAGGTCAACGGCTTTCTCTATGCATGCCAGTTCCTCGGCGTCCTTGTGGTTGCGCTGGCTCACTACCGCACGGATGAAGGGCATTGAGGCGCATTTTTCCTGTGCCGTGGGCTCTACGTGGAGCAACTCCCACAGCCAGACGCGGTGGTCGGCACGGTAGGGTGGGAGGAAATGGATGGTCTGGCCTTTTGTACGGCTCCTGTCCAGATAATGGGCAAGTTGTCGCAATGGCAGTGTCTCATGCACTCCGGCGGCAAGGCTTATCTCGCTCACGGAGGGTACGGCGCCGGTCCATACGATGTCGTCGATGGTGAGTTCGTCGCCGAAGACAATCTCGCGGTCTTCATCGATATCGATGACAGCGGCCAACCCCGGCTGAGAGATGCCGAAGAAATAGAGGAAGGTGCTGTCCTGGCGGAAGGGGTAGGTGTTGTCGGTGTAATTGATGCCCACTTCACCGTTGCCGAGGAAGAGGAGCAGTCCGCTGCCCACGTCTTTTCTCAGTTGGTCGCGGCGGCGTTTGTAGGTTGATAAGGAGAAAATCATGGCTTTTCTGGATGACAGTTGTTGGTTTTGGGATGTTTGCTGATAGAGAGGTTGGTGGCGGGGAAGAACTCGGAGAGGAGTTGGTAGAGCTCAGGGTCGTAGAGCTGGAGTTCCTCACGAGTGTTGCACCAGTTGTGCTTCCCGTCTGTATGGGGCATCTCGGCGTTGACGTTGAACCAGTCTTGGACGCCCTCGGCGAAATACTCCTCTTTGTCGGTGATGCGGTATGTGTTGTCGAGGATGCCGCTGGCCTTTGCCTTCTCGTAGAGGGCCTGCAGTCGGCTGTTGAAGGTGGTGTCAACTTGAATGATGCCGATGCAGTGGATGGCATGGGCGAATTCGTGGATAAGGATGTCCTCGGCATGATATTTGTCTATCTGGTATGCCAGCACGTTCTCCTCGGCGCAACTGGTTAGCGGCTCATCAATCGTGCCTCCAAGTCCACGGGCCCTCAAGTCCCAGTTGAGTGCCGTGTCGTTGACCAGATAATGGTGTTCGGGCAGGTCGGTGGTTCCTTCATAGCGCCCCATGATGGCTACCCGTGCACCTGCCTTGCGCATGGCTTGCAGGATGTCGGATGAGAGCATCGACGTCATGGCATAAAGCGTGCGGTGGGCTGCTGTGAAAGCGGAGTCGGGCACACGCCAGGAGGAGACAAGGGGAAGACCGTTGACATCCACATACTTGGTGTAGAACTTGTCGAGGTGGAGCGAGTCGGGGGGTGTGCTTACCTGGCAGGGTGGGATGTCGAGGGCCTCCACCACCTCATCCTTAGGTGGGCTTCCCTGGCAGGCCGCCATTGTCACAAGCGTGATGGCAAGCAGGATTTTTTCGGTGATACGCATGGCTTTTGTTTTATGATGGTTTTTTGAGTCTTTCTTTTGGTCGTTTCCTATCTGATTTTTATGGCTTCTCTGCCCACTTTTAGGATATAGGTCTGCGGGGTGGGCGGCAGGTCGAAGCCGATGGCATCACCATGGGCGATGCCTTGGCGGACGACGATGCCCTGTGTGTTGCACAACTGCACCCGTGTGCCGTGCTCCACGTCTTTCACCGTCAGCCGGTGCCCGTCGATGCGCCAGCGCCAGGAGCGCATGGCAAGGTCGTCGATACCGTCGTCATTGCTGAAGAACGCATCGATGATGACTGCTATGCATTCCGGCATATCAAAGGCAAGGGTGGGGCCTTGCACCTCTGTCACTTTCGTGCCGTTCTGCTGCACCGTCACCATTCGCCATCCTCTCACCTTACGCCCGTCGACGGGGGTGGAGGTCACCGTATAACTGCGGTTGGGGAAGAGTTTCCCGTCGAATGCCGATTTGGAGAGCCTTATGCCGTTGATGGCGATATCCACCGCGGCATGGTCGCTCTCCGTGGCGTTCTTGTTGATTTGCACGGGAATGGGAGTGCCAAGTTGGTAATAGTCTCCCAGATACTTGTAAAAAAAGTTGGTGCGCTGCGAGAGCCAGTTGTGGGCCTGGGTGAGTTCGGTGGCGTAGTTGGGCCACCAGGGGTTGAAGAGCTTCCGGTGGTTGGGGTATTCTATGCGGATTTGCTCATACATGGGGTCCCATATCTCGCGCACGCCGTCGGAGTTGAGGAAGTCGCCCATATAGATGGTGGCATGGTCGATGAACTCACGCCGGAAGTCGGCATCGTCCATCATCCTGCGAAACAGTCTCGTGTGCTCATATTTGTTGGCCCAGGCGTGCTCGCTGTCGTAGTTGGGGTCGTAAATCCATGCGATGGTGTTGTACGAAGCCTGCGTGCCGTAGAGACCGATGCCGAAGTCGGTGTCCTTGGCCACGAAGCGCCAGAGACCACCCTCGCGGCGGGGGCGCCACATCACGATGTTGTTGCCGGGGAAGTCCTGGTTGTTGAAATAGAGGTTCATCACCATCAGGTTGAGGTATTCCTTCCAGTCTATCCACTGGGCATATTCGGCGAGGGTGTGCCCCTTCTCGCTGTAGAAAGCGGTGAACGCCTCCCAGTTCTTGATGTCACCCTCCTTCACCTCCTCAAATTTCTCTATCATGTCGATGTCTTCCAGACCATCATGGTTGGTGTAGATGTTGTCGGCTGTGCTGCGTTCGCGGATGTTGAGGATGCCCTTGTAGGTGCCGTTGATATAGACCACTGCGGGGCGCCAGGCTTGCCAGTCGAGGTCGGCGTGCTGACCCATGGCGCGCTGGATGATGGCGTCGCGCATGTAGAGGTAGTCGAAATCGTTGCCTGCATTGCGGAGGATGATTGACTTGAAGTCGTCGACACCGGGGCGCTGGTCGGGGAAGAACTCGTATTTCAGTCTCTTGTTGCCGAAACGCTTGTGGGCGTAGACCACGAGCGACTTGAGCTGGCAGTCTCTCGACACACCACCTTGTATCCTCGTCTCGCAGAGTTGGTTGAGGTCGCTTTCGGCACCCTCATCAGCGAAGAATTCAAAATTGATGGGGCGGCGCCAATTGAACTTGTAGTTCTTTTCTCCACTCCTATAGGTGCCTTCCACATAGATGCCTATCTTGTTGTCGGTGAGGTATTTGTTGTCGGTGACGATGGAGACGACGGGCAGGGTGATTTTCCTGGGGAAGAAGATATACGACTGGGTGGTGGAGCGGGGTGAGAGCCAACCCGCACAGAACAGTTTGGCGCGTATGATGCGGGTGCTGTTGATGGTGATTGGCGAGGTGTAGGCGGTGCTGTTTGTCGTTGGCTCGCTGCCGTCGGTGGTGTAGCGGATGACGGTGCCCTCAGGACTTCCCTCGGGCGTCGACAGCACGAGCCGAATGGTGGCTTGACCGCTTATCACGCGTCCTGGCTCGTTGAAAACAGGCTCACCCAATAGTTGCTCACACAGCGTGCCGCAGTTGGACTTTTGCGGGGTGGGGGTGTACTGGTAGCCCCATTCCCCTTCACCGTCGGTGCGCCGCCCCCAGGAGATGTTGGGAGCGGGTTGTTTCGCCAGCCCAGTCACCTTGTCGGCGACCGTCCCTTGGTGGAAGAGATAGACGGCGGCATCTTTGCCCGAATCGATGCGGAAGTCGGTGTGGAGTCCTTTCGACTCCTTGTCGCAATAGACGAGGGCATAGCCCTTGGGGGCAATCTGGCGGGCCGGCAAATGCCATGACGATGAGGCATCTGGGGTAGCGCCAAGACTGTATTCAGAGAGGCTGACGGCCTTGCTGCCAGGGTTGTAGAGTTCCACCCATGAGTCGGGAAACTCATTGATGTCGTCCATGATGCAATCGATGTTCGATTGCATCAACTCGTTGATCACCACCTGGCTCTTGCCAGGCAGGGAAAGGCACAACAGCAGCAAGAGTGGTATCGTTTTCTGTCCCATCAATTCTCCTCTTTGTTCTTCTCCTTTTTTTCTTGTTCCTTTTTCCGCTTCTTGGCTTTCACCTCAACAATCACTGATATGATGCCTATCACGACTCCTATCATGCCGACAATCAGGCAGATGAGGTCGTAGTTCTCTTTGGCAAAACTGATAAATGTATCCATATTCATCTATTATCTCCCCGATGTGGTGGTGAGACCGCTGACCAGCAGGCTCTTGGTGCGGTCGATAAGGAAGGCCCTTTGGTTGATGATGCGGCTGCAGCCCCACATGCCCATTTTTTCATGTGTTGAGTGGCGCATGCGTCTCATGCACATCGGTTTTTGCTTTTCGCCTACAAAAATAGTGAAAGGGGAGAGAAAAGCAAAATATAATGGTAAGATTCTTCATTCAAACGGAAATATCATTTCCATCCTCACGTTTATAAAAAAAGTAAAGTGAAATGATGGTAGAAAGTTGTCAGACACGGCGTATGTATGGCCATGACTACGCATTGCCAGGTACTTACGAAGTGACCATAGTGGTAGCCGACCGGCTTCCAGTCTTTGGCGAGATAGTAGGCACCACAAAGTCGGGTGCCGATAAGCCCCGTCTCCAACCTTCAGTACTTGGGCAGACCGTCCTCGACGATGAGATTCCGAAGATACATCATTATTTCCCCATGGTTGATATATGGCAGGTGTGTCTTATGCCCGACCACCTTCACTTGATTGTCCGCATCAACCAGCCCTTACCTCAAGGCAAGCATCTCGGCAAAATCATTGGCGCATTCAAGGGTGGTGTCAGTCGCGCCTGGTGGAGATTAGGGTCCCCCCGAGGAGCCACCTATGATCCCGCCTATGGCGCGTCTTCATTAAAAACCACCGTTTTAAAAGCCACTGTATTAAAAGCCACCGTGTCTGCGGCGTCAGCCGCAGAGCAGCGCCGTCCCCTCTTCGAACCTAATTACAACGATCACATCCTCATGCGCGATGGCCAGTTGGATAACTGGAAGCGCTATCTCAGTGACAATCCTCTCCGCTACATGATGCGGCGCGAATACCCCGATCTTTTCCGGCGTGCCTTGTGCGTCACCATTGGCGGCACACGCTACAGTGCCTTTGGCAATATGCTCCTCTTGCGCCAGCCCGAGAAGCACCAGGTGTTCTTCCACCGTCTCACTGATGGTATCCCCACAGAAAACACCGTTTTCTGGAAGGCCGAAAGCCAGCGTTTGATTTCTGCAGCCTGTAGTGGCGACGTGCTGGTCACCCCAGGCATCTCGGAATGTGAGAAGCGGATGAAGAACTTGGCTTTGAAACAGGGACTGCGAATGATACACCTTCAAACCGCGCCCATAGGCCGATACTGGAAGCCCGAACTAAGCCGATTCGAAGCCTGTGCATATGGCTCGCTGCTTATCCTTGCCCCATGGCCCGAGGATATGCCTGCCTTTGACAGCGATTACGAGCGTTTCCATTACCTCAACCGCCTCGCCGAGGCGGTCTGCGGCATTGGTCATCGCACAAGCGTGGCTATTCAAGGCTTACGCCTTGAACACGGTGGCTGATAATACACAGAAGCTCGATAAATAGGAGCGTGGGGTTCTCCTATTTATCGAGCCACTGTCTTTTCGATTGAAATCTTATCTCTCAACCAGGCACTTGTCGAGTTCTCTGCGGATATAGTCTTTGTCCAGGTGCTGGCCGATGAACACGATTTTCTGCATCCTGTCGCCGTAGGTCTCATCCCAGTCACGCACGAGGCCTGGCTCACGTTCCATCAGGTCAAGCAGTTCCTGGCGGGGCATGGTGGCATACCATTTCCCGATGTCCTTCACGCTCACCTGTTTGCCCGACTGTTCGAAAAGGTAGCAGTTGTCGAATTCGTTGCTGAAATAGCATAGCCCTTTGGCGCGGATGACACCCTTGGGCCACTTGCGGGCAACAAACTCATCAAACAGGCCGAAATCCAGTGGCTGACGACGGAAATAGACGAAAGTGCCGATGCCATACTCCTCCACTTCGCCGCCATCGTGATGATGATGGTGGTGATGATGATGGTGATGCTCATGCTCGTCGTCATCATCGTCGTCGTCGTCATGATGGTGGTGGTGCTCGTGCTCATCATCATCATCGTCATCGTCGTCATGATGATGGTGCTCATGCTCGTCATCATCGTCATCGTCATGATGGTGGTGCTCATGCTCGTCGTCATCATCATCGTCGTCATCCTCATCGATATGTTTCTCGAGTTCTTTCACCCATGTGGGCGACGAAGCCACTTTCTGGAAGTCGAACAGGTGCGTGTTGAGGATTTTCTCCAATGGCACATCGCCATAGTCGCATTCGATGATGGTGGCGCTGGGCTGGAGGGAGTGTACTATCTGGCGGAGATATTCCAGTTCCTGGGCTGTCACCTCTGAGGCTTTGTTGAGCAGAACGATATTGCAGAACTCTATCTGCTGGATGACCAGGTTCTCGATATCCTCATCGTCGATGTCGCTCTTCAGCAAGTCGCTGCCTCCGCCGAAATCGCTCTTCATACGGAGGGCGTCGACGACGGTCACGATGCAGTCGAGACGGCAAAGACCATCTTTCACCATTTCCACGCCCATCGAGGGGATGGAGCAGATGGTTTGGGCGATGGGCTCCGGCTCGCAGATGCCACTGGCCTCTATCACGATGTAGTCAAAGCGCCGCATACTGGTGATGTCGCGAAGTTGCTCTATCAGGTCCATCTTCAATGTGCAGCAGATGCAGCCGTTCTGCAATGCTACCAAACTATCGTCTTTCTTGCCTACTACACCACCTTTTTCTATTAGGTCGGCGTCGATGTTCACCTCACCGATGTCATTCACTATGACGGCGAACTTGATGCCGCGTCGGTTGGATAGAATCCGGTTGAGCAATGTCGTCTTGCCACTGCCTAAATAGCCGGTAAGCAGCAATACAGGAATTTCTGGAACAGTCATATTTCTATACTTTATTTTTATTTGTTCGTTCACTATGGGTCACCCCGCAGTGAACATTTTTCAATTAACTTGCAAAGTTACTCAAAAATCATGATATGCGCACACTCCTTGCATAAGAATTACATTTTTTTAAAAGTGGCGACAAATCATGAGTGACTATTCAGCGAATCAACTAATAAAGTAATGTTCGTCGGGATTTGCAATCCCGACGCATTGAATATCGGATTTGCAATCCGAAAATCGCATTATAAATGCTTAAACTCCATGCAGGTGGATTGCAAATCCACCTGAACGTAAGAATCGCTGAATAATTACAAATCATGAGTGATTCAGACCTGAAAATCGCGATTAAGCAAGAGCAAAAACAAGCTTGCTTGAGTTTTTGCCGAGCAAGAGCGATTTATTTAAAGGGCATAAGCCATTGATTTTAAGGATTTTGCCTCAAATCTCAAATCTCAAATCTCAAACCTCTACTGCTTCTCAGTCAGGTATTTCCAATATCGTCGTGGCATATCGTTGAGTTGTTTGCGGGGGTTGAGGCGTTCACGGATGCAGATGGCTTTGAAATAGGTGCGCCAGAGCTCCTGCAACATCCGGTCGTCGTCGCTAATGACGGCATCGGCGAGTTTGCCATCGGTGAGTGAGAAAGGAACAGATGCCTCGTCCTCAAAGGTGATACGGAGGGGAGGCGAAGAGCCGTCGTAGTGGTAGCCGTAGTGGCGGTGGGCTTCATTGATAAGCCATGGCTGGTCGTTGAATCGGTCGTGGAAATGGTCGATGATGAGGGGCAGCACATTATGGTCGGGCGAGATGACGGCGAGGTAAGTGCCGTCTTTCGCCTTCTGAAATCGCACGAACTGCATCATGCGGTGGGCTTCATGCATCACACGGCGGGCTATCTGTGTCACTGTCAGCACGTCAGAGTCGGCGAAGTTGCGCACCGTCTTCTTGCCCGAGCGGAACACCTTGCAGACATACATGAACAGCGGTTGCCACAGTTCTGCCAGTTCCGACAGTTGACTGACGGAAATCAACCGCAAGGCATCTTTCGGCAACTGCTTCTCCAGACCGGTCCATACGCGGCGCGCCTTCTCGCCGTCGGTGGTCACCATATAGGTGCGCTCACAGAACAGGGGCATCACGTCGCCGCCCGTCAGCAACCGCTCTGGCTGTTCTTTCAACAGGAAGGCGTCAAACACAGCCGAGAGCAGACCGTCCATCGTCCCGTCAAACACATATACCGTCATTCTCCAAAGTCGAGTTTCAGTTGTCTTTCATCTGCCGCCCGCTTCCGCTGGGTCTTCGACACGAGCAAGGGTCGCAGACGCTCGGGGCGCAGTTCGTTGATGCCTACGATGGGCTGCGAGAAGGTGGAGGTCAGTTCGCCACAGGTGATGAAGTACTGGGCCTTCTTCATCACTACGCCCATTTTCTTCAGGTGGTAGGATGTCAGCCGTCCCGACTGACGGGCGTTCACGATGAGCCATGCCGACTTGGTGCCAAGACCTGGCACGCGCAGCAGCGTCTCATAGTCGGCGGTGTTGATGTCGACGGGGAAAAACTCGGGGTGGCGCAGCGCCCAGGCCAGTTTGGGGTCTATCTCCAAGTCGAGGTGGGCATGGCGGTCGTCCACTATCTCATCCACCGTGAAGTGATAGAACCGCAACAGCCAGTCGGCCTGGTAGAGGCGGTTCTCGCGCACGAGGGGCGGTTGCTTCAGAACGGGCAGACGAGGGTCGTAGGTGTTCACGCTGATGTAGCCCGAATAATAGACGCGGCGCATCTGTGCCCGGCTGTAGAGTGATGACGACATCTGCAGAATGTCGCGGTCGGTATCGCTCGTCGCCCCCACGATGATTTGTGTCGATTGACCGGCAGGCACGAAGCGGGGCGCATGGCGGAATTTGCGGCGCTCCTCCTTGTTCTCAATGATGCCCTGACGGATGATTTTCATGGGTTCGAACACGCTCTTGTGGTCTTTTTCGGGAGCAAGGAGTTTGAGCGATTCTTCCCGCGGTATCTCGATGTTCACGCTCATGCGGTCGGCCCATCGGCCAGCCTCTGCCAGCAGTTCCTGCGATGCGCCAGGGATGCTCTTGAGGTGGATATAGCCGTTGAAGCGGTGTATCGTTCGCAGGTCGCGGACGATGGCTACAAGGCGCCGCATCGTGTAGTCGGGGTCGCGCACCACACCACTCGACAGAAACAGACCCTCGATAAAGTT
>CAMHEL010000020.1 GCA_946184125.1 uncultured Prevotellaceae bacterium
CTTTGCCATTCCATCTTGCGTGGCGGAACAGATTGCGAAATGAGAATAGAAGTGGGAAGTCCTCCTCGGCAGCTAACCCACAGTCAGAATCCAGGGTTGAATGAAATGAAACTCCGGCCATTCAGCCCCAAGGATGCAGTGAAGATTCTAAGTTGGTGCAAGGACAAGCATACGTTCCGGCTCTGGAGTGCTGACAGGTACGAGGACTTCCCTGCCCGGCCCGAGGAGATGATGAAGCAATACGAGGGAGATGATAAGTTTCCTCTTACAGCTGTTGTAGAAGATGAGATAGTAGGGCATATCCTATTAAGACATCCATCTGAGGACAAAAGCCTCGTCCGCTTCGGCTTCGTGATAGTTGACGACTCGAAACGTGGCAAGGGCTACGGCAAACAAATGCTCAGTCTTGCCATCGATTATGCCCATCAGGTATTGGGAGCCAAGCGCATCACGCTCGGCGTGTTTTGCGACAACAATTCCGCTGTTGAATGTTACAAATCCGTCGGTTTCCACATCAGCGGAACGGATGCCTATATGATAGACGGTGAGGAATGGAAAGGTTATGAGATGGAACTAAATAAGTAAAGACGTCTTGCTGAGGCCTTGGTGAGAGAATAGCAGAGGAAAACATCCAAGATACAAAATTGTGTCGCGACGTAGGGATTTATCGGAAAAATTATTACCTTTGCACAATAGAGTCAGAAAAACGGGATAAGAAAAGGTCGTCGCCGAGGCGAAGCCCTAAATGCCGATAAATCAGATTTTGCAGAATTCAGAAAACTACATATTCGCAAACCACATGGAACATTTTGACAGGCCAAGAAAGATTGACGCTCAACCCATATTGGCGCTTTCGGCAGTCTGTTCAACATAGACTTCAACGTAGAACGTCTGCTCCAACAAATGGATGAATACATTATTGAAAAGGATTGATAAAACATACTTATTATGGCACAATTTGTTATAACAGCTTACGATGGAGAAGGGATGCTTGACAAGAGAATGGAAGTACGTCCCCTGCATCTGGAAGGCATGGAGAGATTGAAGGAGCATCTCATCGCAGCAGGAGGCATGCTGGATGATGAAGGCAAACTGAAAGGGTCTGTACTCATTATGGAGTTCCAAAACCGCAAAGAGCTAGACGAATACCTCGCCAATGAGATATACGTGACGGAGCATGTCTGGGAGAAGATTACCGTTGAACGGATGAACGTAGTCTATGCCCACGGAGAGCGAGTCGGTCAATAACACCGACCATATTCTGGCCCAAGAGCCTGATTGCAGCAAAGCCTTTGAGGCGGAACGGACGGGATGTACCTTTATTTCATATCGCAAAACAAATTATCGTATCAACAAGATTATGGATTTCCTCGAATTAGCAAGAAGCAGGTATTCCTGCAAGAAGTTTGACTCGCGTCAGATCAGTAAAGAACAACTTGACAGCATCCTGGAGGCAGGGCGCTTGGCTCCAACGGCAAAGAACCTGCAGGAGCAGCACATTTACGTGGTGCAGTCGGCAGAGGGGCTGACCAAAGTGGACACACTCACACCATGCCGATACGGTGCGCCGACCATGCTCATCGTGGCCTTCGACAAGAACAACGTGTTTACCTATCCCGGCCAGAAGTACGACTCAGGCATTGAGGATGCCACCATCGTGACCACTCACATGATGCTCTGCGCGAAGAGTGTGGGTGTGGACAGCTGCTGGGTGAATTTCTTCGACCCCGACAAGATGGCCGAAGCATTCCAGTTGCCAGAGAACGAAGAGATCCTGACCTGTCTCGCCCTCGGCTATCCGGCAGAAGGCGCTGGGCCACTCGCCAGCCACAACATTCGCAAGCCGATTTCGGAAACAGTAACTTACCTATAAGAATGAAAGAAAGATTTTCCATCTCACTATCAGTTTTGGCATGTTTTATTCTTTGCGGAGTGAGTGCATGTTTCCAGGCCCAGTCGGATGATATCGTTGCAGAAGGGGAAACCCCGGTGAAAGTATCCAGCTCGTATAGCTTTACAGAAGGGCCTGCGGCTGACGCAAAGGGGGATGTGTTCTTTACAGACCAGCCCAACAACAAGATTTACCATTGGGACTGCGAATCCGGAAAGATAACGCTGTTCACCGACCAGAGCGGCCGCTCTAACGGGATGTACTTCGACGCCCGGGGCAACCTGATAGCCTGTGCGGACATGGACAACCAACTCTGGTCTTTCGACATGGAAGGTCATTCCGAGATACTGGTAACCGACTATCGCGAAAAACTGCTGAACGGCCCCAACGATGTCTGGATTGCGAAGGATGGCAGTTATTATCTGACCGACCCCTATTTCAAGAGAGACTACTGGACACGCGACCCGGCCCGGCAGCAGCCCGTTGAGGGTTTGTACTATCTTGCACCGGGAAGCAAACAACTGGTCATGCTTGACTCAACGCTTAACCAGCCCAATGGCCTTGTGGGGACGCCCGACGGGAAACATCTGTATGTTGCTGAGGCAAAGGCCAACAGAATACTGAGATATGACATTCAGACGGACGGCACCCTTTCTAACCGGCAGGTGTTTGCCGACATGGGCTCCGATGGGATGACGATTGACGAACGGGGAAACATCTATCTGACCGGTTACGGCGTGACCGTATTCGACGAGAATGGCCACAAGATAGCCCATTTCCCCATCCCCGAAGAATGGACGGCTAACGTCTGTTTCGGAGGAAAAGAGCGTGACGTTCTGTTTATCACCGCCTCAAAATCCGTTTACACCCTGAAGATGCTGGTCCATGGGGTAAAGTGATTTAGCATCGACACCGGCGCCCCGCCGTCTGTCCCGTCGGCCTCCATTCGCAGGCATATTTCAAGATTAACACAAAAAACTACTAAGATGATTAAAGAATCTACTGGCATTGCCATCATCTCAGGCGAGCGCAACATCACTTTCTCTGAACTCCTTCAGCGCATCGCACTATACAGCCGGAAGTCACCCATGAAAGCAGGCGAGAGGATGCTCATATTCTCGGAAAACCGTGAAGGATGGATATATGCCTTCTACTCGGTATGGGCTAACCATGGCATCGCTGTTCCCGTGGATGCCTCCTCGACGGTCAGCGACGTGGCATATATCATCAACGACTGCAACCCCGTGAGCGTATGGACTTCCCGCGAGAAGATGGAGGTGATGAAGGCGGCCGTCAAGGAGACGGGCAAGCCGGTGGATATTCATCTGATTGACGACTACGAAACGGCAGAGACCGACGGCACGAAAGCAGAGATTACATACAAGGAGGAAGATACGGCCCTCATCATCTATACTTCAGGTACGACGGGGTCGCCCAAGGGAGTGATGCTCTCGTTCCAGAATATATTGGTCAATATCCGTGCCGTTTCAGAGGAAGTGCCGATTTTCACACCCGAGCGCCGCACGCTCATCCTGTTGCCCCTGCATCATGTGCTGCCCTTGGTGGGAACAGTCGTGATGCCACTCTATGTGGGTGGAGGTGTGGCCATCTGCCCGTCGATGTCAGGCCCCGACATCATGGACACCATGCAGAGAGGCAGGATTGCCATCATGATTGGTGTCCCAAGACTATGGCAGACGCTCTATGGAGGCATCAAGAAGAAGATTGATGCCAGTGCCCTCACACGCGGACTTTTCAGTCTCTGTGCCCGTGTGAACAGCGTGGCCTTCTCACGCCTCGTTTTCAAGGCCGTCCACAAGAAGATGGGCGGACACATCAAGTATCTGGTCAGCGGAGGCGCAGCCCTTGAGCGCGAGATAGCACTGGGATTGCAGACACTGGGGTTGGAACTGCTCGAAGGCTACGGCATGACGGAGGCAGCCCCTATGATCGCCTTCACCCGGCCCGGCGACCTTGTTCCCAACTGCGTGGGCAAGCCGCTCCCAGCCATGGACTGCAAGATTCAGAACGGCGAAGTCTGCGCCAAGGGTCCCAACGTCATGCAGGGTTACTATAACCGCCCTCATGAGACGGCAAGCGTCATCGACAAGGACGGTTTCCTGCACACGGGCGACCTCGGCTACTTCGACGACCACGGGCGCCTCTATCTCACTGGCCGCTGCAAGGAGATTATCGTGCTCTCAAATGGCAAGAATGTACAGCCCAGCGAGATAGAATACAAACTGGAGAAATATACAGAGCGCGTCAAGGAAACTGCCGTCGTACAGGATGGCGACATGCTGCGCGCCATCATCGTGCCCCAAGAGGAATGGGCGAGGAACCTGACGGACGAAGAGGTGGAAGAGGCACTGAAGCGCGATGTGCTGGAGCCCTATAACCTCACGGTGACCAACTACAAGAAACTCATGAGCCTGTTTGTCTATCGTGGAGAACTGCCTCGTACCAGACTGGAGAAACTGCAGCGCTACAAACTTAATGACATCCTTGCTGCAGGCGCATCGGCCATCAGTCAGGAGAAGCCTAAAGAGGAAGCAGAGGAACCCACCTTTGAGGAATACCACATCCTGAAGACGTATATCGAGGAAGAGAAGCAGATACAGCTACACCCCACCGACCACATCGAGACCGACCTGGCCTTCGACTCGCTGGACATGGTGGCACTTCAGGGTTTTATCGAGCAGACCTTCGGCACCAACGTCAATGCTGCCGACATGCCGGGGTTCAAGAATATCCAGGCTTTGGCAGAACATGTGGCCTATAGCAAGACCCGCATGGAGGTGAAAATAGAGGACTGGCATGAGTTCCTGAACACCGACTCTTCCCACCTGGTGCTTCCGCACGGCAACCTCGGCATGCCGTTGCTTCTGAAATCATCCCGCCTGCTGTTCAAGGTCTACAACCGTCTTTCGTTCAAAGGCACAGAAAACATCCCGGCTCACGGTCCGATGATCATTGCCCCTAACCATCAGAGTTATCTCGATGGTGCGCTGGTCTCCATCGGCCTTCCCATGAAAATACTCAGAGACAGCTACTTCTATGCCACTGAAGAACATGTGCAAGGGGCTTTCCGCCAGTATTATGCACGCCACAACAACATTGTCATCATGGAACGGGGCAATCTCCGCGACTCCATCCTCAAACTGGCTGAGGTTCTCAAGCGAGGCAAGAATGTGATCATCTTCCCTGAAGGTTCACGTACACGTACCGGCAAACTGACCGATTTCAAGAAGACCTTTGCCATCCTCAGCCGCGAGCTGCAGGTCCCCATCCTACCGGTGTGTATCAGAGGGGCTTTCGAGGCATTGCCACGCTCCAGAAATTTCGTCTCGCCACATAAGATTGAGGTTGAGTTCCTGAAGCCAGTCGTTCCTGACAGCAATCTTTCATACGACGAGCTTGCCAATCAGGTGAAGCAGGTCATTAGCAGAAAGTTACTCGACGCCACGAAGGATAGTGAGTGATTATTCCGTTATAGATCGTGAGTTAACGAATGAAATCAATGTGTTTTCAGGCCAAAATTTTCTGCTACGGCAATACTGATATCGGTGCACCGCCCCGCTTTTTGCAGGAAGAATTGAGGCTGGAGAAAAAAAACGCAAAAAAGTTTGGTCGGTTGAAGATTTCTTCTTACCTTTGCACCGCAAAAAGCACAGGAGCATAGCTCAGTTGGTTTAGAGCGCTTCAGTCACATTGAAGAGGTCATCGGTTCGAGTCCGATTGTTCCTACCAAGCGAGGCAGTCTTATGATTGCCTCGTTTTCTGTTTTTATACGACAGCCACTCGTTTCGCATGCTATACCTCAACGACCACATATCCAACCTCGACATCGAATCCGCGCTTGGTCTTCTCCCTCCTGAGCGCATTGAGCATGTTCTGTCATACCGCAGGATATCCGACCGCCGCCAGCATGTGGCAGCCTGGCTCCTCCTTCGGCACGGTTTGCTGAAGGAGTATGGCCTCGCCGAAGTGCCACCGTTGGCCTACGGCCCATCGGGAAAGCCCCTTTTCCCCACCCATCCCCATATCCACTTCAACCTGAGCCACTGCAGCGAGGGAGCCATCTGCGCCCTGTCCTGCGAAGCCGTGGGCGTGGATATCGAGCGTATCCGTACATACGACGAGAAGTTGGCTCAATACACCATGAATGAGCAAGAGATGCAGGAGATTAACGCGTCGGCAGACCCCGCCACATCCTTCATCTGCTTTTGGACGATGAAAGAGGCGGTGCTCAAGTGCGATGGTTCGGGGATACGCAACGACATGCGCGGGGTGCTCAGCGGCAACGAACCGCTCACCAGCGCCGACTGCCGCTACGTGTATTCGGTTTGCGGATGGGGTAATGACATATCACCTTGCCATCCTTGTCTATTTCCATGATGTCCACCTTTTCCGCTTCAGGAAACACCAGGCGGCTCAGCACGGAGTGCAGTTTCGACATGTCTTTCTTTTTGGCCGCATTTTTGCAAGCCACAGCCTCCTTGGTGCCCTCTTTTATTTGGGGGTTCTGATACATGACATAGATATTCTTCCCCCGCTGGCTGACAAGGACGTCGCGCGGTGAGGCGATGAACTGCAGGAGGAAACAGTCGGCCAAAGCGAGCAGGTGCCGGTTGTCGATATTATCCGGCTGGTAGTATAGTCTTGCCGCTTTCTGCGATGAGGCACCATTGAAGAGGATATAGTTCAGTTCTCCCTTTTTGTAGAAGTCGATGGTGCGCTTGTTGCGTGTCGCCTTGTCAATGAGACACAGTCCATAGTCCTTGCGTGGCTTGACCTTGACATCGACGCAGCCATACCCAAGACGGGAGATGGCAGCGGCCACCATGGTGCAGCCCACCCGCTCAGCCCTGACATAGCAGCTGTCGTACTCACAACTTCTGAGCATGAGTGCCTCGGCCCGCGCCTTGAGTGTCTTCATCTCCTGCGCCGTCCAGTCGCCTTCCTCTATGGGTGTACGCTTACTGGCTTCATCCACTGCCTTGCCCTCTCTGTTGAGCACCTCCACAGGTGGCAGCACCACGCTGACGGTATCACCTTTGACGCGGATGCTGGTGGTATCGCATTTCGACAGGTCGAAGCCGAAATGCAGCGTGGCAGGATAGATGACATAGACCTTGCTCTCTGAATTGCCGAGCAGTCCTCCGCCTATGCGGTGCTGGCTGGCAAGCACCTCCTTGCGCATGGAGAGCACCCTGAGTTGCTCGGTGCTGGCGATATCGCGCACGGTAAGAGGTCCGACCTGAACGTCAAGAGGTTCAGGTTTCGACAGCGACTGGACAAAGAGCACGGCGAGCACCAGCAGTGCGAGAACCGTTGCCATCGCCAACAGGTATTTCATCATAGACGACATAGGCTGCCTGATTAAGATATGATAAGTATAGTGTACCTTCTTTATTCTTTCACGAACCGAATGATTTCCTTCTCACTGTAGTTGGGCCTTTGAAAGACAGGCTTGAGCCCGAGGCTGTTGAGAAAGTTGGTGACAATCTGCTCGGCATGGTCCTGAGCCGGCGCGATGAGGTCGAGAGCCGACATCTCCTCGAGTATTTTTATTCTCCCTTTCCTGGTGAGGAACTCCTTCTCCTTGGCTGAGAATTTGTCGCGCAGCCCTGTCACGCTTGTCACCACCTCCTCCCAAGGTATCTCAGTGCTTTCTATCTCGATGACGGGGTCGGGCAAGGTGATATAGACCCTATCGCCCTCGATGCTGACATCGGTGAGTTTTGTGAGGTCGATACCCGCCTTGAGATTGGCCCTCACGGGCACGATGATGTCGCGCTGCCCGAAGAAAGACTTCCACTCGGCCAAGCCATCCTGTCCATGTCCCTCGACAAGCACCTCCACCTCCGCCTCGACGGTGTAGAGCATGGGCAGTTTGATAATCTGTTCCCTCAGGTCATCGGTGCTGATTCTTCCACCGTTTCCCATCCCGCCGCATCCTGCCAGAAAGCCAACGAGGACGCAGGCGAGCACAAACCATAATCGAGATGTAGTGTCTTTCCGCTTCATAGTTCAGCAAAGGATGATCATTTCCCACTTTCGTTATCATTATTCCTGAGTGCGAGCTGAGCCATCATCACAGCAGCGAGAGCTGCCGTCTCTGTCCGCAGCCGGCATTGCCCGAGCGACACAGGGCAGTACCCTTGGTCGATAGCCATGCGCACCTCATCGGTGGAGAAGTCGCCTTCGGGCCCCACGAGAATGGTTACTTCGCCGGAGTGTTCCGCACCTATCTGGCAGAGTTGGTCGAAAAGGTCGTAGCGGGGTATCTCTTCATAGCAGTGGGCGATGAAGCATTGCCCTGGCCGCTGTTGCCCCACAAACTGAGCGAAGGTGGTCATGGCATTCACCACCGGTTTCCAGGCTTTCCTGCTCTGCTTCATGGCGGCGACGACGATACGTTCCACACGCTCTGTCTTCACCACGGTGCGCTCCGAGAAGCGGCAATTGAGAAATGACAGTTCATCGACCCCTATCTCCGTTGCCTTCTCCACCATCCACTCCACCCGGTCCATCATTTTCGTGGGTGCCATGGCGAGGTGGATATGTCCCTTCCACAATCTCTTCTGCGGCATGGTCTGCACCACACGATATCCGCAATGATGGGATGCCGCCAGCGTGACTTCCGCACGATGGAATGCCCCCACCCCATCGATGAGGAAAATCTCATCACCCAGCCTCAGTCTCAGAACCCTGAGCGCATGGGCGGCCTCGTCATCGGGCAACCTGCCTGCCTCCACTTCGGGCACATAGAAATAGCGAGCTTCCTTCATACTTGTATCTTTGTATTAACATGCCACTGGCATCATGGGTACAAATTTAAATAAAAATCGGGAATAACAAGCCTGTCGGATAAAGATTTTCACTTTTCTTTAGAGGAAAGATAAGTAGAATTCAAAATCAGTGATTGATATATCCTAAACAGGTGGCTCCCACGCTCCTTAGTTTGTTCGTTGGCTTTAGCATCCTAAGTCATCGAGGTAACAGTAGGAGGTCGTGATCTCCGAGCACGACAAAGACTATCGTGTCGATAATGAATGGCCAAAATCAATTATGAATTATGAAATCAATTATGAATTATGAAATCAATTATGAATTATGAACTATGAATTATGAATTCAAAATCGGTTCCCCATCCTATGTTTTCCCTCCATACTTTGCCGTGACGAACCTATCGTAGGCTTTTTGCAGGAAGTAGGACAAGACTATGATGAGGGGTAATGCGATGAGCCAACCGAACCATAACGGCATGGTAGCATCGCGGATACTGGAAAGAGAATGGATATTCAACATCAAGACGAGGAAGAGATAGACATGACGATGGAACAAATACATGTTCATCGAAGAGTATGCGATGAATGTCCCGGCCTTCGCCACCATCTCAATTTTGGACAAGAATGATGAGACAATTATCAGTAAAGGCAAAACCATCACTTGCCAGCAAACAATAATCAACAAATCATTCTTTGGATAGATTACCGACAGCACGAGCAGCAGGATGGAGACACCAGCCACCCACCATCCATTCGACTTCAACACTGCGATATGACTGTTGTTGACAGCCATTCCCAAGACAAACATGGGGTACATGAGCACATAGCGGAAATCGGTGATGCCATTCATCCACAAGATGATGAAGGCCAACTCTATAGCTATTTCCAGCAAGTATTTCCATATCCTCCTTTTTGGGAAAAGCATCAGCGGTGTCAGCAGATAGAAGAGCAATAGCATGGAGACATACCAAAAGGTGGAAGGAAGAGGAAGCATGAAGACCGACAGGCCGAGCAACGACATAACAAAACTCATCGGGTTCTCAAACCATGGGGAGCCACCGACAAAACTGGCTATGTACATCGTAGATGCAGCCACGAGAAAGGGCCACCACAACCTTATCAGTCTTTTCTTATAAAAATAAAGCGCATCGGAGAACGACCTCACGCTGTATTTCTTCAGAAAAAAACCCGAAATAAACGTGAAGACACCCAAAACCGCCACGGTAATCAGGTTTCCGATATCATTGATTATTCGTGGTACGCCATCATCGTCTACATAGTCTTTCAGATGCCATACGCCTACGATCCACAAGATACAAAGACTCCTGGCAATGTCAAAAGTAATATCCCTCTTCGTTTCCATAACGATTTAAAGAATAGGAGTTATGAATAGTTTTTAGACTTTAGAAATGAGTCGGCCCGAACTCCCCAAAAACTATTGTCAAAACTCCTGAACTTCTGAACTTCTGAACTTAATTTTTTTCACCTTGGGCCGTTTTTTCTTTCCCTTCGCCTCAATTCATCCCTTATTTCCGATGCCTTTTCGAACTCCTCGTCGTTGACGGCACGCTGTAGTGCTTGCCGAAGCATGTCGTTGCTGAGGATATTGACGGGCACCGGCACGGCCTCGGTAGGTTTCAGGAAGGGGACACTCTGCCTGTCCATTAGGCGTTCCTCGATGAAAATGGGCAATTTGGCCAAATAGGCGATGAGCACGCCGTCGCTTGCCCTTATGGGAATGGCCTGCAGGATGTCGGGCATATAGAGCAAGGTCTTGTACTGGCCATCGACGAGGTCATTGATGACCACCTGAAAACGCATCTCACCTAAATTTCGTGTGATAACCTGCCACAGCACTTCGGGAGCGAGGCGTGAGGCCACCTCAGCCTCGCCTACCCTCAGCCGGAACTGATAGACGGTGGCCTCGTCGCAGATGATGGACAACATGCGGGTGTGCCCCTCGTCGGTAAGGAGAAGTATCCCCATACCTTCGGAAGACGTCACCTCCGACACAGAGTCGAAGACCAACCGGACCATGCTCATCCTTATCTATTCTTTTCAGGATTGAAAACCAGTGCGAAGGACACGCCCACCACCAATGCGAATCCAGCGAAGATGAACCAGCAAGTCTGCCAGTCACCCAGCAGATAGTCGCCTTGCCATGAGCAGAAGTGGTTGACAATCTTTCCTGCTGCCAGCGTGCCAATCGTAGCACCCACGCCATTGGTCATCATCATGAACAGTCCCTGTGCCGATGCCTTGACAGAAGGCTCGCACTCCTGGTCGACGAAGATACCGCCCGAGACATTGAAGAAGTCGAAGGCCACACCATAGACGATGCAAGAGAGGATGAAGAAGATAACACCTGGCATGGCAGGATTGCCCACGCCGAAGAAGCCGAAACGGAACACCCATGCGAACATCGACATGAGCATGACGCCCTTGATGCCGAATTTCTTGAGGCAGAATGGAATCATCAGGATGCAAAGGGCCTCACTCATCTGCGAGATGGAGGTAAGCAGCGTGGCATTGTTGGCTGCGAAAGAATTGGCTACCGCAGCATCGACACTTCCCTTGAAGCTGGTGATGAACGGGCCGGCATAACCATTGGTCACCTGCAAGCACATACCGAGCAGCGCAGAGAAGATGAAAAACAATGCCATCTTCTTGGTTTTGAACAACTTGAAAGCGTTCAAGCCAAAAGCCTCGACCAATGAAGTCTTGCCTTCCTTCTTCGTCAGCGGACAAGCCGGGAGAGTGAAGCAATAGGCAAAGAGCACGAAACTCAGCAGGCCTGACACGAAGAACTGCATATAGGTGTACTGGAACTTATAGGCATTCTCACCCAATGTGAATGCAAACGAGCCATTGTCCCACACCGCGCAGTTGACAAACCACATCGTGGCGATGAAACCTATGGTGCCGAGCACACGGATGGGAGGAAAGTCCTTGACGGTGTCCATACCATTGCGGGTGAGGATGGAGAAGGCAGTCGTATTGGCCAGTGCGATGGTGGGCATATAGAATGCCACACTCAGCGTGTAGAGGGTGATGAAGACCGTCTTGTCGGGGGTGGGATTGTTCATGCCTGTCCACCAGCAAGCCAACATGAACACACCAGCCAACAGATGGCAAAGACCGAGCACACGCTGAGGCTGCATGTACTTGTCGGCCACAATGCCCATGAGCGTGGGCATGAAGATGGAAACAATACCTTGGATGGCATAGAACCATGAGATGTTGTCGCCCATGCCGGCCTTTCCAAGATAATTACCCATACACGTGAGATAAGCTCCCCAGACAGCGAATTCCAAGAAATTCATTACTGCCAAACGAAATTTGATGTTCATATAGTATGTCGTTTTGGTTAAAGTTCGTTTTACAATATGTTGGATTAATCCTTGTTCACCTAAGGATATGCAAAGATAGCCTTTTTTGTTTAAAGAGGTAGTTTTTTTTCAGAAAAAACTCAAATTTTTTCTTCACCAGAGTCTTTCTCTCCCGGCACTTCCGCCACGCAGGGGCATATCAGAGCAAGTATCCGAGACTGATGAGTCTTTTCTCAAACCGCTCATAGTTTTTCCTGTGCACGAGGAGATGGTGGTTCTGCGCCCTGAGAACCAGCTGTTTCAGGATGGGGTCGGAGGCGATGAGCTGAATGAGGGGTTTGTTCTTCTCTGAAATGGTGAAGATGTGATAATCTTTCGCATCCTGCTCTTCCAGGGGTTTGCATCGCTGCAGGATGTTTTCAAAGAACTCACTCCACGTCGGCGGCAGTTCGCCGCTGATATATCTTTTGAAGAAATTGATTTTATCCTCCACATCCTGTTTGGTTTCGCAGTGTGAGAGCAGTGTGGGCGCATCGGCTCTGTATCGCCCATTTCCGATGGGGATGCAGGTGTCGGCGAGCAAGGTGCTGAAGGGGTTGTTCTCCTTGAGCGACCTGATGATGAGCCGGTCGGGGTCGAGGTCGAACAGTTTTTCATCTTTGTTCTGAGGCAGGGTGTAATTCTCCTTCAGTCCCAAGGCATAGGCACCGAAATCATTGATGCGCATGTAAAGCAGTGCGTCGTATGGCGAGATGTCATTCTTCTGTACTTCCCTGAAGGCGACATCTATCATTCCCCACGCAGCCATGGTGAAAATCAGCGCTTTGACGAATGGTATCCCCATATGGTCGACGAGGTCTAATTTATTGATATCATGCTCTTTGACACCAAATTTGTTTTTCAAGGTCATTCTATAGAAAACCGAGCTTGACATCATGAGCAAATAATACACTTTGAAAGAATAAAAGAAGGCGTTATTGATAAACGACTCCGTTTCCACCCATTTTCCTGGGGGCATCTTTTTCAAGGCATCAAAGAAACAACGGATGATGCTGGCTAAGTACATATCACTATTGTTGACATAAGACGTTCTGAAGCCTGCGATATGGTATAAAAGGATGAATATAAGCTGGTTGGGCCTATCCATGGTTTTGTTGAGAATCTCAATGATGGCCAAGTCGGGATAAGTGGTATTGTACCCGTTATAGACTCCTTTATCGTAGTACAACTGATACAGCCCCAAGGTCTGCACCATGATAGACGCCCTCAGGTGTGCCATTTCCTTCCTTGTGTTGTTTTCCAGCCCGAAATCTTCCATTTCCAGCATTTTGGCCCTGTTTTTGACGGATGCAATGGTGAACTTGGAAGAATTGACTTCGAGCGGATACTTGTCGAGAATGGCATGTATCACGGGAAGCAGTTGTAATGCAGATAACTCAAAACTTTTCCCCTCTATGCCTTCTGGCAGATGGTCGAGCATTTTCAGTTTGCATTTCTCGGGTATCAAGGCTTTAGTCACAACCTCCCTCGCTTTATTAGCGATATAGCAGTATAAATGACTGTAATCCCATGAATTGCGGCCTACCTGCATGAAGCTGACAAAAGGGAGTTTGATTTTTGACAGCGATTTCTCCGGATAATAATAAAAATAGGTGGTTTTCGTATCCTCGATTTCGACGCCAAGCATTGCAGCCACGTCATCCTTCTGAACGAAGATGCTTTCGAGGAGTTTCTTATATACCGCTTTCTCCTTGTCGGGCATGACATCGATGAGGCTTTTGGTGTTGCGCCAATCGAAATAGAAGAGTTCGAGAAACCATGCCAAGACCATTTTCTTTTGGTCACAGCCCTCGATGATTTTTCTGAATACCAAAGCGTCCTTCTCATGGTCCTCGTCCAAATCAACGAATTTGAAAGTGTAATTCACCAGGTATTTCCTGATGAGTTTGATTTCATCGGTCAGGTCCTTTTTGTATGTCCCTCTTTCCAAATCATTGACTTCCTTGTCGAAAAGTTTGTCGCTGGGAAAGTAGATTAAGATTTCATTGTTCATGGTCATTCGCTTAAGATAAAGTCAATATCTTCCTCGGAGAGCATTTTTGTGGAGGAGCTGTCAGCTCCGATAAGTCCTTCGAAGAGTTCGGCTTTCTGCTGCTGCAGCAGTCTGATTTTCTCCTCGATAGTGTTTCGGGTGATGACCGAGAAACTCATCACTTTCTGTTTCTGCCCGATGCGGTGCAGTCGGTTGATGGCCTGCTGCTCAGCGGCTTTGTTCCACCAAGGCTCGAAGATATAGACCATGTCGGCCTCGGTGAGGTTGAGCCCTACGCCACCGGTCTTCAGGGTCATGAGCATCACCCTGCACTGCTCATCGTTCTGGAATCTCTCCACCACCCTTTTCCTGTCGCGTGTGGAGCCCGTCATGGTTGCGAAATCTATCCCCTCTTGTTCGAGCTTCTCGCTGACGAGTTCTATGCCGGCAATGAAGTTGAAGAAAGCGACCACCTTGTGCCCGTTGCTCACGGCATCGACAATGCTTCCGACGAGCAAGTCAATCTTGGAAGAGGTCACCCTTCCGTCGCTGAGGCTTTCGGGCACCGAGGCTATTCGTCTCAACTCGCTGAGCGCCTGGAACATGACGAACTGGCTCTTGGCGATGCCCTTGGTCTTTATCTCGTTGTGCACGATGCCGTAGTAATAGCGCCGGCGCTCTTCGTAGAGGTAAGCCTGCTCGTCCGACATCTCACAGTAAAGTGTCTGCTCGGTGAGGTCGGGCAATTCCTCGAGCACGTCGCGCTTGAGTCTTCTGAGGATGAAGGGATAGATTTTCCTTCTGAGCGCCGCCATCACGCTTTTATCGCCCTGGTTCTGTATGGGAAGGGTGTATTCGCGGTTGAATTCCTCGAGAGAGCCAAACATGGTGGGGTTGAGGAACCTGAAGAGAGAATAGAGTTCGGTGAGGTTGTTCTCGATAGGTGTTCCGCTGAGTGCGAGCCTGTGCTCCCCCTGCAGCAGCGCGATGGCTTGTGTGGTCTGTGCCGACACATTCTTGATGTTCTGGCTCTCGTCGAGAATGATGTAGTGGAACTTCTTCTTGAGCAGTTGCTTGATGTCGTTTCTTACGAGGGCGTACGTAGTGAGTACGAGCTGACTTTCCAATGCTTTCTTCAGGTCTCTCTGATTGCCGTAATAGATGCTGAAGGAGAGCTGTGGGGCGAACTTCTGCAGTTCTTCCTGCCAATTGAAGAGGAGCGTCCTTGGCATGACGATGAGCGAGGGCTTCTTCACTTTGGGGTAGATGCGTGTGAGCATGGTGATGGTCTGCAGTGTCTTTCCCAGACCCATGTCATCGGCCAGGCATCCTCCGAGTTTGTGCTCGTAGATATAGTTAATCCACTTGACGCCTTCCTTCTGGTAGTCACGCAATACGGCATGGACCTGATTGAAACGCATCTGCTGCTCTCTGATGTGGTTGAAGCCCTCATAGACTGCCCTGTGGCGCTCGAACACTTCCCCTTCGAGGCGCTGTTGCATCAGTTCCTCGATGTCGGGCAGGTCGAAGAATGACACTTTGATGGTGCCATCTTTTCCCGCACCGTGGTAGATGCGCTCCAGGCGTTTGATGTATGCCTCGTCGATGATGGCACGGTCGCCATCGGCAAGTGTGATATATTTGTTCTTCCGGTACTGCGCGAGGAATTTCTTGAGTGAGAACTCCTCTTCACCGATGAAGACGGAAGCCGTCCCCTCGAGGAAATCGATGCCGGAGCTGACATTCATTTTGAACTGTGGCTGAGCAGGCTGCACCTTGTAGCCGCGGAGTTTTTCGGAGCCGACGAGTCTATAATCCCTCACGAGCTGAGGCAGTGCCCCAAGCAGGAAAGGCCCCGCCGTCTGCTGCGGTATGATGAAGAGGTCGCCTTCGAGATACACTTCCTTTTTCTTCCTCACGGGTGCGTAGTTGCAGATAACTTGCCTGAGTTCCTGAAGCATTTGCGCATTGTTGCGGTGGGCGATGCGCTGCTTGAGTATGATGTGCTCCATGGTGAGGCGTGCCACATAGACAAGGTCGAAACGCTGGACGAAGTCGAAGTCGAAGCCGTCGATGCCATTGACCAGGCGCAGGTAGAGCGCCATGTCTTCATCCACTTTCTCGAAGATGATGGTGGGCACGGTGGGCACAGCCTCCTGACTCTCCACAAGCCGGTAGTCATCGTAAAGGGGGATGACATTGTCGGTGTAGGAGAAGAGGACAGAGAGATAGGTCTCGAGCCATGCCTCGGGAAAGGTGATGAGGAAGAAGCCAAGCGAGGCGTAATTGTCGCCGATGGGCCTCAAGGGATAGATGGAGCCTTCGAAAAGCACGAAATCGTCGGCAAGCAACTTGAAATCACGCCCCATGACATTGTCGCCCACAACGAGAGCAGTGGCTTTGAGTTGGTTGCCGGGCTCATGTTCGATGCTTATTTTGAGCTGAAGCTGCTCATCGGCGACGCCGATAGGCGCCATATCCTTATCGACGAGATTGGAGCACCTGAGCAACTCGAGCAGCACCCACCGGTATTCATCGAGATAGACGTTCTCGTCATCGTCTCCCCATGAGATTTTATCCTGCAACTCTATCTTGGCCCTCTCGAAAGAGCGCAAGACGGTGAAGACAGAGTCGTTGTAAAGGCGGTAATCGGTTTCCACATCCTTGCCTTGGTGGTCTACCACCCTGAGATAAGCCCTGTTCTGCCCGTCGAAACATATCATGAAGAATATCTCGTCTGTCCGTTTGGCCAAAGGGGCGGCATTCACGCTTCTTATCTTCTTGAACTGCTGAAGAAACTGCTGCTGATTGTCATCGTAAGCCATTGCTCTATATGTTTATGGTGCATTCTCTTTGTGTTATGGAGTGGTATTTCTAAATGTTACATTTCAGCCGCCTTTTACTTTCCATTTTAAAACAAAAATCAAAAAACGGTTGACATCTTTAAAAGAAACCACCTTTTTATTTTGCAAAGTTATTGTGTTTTTTTCATTTTTGTGCATAAACTTTTCGATAATCATGATTTTTGTTGTATTTTTGCGGCCACATAGGAAAATCATGATTATAAGCACTATCAAAAAAGATTAAGAAGCGAACACTATGTATTGGAATGAAAGTATTGAGTGCATGGACCGCGACCAGCTTCGCGAAATCCAGAGCCGCCGTCTGAAGAAAATTGTGAGCTACTGCTATCACAACACCCCTTTCTACCGAAAGAAGTTCCAAGAAATGGACCTCAGTCCCGATGACATCCAGGGTATCGAAGACCTCCCAAAACTCCCGTTTACGGAGAAGACCGACTTGCGCGACACCTACCCCTTTGGCCTGGCCGCCGTTCCGATGAGCCAGATTGTGCGTATCCACGCCTCCTCGGGCACGACGGGTAAGCCCGTCGTAGTACTTTACACCCGCAAGGACTTGTCGATGTGGACGGAGAGCATCTCGCGTGCCTTCACCGCCTATGGTGCCACCCGCGACGACATTTTCCAGATTTCCTATGGCTACGGCCTGTTCACCGGTGGTCTCGGAGCCCACGACGGCGCGAGCAACATCGGTGCGAGTGTCATTCCCATCTCTTCGGGCAACACCCAGAAGCAAATCACTCTGATGCACGACTTTGGTGCCACGGCCCTCTGCTGCACGCCCTCCTATGCGATGTTCCTTGGCGAGGCGATGCGCGAGTCGGAATGGCCGCGCGAGGAGTTCAAGCTCCGCATCGGTGCCTTCGGTGCCGAGCCTTGGACGGAGAACATGCGCAAGAAACTGGAGGAGTCGCTGGGCATCAAGGCCTACGACATCTATGGGCTGAGCGAGATATGCGGCCCCGGCGTGGGCTTCGAATGCGAATGCCAGAATGGCACCCATCTGAATGAGGACTACTTCCTGCCCGAGATTGTCAATCCCGAGACCGGCGAGTCGCTGCCCGAGGGTGAGTTTGGTGAGTTATGCTTCACCCACCTGACGAAGGAGGGCATGCCGCTCCTGCGCTACCGCACACACGACCTCACCGCCCTTCACTACTCGAAGTGCTCATGCGGCCGCACATTGGTTCGCATGGACCGTATCCTCGGCCGCTGCGACGACATGCTCATCATCCGTGGTGTCAACGTCTTCCCGTCGCAGATTGAGGCCGTCATCCTCCGCCTGCCCGAGTTTGAGCCCCATTTCCTGCTTGAGGTGGACCGTGTGAACAACACCGACACAAGCCTGCTGAAGGTGGAGGTGAAGGAGGAATACTTCACCGACAACATGGCCGACATGGTGGGCTTGCAGAAGAAACTCGAAGGCGAGCTTCGCAGCGTGATAGGCCTTGGCTTCAAGGTGAAACTGGTGGAGCCAAAGGGTATCGAGCGCTCAACGGGCAAGGCCAAGCGCGTCATCGACCGCCGCGTGCTTTGACACACCGTTATCTTTATCATGAAAATCTTTCAACCCTAACACGAAACAACCATGATAGCAAAACAATTGTCCATATTCCTCGAGAACAAATCTGGGCGTCTGACAGAGGTGACCGAGGTGCTCGGCCAGGCCGGCATCAACCTGTCGGCCCTGAGCATCGCCGACAATTCCGACTTCGGCATCCTGCGATGCATCGTGAGTGACCCCGAGAAAGGTTACAAAGTGCTCAAGGAGGCTCATTTCGCCGTGAAAATCACCGATGTGATAGGTTTCACCTGCCCCAACACACCGGGGTCGCTCGCCGTTGTGCTGAAATGCCTTTCCGAGGCTGGCGTTTTCATCGAGTACATGTACTCCTTCAGCAATGGCGATGGCGCCAACGTGGTCATCCGCCCGTCGGACTTGAAGCGTTGCGACGAAATCCTGCAGTCGATGAAGGTGGACCTCCTCGCTGCCAACGACCTCTATAAACTCTGACACCCGTTGTCGAGCCTTTCAGCGCCCTTAGGCAATAAATAAAGGGTTTGGAGTATAGGAATTCTAACTTCACTATTGCATCCTTCCAGGGTCAGCAGGTGCGACAGCCTGCTTCCTGTCGGCGAGGTGCATTTACGTCATGGTCAGGATTCCTCTACTCCAAATGCTGAATGGATGAGAAAACAAGACAAATGTAAGACCAACAAAAAAACCAACTTCAATCCTTTTATTGTGATGACGAGCCATGAGTGAAAGGGATAGCAAAGGAAATACAGAACCGATAAGGGTCCAGCAGATTTGTCCTCCTGTCGTCGGCCATGCCGATGGCATCGCCACCTATTGCCGTTCTCTTGCTCATCTCTTTGAAGCAGATGACAGAGTGACTGTTTCTCCGATGTGGGATGCTCGCGTCCGCCCTATCCGCCTGCTCAACAACCTCTATCACTGGAAGTCATTCTATCATACGCTGAAACAGGCCAACGCCGACATTATCCATATCAACGGCTATGCCTCGTTCACTGTTTTTCAATCTTTCCTGGCCGCTTGGTGGCTTGGGAAGCCCATCGTTTATACGGCTCACTGGCATCCTTACGCCATGCTGCGCAGACCCATGCTCGGCAAATTGTTCTTTACTGTCTTTGTTCGTCCTTTTTTGGGAAAAGTACGCGCCGTGGTGACGCTGAATGCCGATGATACCGCCTATTTCAGTCAACTTCATTGTACCGTCAACCGCATCCCCCACTGGTGCCGTTTCAGTTTCGAACATCACAGTGAAGTTGAAAGAAAAAAGAAAATGATCCTTTTTGTGGGGCGTTTCAATGCCGACAACAAGGGTTTTGAATATCTCTATCACCTTCCTGAGGGATTATACGACATCCATTGTGTGGGAATGGGCGAAGTGGAAGTGCGTTCCGACATGACCATACACACCAATATCCCTTCAGAAGAGTTACAGATGCTGTACGCTCAAGCCTCTTTGGTGGTGGTCCCCTCAAAATATGAGGCATTCTCCTATGTCGCCCTCGAGGCTTTGACCGCTGGCACCCCCGTGGTGATGTCCGACAGGGTGCGTATCGCAGATTATTTAAATGATTGTCAAGGTGTTAGAATTTTCAAATATGGCAATCAAGCAGACTTCATCGAAGCGGTTTCCACCACGATAGGAACGGAAGTAGACCGCGACCGCGTTCTCTCTTTATTCAGCCCCGACTCCATTCGCGAACGCTATGCCCAGCTTTATCAGTCGGTGTGCCAAAAGTCATAACCGTCCTATCAGAATTCTCAGTCTCAACCAGATGTCATTGGATAGGCGCCCCATGGTATAACGCCAATCGGCCGCCAAGCGAAGACGCTGAAGGAAACTGTCGTTATAGTGGGCCACTTTCTCCACAATGCGCCGATTGTCCTCGCTCATTTCATGGGAATGACATGCCATAAGTTGTTGCGCCAACTGCTCACGCTCGTGTTGTGAGGCAATGCTTTTCAAGGTCTTCAGTCGCCTCAGCCACACCTCACGCCAAGAGCGTACCTGCCCGACCTGATTATTACCATGCTGCCTGTAGAGGAGGAAGGAACGGTCATCGTAAACGACTGTTCCTATGGCAGAAGCCACTTGATATGTCCAGAAGTCGTGAGCAAACACCTCTTTTGGAGGGTGAACCTTCATTGTTAAGGCAAGAGGCCTGCTGAGCACCATCGTACATCCTAAGGCTAAGCACTGCACCATGGCGGTGTAGAGATTGAATTTTTGGCCAACGGGTTTCACTACTCCTTCATCTTTCCCATTGAAATAATAATTCATGTTGGAGCAATACAATGCCGGTTGGTCACCCACTGGTTCAAGTAGCTCGATAGCGGCCGCAAGTTTGTCGGGCAGCCAGATGTCGTCTTGGTCGCAGAAGGCATAATAATCTGCCTCTCGTGCATGGCAGAGCAGATGAATGAAACTCATTGCCCAACCCAAATTGTTGCCGCCATACCAAGAAAGATGTCCTTCTTTCTGCCATTTGTCGAGGATGGAACGGGTCGAGTCGGTGGAGCCATCGTCACGCACAAGGATATCCACCTCAACTCCCCGCTGAGAGAGTAGAGAACCGAGTTGTTCCTCCAAATACTTCTCGCCATTATAGGTAGAGAGAAGGATGTTTACTTTTCTCATCTTTTTCTTGCCAGCACTTTAGACCTTAGGGTGGGTTTCGATGTGCTTTTTTCGCTGAACTCAAATATCTTTTATTGGAAGAAGAAAGGGTATATGGCTCAGGAAAATTATCTGATGAAGTTCATGGGCTGGAATGCTTCTCTCTCTGGATATGAAGGTGTGCCATCGGCATGGATTTTCTTCAGCAGGAAAGCCATGTTGTCGGCCATGGTGCGCATGGTCTGCATGCCCTCCTTGTCGAGAGTCGCCTCTCCTTCACACATTCCGTAAACGATATTCCAATACTGCGAACTGACCACTGGCATGTTCATCATCTGGAAGGGCATGTTGAGGGTTTGGAAAGCCGCTGTCGCCCCACCCCTCCGGCATACGACGACGGCAGCAGCAGGCTTGTTCATCACATGGGCTCCGCCGGCATAGAAGAGGCGCTGCATGAGCGAGAGAACGGTGCCGTTGGGCTGACCATAGTAGACTGGCGAGCCGACGATGAGGGCATCGGCGGTGGCCATCTGCTCAATCACGCTGTTACAGAGGTCATCGTCGAAGACACATCGACCCAGATTTTTTTTCTTGCACTGGTTGCAGGCGATACAGCCCCTGACGGGCCTTGTGCCTATATGGACGATGGTGGTCTCTATTCCATTTTTTTCCAATTGTTTCGCTGCTTCGTTGAGCGCGGTGAATGTATTGCCTTTGCGACGGGCACTACCGTTGATTAATACGACTTTCATTTTCTCCTGAGGATTAGGAATTTCTTTTTCTTCATTCATATTCTGTTCTTGGGCGGAAAGGCGGGCTAAGGGTGATGAGAGCAACAGTCCTCCCACCGTAGCCATCGCCGACTTCTTGATGAATGTCCTTCTGTCCATAATAGATATCGCTTTTCAAGAACGACACAATAGTTATCTTTAATTTTGGAGTTTAGGAGTTTAGGAGTTTAGACAATTGTTCGCTGAATTCGGACTAATCACAAATCTCAAATCTCAAACCTCAAATCTCAAATCTATCAAGTTGTTCGCTGAATTCGGACTAATCACAAACCTCAAATCTCAAATCTCAAACCTCAAATCTCAAATCACAAACCTCAAACCTCAAATCTCAAACCTCAAACCTAACTACCGTCTTTCATTTCACTCTCCACACATTGAGCACAATGCCCTTGAACTGAGGGTCGAAGCCCGGAGCGCAGAGGAAGAGTGAGTTGTTGAGCCAAGCATACTTGCTGTTGACATCGGTTTCGAACTGTGGTGCCGCCCTGAAATAGAATGCAGGCTTGCCATCGGCTTCCTGCCCCATGCAGATGATACCACGGTTGCGCACATGGATATAGACTCCGTCGTCGGTCTTGATGCTGTAAATGGCCTCTAACTCTGTACGACCTAATTGTTTGTTGCCCAACTGATAGTCAGCCCCGCCATTGATGATGGTGCCTTTGAGCTTTGGACCCTCAAACGTGCCGCCTGTTATGGGGATGACCACACGGTCGCCATGCTGCGTGGTGCCAGCGGTATAGGTTTCGCCAAGGGTCACTTTCAGCTGCATCACATACTCCAGTTCAGGAGCCGCTACTTGTTCATTCGACTGTGCCTTGACACCCAAAGCAAGCATCGCCAGCAATGCGATGAGTGAAAGGCGAAGGGTTAAGAGATGTTTCATGGTTGTTGACAGATTTTGATAAAACCGTGCAAAGATAAAACAATTTGGCGGAATAGCAAAGAAATGCTTGATTTTTGACTTCGGCTTGACCAAAAAGATATACGAAGACACCTTATCACCTTCATAAGGAGATGATGTGGATATTAAGTTTTCCCAACCAATTATTGTTGAGTTCACTTTTTTTCTTACCTTTGCAGCTACTTTTTGGCTTTACGTTAAAAAGCACGTTTTTTAGAATTAAATATATCCACCAAAACAAGAACGAACGATGAAAATGATTAAAATTTGTATGGTTGCCGCTATTCTATTCTGTGGCACCAAAGCGAGTGCTCAGGAAGAGGACACCTACGAAACCAAAAACGAGATTGCCGTCTCTATCGGTGGTGCCACCAACACCCAAATAATAAACGTATTTTCCGAAATGTTCTCCGTGTTGGGAGAAGTTTTGATTACAGGCATCGCTACTGGCGGGCATTACATAGGTAATGTCAGCTACGAGAACGAGAAAAACATCCCTCCCCTCTCGGTAGAGTATTTCCGCCGTATCGACCCGACCATCAGTATCGGTGGTATCGCAGCATTCAATGGTGAGTTCCACGATATGTACTGCAACTTTCAGAGGAACAGTGGCGATGGCACCGCCACTACCATTTCAAAGGAAAAAGTGGGTACAGGAAAGAAATATTACATGACCTTGATGCCCGCAGCGAAATTTGACTGGCTCCGCAAGAAAAATGTAGGCATCTACTCCAAAGTGGCTGTCGGTGCAACTTTAATAAGAGAAAGAGAAGTGCAGGAAGTGGATGGCAAAAAGGAAGAAATACACGACGACACTGACGTCATGTTCAATTTCCAGGCCTCTCTCCTCGGTGTTGAGGTCGGCTCACTGAAATTAAGGGGCTTCGCTGAGCTCGGTGTAGGAGAACAGGGTATCATTCAAGCTGGTATTCGCTACAAATTCTAAACGAAATAACATCTTTAGACGTTAGACGCTAGACGTTAGACGTTAGACGCTAGACGCTAGACGCTAGACGCTAGACGTTAGACGCTAGACGTTAGACGTTAGGCGCTAGACGTTAGGCCGCTGCTGCTGTTGAGCTTGCTGCCCTTCACGCGAAGGTTCTTCGACAGCATGCGCTCGAGCTCCTTCAGCTGTCTTCCTTGTACCCTTGGTTGATTTTCCTCACTCCGGCATAGCGGTCCCTCGGCCCGTAGTTTGCGGCCACGTTTCTCTTGGTGGACGTGAAGAACGCACCGATGCTTGATTTCAGCTTGTCGAATATCGTAAACCCGAAATGCCCGGTGCCGTGATACAGGTCGACGGGGCTGCCGTTCTCGTTGGTGGCCATTCCTGCAGACTTCGCCGCCTCACTCACCATCTCGGCAGTCTTCCTCTCGTCGCCCTTCTCGACAGCGTCGAGGTAGGCGGCGTCTTCCTCGGGGGCGATGGAGAAGTTGGGTTGGTTGTTCTTTGAAGAATAGGATGGCTTTTCTTCGCTATTTATTTGGAAGTTTGAAGATAATTTGCTATCTTTGCCTTCAAAAGAAGCATCGGGGGTGACAGCCCTGCCCCCTTCATTGTCATCAGGGGTTACTCGGGTGGTGGCAGATACTTCTTTTTCCTTTTTCTTCTTATTGTTGTCAAATGAAGTGACAACCCATCTCTTATCTGCATCAATTATTTCCCCCGTTTTCGTATGACGCACATTTTTACTCACAATTACCCGGAAACCATCTTTTTCGAGTGTTGTTTTATCCCATTTGTCTTTGACTATTCTACCATTTTTTTATTATATCGTCAATAGTCTCTATTGCCTCGTCAACGTTGGCAAAGTCTTTCAATCTCTTTATATGTCTAAACTTCTAAACTCCCAAACTCCCAAACTCCTAAACTCCCCCCAAAAACCTAAAGCATATGTCTAAACTCCTAAACTCCCCCAAAAACCTAAAGCATAAGTCTAAACTCCCAAACTCCTAAACTCCCCCAAAAGCCAAGCATATGTCAAACTCCCCAGATTTATTCATTATCTGCCCTTTGGTCATAATAGCCCGCCTCATAACCCTCCTCGTAACCTTGTTGGTAATCTTGGCGAGCCTTTCCCTTGTAGCGGCAGGCATCATCAAACTGCTCTTGCCATCCATTGCCCGATGTGGCATCATCCTCACCATCCTCATAACCTTTGTCGTAGCCCTCTTGATAAGCACTTGACAAAGATGACGACACTTCGGTTTCACGCGGAACCGCAGGAGTAGCCGAGACCGCCGGCTCATTGGCAGGTGCCGTGGTCGCTGAAGGGGTGTATGTGCTGGTCGGCGTGGAAGAAGAAGGTTCCTCCCATTCCCAATCCACAGGTTCTATATCATCATCCTCGTCGACATCATCGCTATAGCAACTGAAACAAACACTGGTACTCATTACGACAGCCATCAACAAGACGGCATGAGCCACATGGCCTATGGCAAGGATACGATTAAAGAGGGGCAATATGGTAGGTAGTTTGTAATTCTTCATCATCATTCTTTCTTTGGTTAGCAATCCGGATGCAAATTTACGATTTTTCTTGGTATCCGCAACCTTCCCCGACAAAATTATGGGAGTTCGCTTTATCATATAATTCTTGCCCTAAAATGAGAGATTTCGAAAACAAAATCGTAAATTTGCACACAAAATTGCTGAGGAGACATCTTTCGCTCAGCTTATCAACTAAAAACTACAACTTTGCTTGTCTGCAATCAACCTAACATTGACAACAATGACAAAACCTGACTCAATGCCCTCCCCATTACCAGCCAAGGCCCTCCAACTGTTGGCAGAGCGCAACCGCAAGCGCTTGGTAGAGGTGGTTTACAAGGCAAAGGCCGGACATATCGGCGGCGATTTGTCGTGCCTCAACATCCTGACCGCGCTGTATTTCCACACCCTTCAAGGCATCGACCCGTCATGCCCCAAAGCCCCCGACCGCGACCGCTTTGTGCTGAGCAAAGGCCACTGTGTGGAGGCACTTTATGTAACACTCGAGGCCAAGGGTTTCCTCGCTTCCGAGGTGCTCGACACTCTGGGATGCTTTGGCAGCATTCTCAGCGGGCACCCCACCATCGAGGTGCCAGGAATAGAGGTGAACAGCGGCGCACTGGGGCATGGCCTCGCCATCGGCGTGGGCATGGCGCTCGCCGCCAAGATGGACAAGAAAGACTACCGAACATTTGTCCTGATGGGCGATGGCGAGCAAGGCGAGGGAAGCATCTACGAGGCAGCCATGGCAGCCAACCGCTACCATCTCGACAACCTCGTGGCCATCATCGACCGCAACCACTTACAAATCAGCGGCAACACCGAGGATGTCATGCCCCTCGACAGCATACGCGACCGCTGGACGGCTTTCGGATGGGAGGTAGCTGAAATGAATGGCGACGACATGCCGGACATTGTCAACACATTCGATGCCATCGACTACCACAACAGAAAGCCGCACCTCATCATAGCCGAGACGACAAAGGGCTATGGGGTCAGCTTCATGGAGGGCATCGCCAAGTGGCACCACGGCGTGCTCAACGAGGAGCAATGCAAGACCGCCGTCGCTGAGATAGAAGAACGAATAGCGCGGTTGTCGTTGTGAAGCCCAGCAGCCAGAACCTTTTATATCTGCACATATCTCTCCTACCCCACCCAACAAACAACCGAATACTCATCCACCAAAAAATTAAGAAATGATAGCCTGTAGAAAACAATTTACCGACACGCTGCTCGAACTGGCGCGCCAGGATAAGGATATCATAGCCGTGACCACCGACGCACGAGGTTCGGTCACCTTAGGCGATTTTGCAACGGCACTGCCCGATCAGTTTGTGGAATGTGGCATAGCAGAACAGGATGCCGTCGGCATCTCAGCCGGCCTGGCCCATTCCGGGAAGAAAGTGTTCTGCTGTGGTCCGGCATGCTTCTATGTAGCACGTGCCCTGGAGCAAGTGAAGGTCGACCTCGCCTATTCCGAAAACCCTGTCACCATACTTGGCGTCAGCGGCGGTGTCGCTTACGGAGCACTGGGAGCCACACACCACTCCCTGCACGACATCGCTGTGCTCCGCACGTTTCCAGGCATGTCGGTCTGTCTGCCGAGCGACTGGCGAGTCACTAAAAAACTCGTTGCGCTTCTTGTGGATTACCCCAAGCCATGCTATGTGCGTGTCGGCCGCGCTGCGGTGCCCGATGTCTACGACGATAACGATTTCGAGTTCATCCCAGGCAAGGCCATTCAGCGGCTCGACGGGCACGACCTGACCATCGTGGCTACCGGCGAGACCGTCTATCATGCCTTCCAGGCAGGCCTTGAACTCCAGAAGAGAGGCATCGGAGCGCGGGTGCTCGACTGCTCGTGGCTGAAACCTTTCGACGAGGAAGCCATCAGGAAGGCAGCCGAAGAGACGGGGCGCATCATCACCGTGGAAGAGCACAGCCGCTACGGGGGACTGGGAGCAGCGGTCTGCGAGGTGCTCGCCGAGCATCCCGTGCCAGTGCGCATCATCGGCATACCCGACGAGAACGTTGTTCATGGGTCCAACAAGGAAATCTTCCATCACTACGGACTCGACGCTGAAGGCATCGTAGCCGCAGCGATGGACTTTATTTGAAATGCATGTCAGCCACCGGTAATTCATCTCATCAAAGCCTTATGTTGAGCACAAGAATAAAAGACTTTTTCAAGCTTCTGCTACACAGCCCCCGGAAGTTTCCCGTTGAGACGGCCATGGGGTTCGTGTTTTTCTGCATCAGTGCATGGCATACGAACCGAGCCCAATGGGATGATGCCTTAGGCCAACTGTCAAGCGGCATCAATGCCGACATCTTATGGCTGTTCGTGCCACTGATGGTGCTGACATTCTGGTTGCACAAGGTGAACCAAAGGGCTTATTGGGCATCGGGGTTACTGTTCCTGCCGCTGATGGCGCTCAACCTCGAACCTTTTCTGTGGACATACGGTTTTGCCTTCACCTATGTCTTGGCAGCCATCTTGCTGCTGGTGCACGTACGGCGCATGGACAACCGGAGCTTTGCGGCGCATGCCCTGCATCTGGTGACCCAAATGTTCTTCGGATTCGTCATATCAGGACTGCTCACCGGTGCCGTCATTGCCATAGTCGCCTCGTTCCTCTACATCTTTGGCATAGAAACTTCGGAGCATATCTATGAGTATATCCTGGAGTTCATCTGGTTCTTCATTGCACCGCAGGTGTGCTGCACCCTCATTTCACAGGGTGAGGACGAAGTGAGGGAACCTGCCAAGGTGCTGCGGCTGATACTCAACTTCATCCTCTCACCGGCGGTCATCATCTACACCGTCATCCTCTATGTCTATTTCATCAAGATTGCCCTGGTGTGGGACTTGCCGAAAGGCGGGGTGGCATGGATGGTCATGGCTTTCGTGACAGTTGCCCTCGCAGGGCGGTTGATGCAGTATGTACTCAAGGAGCATTATTATGACTGGTTCTACCGCCACTTCACGTGGATAGCCATACCGCCGCTCATCATGTACTGGATAGGTTCCATCTACCGCATACGCCTCTACAGCTTCACCGAGAGCCGTTTCTACCTGTTGGTTGCCGGTGCGCTGATGACGCTGTTCGTCCTCATGCTGTTATGGCACCGCACCCGCAGGTTCCAACTGATGGCGCTCATCTTCGGCGCAGCCATCATCGTGTTCACCTACATCCCCGGCATCTCAGCCAAGAACATCGGTTTCCAATGCCAGAAGGCCCGCCTGGAGCAGTGCATCCGCGACTTGAAACTGATGGACAAAGAGACGGGCAAGTTTGTGCAAAGACTGAACATGAACGTCATCAGGCGCGACAGAGTGCTCAGCGGACGATACCAAGAGGTGTGCAGCATCATCGAATATGTGCGCAACGAAATGGGGCGCGATGCTTTTACGAAGAAATATGGACAATGGAGCTGGTATGACAACAACTTCAACTTGGAGCGCGAGAGCGAAAGCATATGGGAAAATTACGAATGCCGGCGACCCGTCAATCTGGGTGAGTACAACATCATGCTGCCTGCCGATGATTATAGGGTAAATGCCAGGGACGGCGTTGTAACGGTGACGTTGGACGACAAAGTCGTATTGGTCTATCCCCTCAATGATAGAATCCAAAAGGACACAAGTTTGCTCAACCATCCCGACAGCCTCTTCCTATGGCATAACGACTCGCTGATGCTCGTTCTCTCCGGTTTCAACGTGGATGCGGAGGGGATGGCAATGGCAGAGACCTACAATTCCAAATTATTCAGAAAAGCGGAATAGAGCAGCGAAAAGGCGCATGAACGACTTATTATCGAAGCTATAGCCTCATGAAAATCAAAGCAATTAAAATGATGAGGGGAATTATTGCCGCACTCGCCTTCCTGACTTCGATGACGGCCAGTGCACAGTGGAAGGACTTTTTCATTCTCGGAGGCGAGTTGAGCAATTCGGCAGCTACCTCTGTGAGCGACATCGACGAGGTGCTGCCACGGATGAAGGCCCTTGGACTGAACACAGTGCTGGTGCCAGTCTATTGGGAACTGATGGAGCCCACAGAGGGTGCAATGGATTTCTCACTCACCGACCGGACCATCGATGTCGCCCGTCAACTTGGACTGAAGATAGTTCCTCTGTGGTTTGGTGCGTGGAAGAACTCCATGTCGTGCTACGCTCCGGCATGGTTCAAACGCGATGTGAAGCGGTTCCCGCGGGCGGTCACTGCTGAGGGCAAGCCGATGGAAATCGCCTCATGCTTCAGCGACAATGTGCTGCAGGCCGACCTGAAAGCATTCTCCGCACTGATGCAGCACATCGCCACGAAAGACCCGAAGCGAGAGGTGGTCGTCATGATGCAGATAGAGAACGAGATAGGCATGCTGGAGTCGGCACGCGACCACTCCCCTCTTGCCGAGAAAGCCTATCGCCAACAAGTGCCTCAAGCGCTGCTCAAGGCGCTGAACATCAAGAAGCATGGCACATGGCCCGAAGTATTCGGCACCGACGACTATGCCGACGAGAAGTTCATGGCCTGGCACTATGCCTGCTACGTGGAGCAGTTGGCCAAGGCTGCAAGGCAAATCCACGACATGCCGCTCTATGTGAATGCCGCGATGAACAGCCGTGGACGAAAACCCGGAGAGTATCCTTCGGCAGGGCCTTTGGCACACCTCGCCACCATCTGGAAGACCGGGGCACCAAACATCGACATCCTCGCCCCCGACATCTACGACACGGGGTTCAAGGCATGGGCTTCACAGTACGCGATGCCCCTGAGACCTCAGGATGGCGGGAAAGTGACCAACCGGCTCTTCATCCCCGAGAGCCGATGCTGCGAGAACAGCGGAGTGCGAGCCCTCTATGCCTTTGGCGAGCATCAGGCACTGGGCTTCTCGCCCTTTGCCATCGACCAGGCCACAGCGCAGGAAACAGTGTCGGTCACTCAGGCATACCACCTCTTATCACAGCTTCTCAACCTGAAACAACAGAATTCATGGGGCTTGCTTTTCGACCAGGAAGACCGGGAGCGTGTCATCGACGACGAGGGAGTGATGATGACCTGCCGCCACTACTTCACTCTGCCTTGGGATGCCCGTGCCACCGATGGCTCGACGTGGCCGGAAGGTGGGGCTCTTGTTATCCGGCTGGGCAAGTACGACTATCTGCTGGCCGGCAGCGGCGTGGTCGTCGATTTCAAGACCCGCACCGAGAAACAGCAAGAACAGCAGAAGCAGTTGGGTGAAGACGGGTTCGCAGATGCTGGAACCACGTCGAAATCATCGGCAGCAATATTCACTGGCTCCCGTCTCGGCCTCCTCGCCGTCGACGAGGTCGACATCGACAGTCAAGGGCAGATGCACTACCTTCGCCGGCACAATGGCGACCAGAGCCACCAAGGCCGACACGCCCGCATCAGCGTCGGCGAATGGAAAATACTGCACATCCAGCTCTACGAATACAAAAACTGAAAAGATGTCCAAAATTTGATTCTATCATGTATCTACTGCTATTGTTGACCTATATGGTGGCGTTCTCATTGGACGCACACGCCCAGAACAGTCTTCCCACCATCACCATCACCACCTCGGAACCGCTGAACGCACAACAAAAAGTGACGGCTCACTTGAAAGCGGAGGATTACATCGGTTACATCGGTATCAAACTGCGCGGCAACAGTTCGCTTAGTTTCAACCAGAAGAAATACACCCTGGAGACGCGCGATGCCAACGGCAAGGAAATCGACGTGCACCTGCTGGGATTGCCACCCCACAGCGACTGGGTGCTGCTGGCACCCTATAACGACATATCGATGATACGCGACCCGCTGGCTTTCCAACTGTGGCGCGACATGGGGCACTGGGGACCGAGAACGGTGATGTGCGAACTCATCATGGATGGCAAGTATCTCGGCATATACATCCTCTCGGAAGCCATCAAGCGGGGAAAGGACCGTGTGGACATCAGCAAACTGAAAAAAAGAGACATCAGCGGGCGCGAGCTGACCGGTGGATACCTGCTGCGCATCGACACCTTCGACGACGACGAGGCCACTTTCACCTCAAAAATCCCTGGCATCGGCGAGGGAAATATGTCGAGCGAAGTCATCTGGTCGTGCTTCTATCCGAAGAAGAAAAAACTGCAGCCCGAGCAACTGACCTACATACAGAACTATGTGGACACGGTGGAGCAGGTGATACAGTCCGACGACTTTGCCGACCCAGTGAAGGGGTATGCCCGTTATATCGACGTGCCCTCATTTGTCGACTATTTCATCCATACCGAACTGAGCCTCAATGCCGATGGTTATAAGCGCAGCGCATATTTCTACAAAGAGAGACGGCAGGAAGACGGCACGGGAGGCAAGCTCTTTGCGGGCCCTGTGTGGGACTACAACCTGGCCTACGGCAACGCCAACTTCGCCAATGCCAACAACCCCGAGGCCTGGTGCTTCGAGGGGGCGAGCAACAACCCCACGCCTGCGATGTGGCAGCGGCTGCTGCAAGACCCCATGTTCAGAAAGGCGGTGAAGGTGCGCTATCAGCAACTGAGGAAAAGTGTGCTGAGCAACGATTCCATCAATGCCTATATCGACCGGCAAGCAGCACTGTTGGCAAAAGCCAAAGACCACCATTTCGAAACTTATCCAGAACTGTTGGTGAGCGAAGAGCGCAAACAAGAGCTGGCACAACAGCAGAAGCAGATGGAAGAGATGCGCAAACAGTTTGAAAAGATGATGAAGGAGAACGCACAGGGGAAGGATTCGCTTGGGGGTGGAGGCTTCCCGCCAATGGGCGCATTTCCGCAAGGCGGATTCCCTCCGATGGGTGAGTTCCCGCAAGGTGGATTCCCGCCGATGGGTGGACTTCCTCAAATGGTAGAGGGTTTCCCGCAGGGCGGTTTCCCCTTTGGTGGCGGCTTCCCGATGGGTGCGCCAGGGACGGGCGACGGACAGTTCCAATTCGATGTCATCGGAATGTTTGCTGCCTATCGCGTCAGCAGTTACGAAGAGGAGATTGAGATACTGAAAAAATGGCTCTCCGACCGCCTGCTTTTCCTTGACCGCAACATTGCCCGCTTCGACAGCGACTGGCAACCACGCATCCAACCGCTCGTGGAAAAGAAGATGAAATTCCCCTTTGGCGGTTTTCCAGCAGGAGCTCCAAAACAATAATGGTGCATATTCGCCGCGACAGGACAACAGGAACACCCAAAATCATGATTTTGATTGAGCACCATGCAAATCATTAGAGCAACAAAGACGGCAGAGCAAGCAGGGGCATATTACGTCCGCATCCAGGCCATGGCACGTAAGCACCACATCACGTTGTATGCTGAGTTTGACGAGCATGATACGCCCGACACCAAATACATCGTCTTCGTAGACGACTACCTGCCCGTAGCAACCTGCCGGCTGTATGCCATAGACGATGAGCGCGTGATGCTTGGCCGTATTGTTGTCCTGCCTGAGTACCGCCGCCAGGGACTTGGCACTCGCGTCGTCGAGGAAGCAGAAAAGTGGGCCAAGGAACTTGGCTATCAGAAAGCCGTGGTGGAAAGCCGTGACAACAAGACCCTCTTTTATGAGAAAATGGGCTACACTGCCGACTATACCCAAAAGATTGTTGGCGAGACGTTCACCTGTTACCGCATGGAGAAAGACCTGATGCTAAGTAGGTGATCAAAATTAGATGATAGTATTTTATGATTTATTTGGATGCAGATTTTTTATCTCAGACGAAGGAGCATAGCGGGCTATGTGACTGAGGATGAGTAAAAAAGATGCGCCAAAGAAACATAAAAGACTATACAACACCTACAAGAATGATAGTAACAGATAATTTTGATTACCTACTTACAGTGAGCAGCACTACCCCATCTATACATCCTCCCTTACTTTGCGGTTGGCAATGAACACCCCTAAAAGGATAAGCGCACTTCCCATGTAGGCCATCAGGGTCATGGGCTCCTGAAGAAACAACGCACTTGCCATGATGGTGGTGATGGGGTTGAGATAGACATAATTGCTGGTGGCCATGGCGCCTATCTTCTTCACGGCGACGCTCCACCACAAGAAGCAGAGGAATGAGGCCACAACGGAAAGAAACAGAAGGTTGCCCCACACGGTAGGCTGAAGAAGTTTTTCCATCGGGAAATGCCAAGGTTCCAAGAGGAACAGGGGCAACACGGTGATAATGCCATAGAAGAACACCTTGCGGGTAATGAAAACAGCGCTGTAACGTGCCGACACCTTTTTGATAACCAGACTATAGATGGCCCAACTGAATGCAGCTGTCAAGGCGAGGATGTCGCCGATGGGATTCAGCTTGAGCACGAAATGACCGTTATACACCACTATCCCCACACCAACCAAAGCCACGACCGAACCGACGATGAGCGATGCACTCGCCCTCACACTTTTCACAAAGAGTATGGCAAGAAGCATGGTGATGAGCGGAGCCGTGCAAACAATAAACGCCACATTGTTGACATAGGTGTGACCAAGTGCTGTGTTCTCGGCAACGAAATAAATGGTTCCCCCCACCAGTCCAAGGATGAAGAACAGCACCTCGTCGACCCACGACTGCGACAGGATTTTCTTTGGGGAAATCAGCCATATGCATAGATAGGCCACGATAAACCGTAGCAGGAATATTTCCATCGGCTGCAAGCCATGCATCAGCAGCACCTTGGTGTTGACAAATGTCACTCCCCAGATGGCGATGGTCAAGATGGCCAAAAGATGATACCCGATACTTTTCATTCGTTATTTTTGACTATAGCGCACCACTCCGTCGTCGTTGTAGGGAGTCGTGTCATTCATGCCGCTGCCTGACAGCCTCGAAAAGGAGGATGGCGGCACTGACAGAGACATTCAGGGAGTCGAGCTGCCCCAGCATGGGGATGAGGATATGGTCATCGGCTGCCTCACGCCACACAGGAGTAAGGCCGGTGGCTTCCGTCCCCATGACGATGGCTGTAGGCCGGCGCATATCCACATGATAATAAGGTTGGGAATCCTGCAACTGCGCCGTGAGGATGGCAATGCCTCTTGCATGAAGGAAACGGATGCACTCCTCCGAGCCACATGCCACACATGGCACAGTGAACACCGCACCGATGGAACTGCGGATGAGGTTGGGGTTGAAGAGGTCGGTCAGCGGGTCGCAGATGATGACGGCATCGGCAGCTGCGGCATCGGCACTCCTCAGGATGGCTCCCAGGTTGCCCGGCTTCTCCACCCGCTCCACCACAATGATAAGAGGCGAGGCGCTCAGTTTGAGGTCGTCGAGGGTGAGATAGCGTGAGCGTACCACTGCCACCACCCCTTCCGTGCCACCACGGTAGGCCATCTTGCCATACACTGCCTCCGACACCTCATAACAAGGAACGCCGGAAGGAACAACAGTATCTTCGGCAAGCGACGGGCAGACATACACTGAGTCAATCTCATATTCAGACGAAAGGCAATGCGACAACTCCCTTTGGCCCTCCACGACGAAAAGACCTTGGCGGCGGCGCTCAGCAGCTTTTTGCTGCAGCGCCACGACGCGTTTCACCCGTTCATTCTGCAAACTTGTAATCATTTTTTCCATCATGGGGACAAAGTTAGTGCAAGCCGAGTGGAATACAAAGAAAAAGACGAAGTTTTTTTCTTTTATGCCCGAGGCGATGCCTAACTTATACAAAGTTAGTGCAAGCCGAGTATCTCTGTTTTCCTCTCAAAGATAAACTCTCTGTGTAGTTCTGTGCCTCAGTGTAACTCTTCAGCGAATCTACCAATAAAGTAATGTTCGTCGGGATTTGCAATCCCGACGCATTGAATATCAGTTACT
>CAMHEL010000021.1 GCA_946184125.1 uncultured Prevotellaceae bacterium
CAAGATGGTGAAGGCACGCAACATCAAGGAATACAACCAGAAATACGTCAACCATGAGCTCAACCCCGCCGAGGGGCACGAGTACATGCCCTATATCGTCGTCATCATCGATGAGTTCGGCGACCTCATCCTCACCGCCGGCAAGGAGATAGAACTTCCCATCGCACGTATCGCGCAGCTGGCCCGAGCCGTGGGCATACACATGGTCATCGCCACCCAGCGACCCACCACCAGCATCATCACCGGTAACATCAAGGCCAACTTCCCCGGGCGCATGGCGTTCAGGGTCAGTGCCATGATAGACTCACGCACCATCCTCGACCGTCCCGGCGCCAACCAGCTCGTGGGCAAGGGCGACATGCTCTTCCTCAACAGCAGCGAGCCGGTGCGCGTGCAGTGCGCCTTCATCGACACCCCGGAGGTGGAGCAAGTGAACAACTACGTGCACGACCAGCCAGGACCACAGTACCCATTGGAGCTCCCCGAGCCACCGAGCGACGAGGGCAGCATGGCCGACAGCGTGGGCGGTGGCGGCGGCAACTTCGACTCCGTCAAGCTCGACCCGCTCTTCGAGGAAGCAGCACACCGCGTCGTGCTCACACAGCAGGGCTCCACAAGCATGATACAGCGACGGTTCATGATAGGATACAACCGTGCCGGGCGAATCATGGACCAACTCGAGAAAACAGGCATCGTAGGTCAGGCACAGGGCGCCAAGCCGAGAGAAGTGCTCATCAACGATGAAAACACCCTCAACACGCTCATACAGCGAATCAAAACAGAGGGAATAGCTTAGAAATACATTATATCCATAGCGTTCCCATCACCCACATAACTCCCAAATAATATGAAAAAATCTATCATCACCCTCGCATGTGCCCTCCTCGCCGCCATCACCGTTGGGGCACAGAATGCCGACAAAGCAAAAGCCGTGCTCGACAAGACTGCCGCCCTCGTGGGCAACAAAGGCGGCGCAAGCGCACATTTCACCATGACAGGCAACAAGGCGGGAACCATCGCAGGCGACATCGCCATCAAGGGCAATAAGTTCAAGGCAACCACGGCCGACGGCACCTTCTGGTACAACGGCAATACACAGTGGGCGTATGTGAAAAGCACCGACGAGGTGAACATCAGCACACCAAACGAGGGGCAACAGGCACAGATGAACCCCTACTCGTTCATCAACCTGTATAAAAACGGCTACGACCTCTCGATGACCACTGCAAAAGGCAATCATGAGATACACCTCAAGGCGAAGGACGCAAAAAGGAAAATCAAGGAGGTGTTCATCACTGTCAACAGCAAGACCAACCTGCCCTCGAAGGTGAGGATGCTGCAAGGAGGAAAATGGTCCACCATCAGCATCAGCAATTTCAAGAAGGCCAACCTCAGCGACGCCATGTTCACCTTCAACCCCAAAGACTATCCCGACGCGGAAATCGTCGACCTGAGATAGTGCTTTCCTGTCATCGATTGTTACAGAGCATATTGATAACTAACTTATGAAAACAGCAAAGAAACTGAACCGGTGGCAGCTCATACGCCTTCTCAGGAAGCACACCAAACTGTCGGAGAAGAGGAGCATGGCGCTCACACAGAAGAAAATCGCCAAGGTGTTCATTTACATCATGGGGGGCTTCACCATCCTGTACCTCATCTTCCTGTCGGTCATGCTCGCTCTCATCGCCAACTCGTCGAAAAGCTTTACCGCAGCCGAGCTGATGTTCAGCATCATGCCCATCATCCTCCTCATCGACTTCTTCTTCCGCTTTGCGGTGCAGCAGACGCCGTCGCAGATGGTGAAACCCTACTCACTGCTGCCCATCAGCCGCTACACCTGCATCGACTGTTTCATCTTCAATGCGATGACCAGTTCGGGAAACCTCATCTTCCTCGCCTTGTTCCTGCCCTACGGCATCATGTCCATCCTCTTCGCTCAGGGCTTCTGGGCTTTCCTCGGTTTCCTCATCGCCGCCATGCTCCTCATCGTGGCCGACAGCCTGTGGTACATGCTCGCACGAACCCTCATCAACCGCAAGTATTACTGGTGGGCACTGCCTCTTGGTGTCTACGCCATCATTGCCTCGCCCATCTTCATCAAGGGCGACATCGATTTTGAACGTTTCATCGACTTCTACGCCTCCATTGGCGAGGGGGCTGCCCACTGGTCGCCTGTCGTCATGGGAGGCATCATTCTCCTCATCGCCATCCTGGTGGCCATCAACAGGAAAGTGCAGTATCACAGTGTGTATAGCGAACTGGCTAACACCGAAGTGACAGAAATCAAACATGTCACGCAACTGCAGCAATTCGACCGTTTCGGACAACTCGGGGAATACCTCAAACTCGAGGTGAAAAGCATCATGCGCAACAAGAACATCCGCAAGGGCTTCATCTCCGCCACCATCCTCATCCTCATGTTCAGCCTCATCATCTCGTTCACCGACACCTATGGGGCAGGCATGACCAAGTTTCTCATCGTCTATAACTTCGGAATCATTGGCATGATGGTCCTGGTGAAGACCATGTGTTTCGAGGGCAACTACATCGACTGCCTGATGGTGCACAAGGAGAACATCATCCAGTTGCTGAAGGCGAAATACCTGTTGTACACCACGTTGCTGCTGCTGCCGTTGCTCCTTATGATTCCCATCATGGTCATGGGCAAGGGTAATGTGCTGATGCTGCTTGCCATCATGGCGCTCACCGCTGGTCCCATGCACGCCGCATTCCTCTACATGGCGATTTTCAACAAGCAGACCATGCCGCTCAACACGAAATTCGTGGGCAAGGGCATGATGGAGACCAATTACTGGCAGGTGGTCATCGAAATCGTGGCGTTCATCCTGCCCCTTGTCCTCATACAGGTGGTGCCCCTCATCATGGGCGAGACGGCCGGCTATCTACTGCTCATCGCCATCGGCGTGGCGTTCGTCGCTCTGTATCCTCGCTGGATACGCGACATCTACCGCCGCATGATGCTCCGCCGCTACGAGAACCTCGAGAGTTTCCGCGCTACAAGATAATCTGGCGATGCGACATCCGTTCCTGTCCTTCCTCCTCACCCTGCTGTCGTGTATCATGACAGTCTCGCCGGCGGTGGCTGAGGAGTTGAAGCCCCGCTTGGTCGTATTGACCGACATCGCCCCGGCATCCATCGAGCCCGATGACATGGAGTCGATGGTCAGGCTGATGACCTATGCCGACCAGGTGGAAATCGAAGCACTCATCACGACCATCGGATGGAACTGCGACCCATACCCCACGGAATGGGCCGACTCGTTGTGGCGTGTCATCGATGCCTACGGGCACGACGTGAAACAGTTGATGAAACGCTCCGGCCAGAAGCGCTTTTTGTCTTTAGCGGAGGAGCAGGGCAGGCAAGCCATTGGCTACTGGCCCAGTGCCGACTACCTGAGGAGCCGCGTGGCGATGGGAAGCCAGCGGGCGGGGATAGGTGTCATCGGCGAGCATAACAGCACACCCGGCAGCGACCTCATCATACGCCTTGCCGACGAGGATGACCCCCGGCCGCTCTGGGTGGCCTCATGGGGTGGTGCCAACACGCTGGCGCAGGCCATCTGGAAAGTGCAGCACGAACGCACCGAACAGCAGTTCACCGCTTTCTTGAGGAAACTGAGGGTGTTCACCATCACCGACCAGGACATGGTCTATGCCATGCGCATGAACCGAGCCTACAGTTCGCATCAGTGGATGCGGAGGGAGTTTGCACGCGACCTTACTTTTATATGGGATGAGAGTGCATGGCTCTCGCAGAATGAGCTGGGCAAGAACCACTGGCAGGACTACGTGCAGTATGTCCAGGGCCATGGCATGTTAGGGAAGGCTTATCCCACCTATAAATGGGGTGTGGAGGGCGACACACCCAGTTGGCTGCATATCCTCCCCAATGGTCTGCACGACCCCGACGACCCACGGCAGATAGGGTGGGCGGGGTGTTTCAACCGGGATATGTGCCCCGACTCGCTCACCGTGGCATGGACCAACTGGAGAGCACCGCAGAAAGACATCTCAAGACAGTATGAACTTCGTTTCTACGACGACACCTTCCGCGACTTTGCCGCACGCATGGAATGGGCCGAGAAGGGAAAGGGCAACCACAACCCCGTCGTCGTCGTTGATGGGAAACAAGGGGTTGCACCCTCAGTGCTCAAGGCGAAGGCCGGTGAAAGACTTTCCTTTGACGCATCGGAAACCTTCGACCCTGATGGCGACGAGCTGAGTTTTCATTGGTGGATACAGCATGATGCCGGCAACTGCCCCGTCGGCTTGTCACTGACAGCCGACGGTCCGAAGGCCTCTCTCGTCATGCCACAGACCAAAGGAGCTGAAATACATGTCGTCGTCGAAGTGCGCGACAAAGGCACCATCCCGCTTGTCGCTTACAAAAGATTGATAATCGTATCAGACGATTGAACCGTCGTTTTCCTTATCGATTAACTAAGTTGGTTTTCATCAACCACTGACTTTCACAGAATCGCACAGAAGTATTATGCAGTTCTGTGTTTTTCTTTGGTTCGTCAAACGATGGTCCAGGCAGAAACCGCACCATTAGGGACGTCTCACTGATAGTTTTTCGATTTTTTTCTTTCTCTATAATAAAAGGAAATTATTAACCCTTTAGACAAAGAAATTATGAAAATGTCAGTTTATCATTGGATTTGTGTGCTTGTGATGGCACTGTTTCTCGCTTCGTGCAATAAAGTGAGTGTGGATGCCGGCGAAGAGGCCGTCCTGATCAGCAAGCCCTGGTTCTTCGGTCATGGTGGAGTGGATGAGAAACCCGTGCGTACCGGTTTCTCGTGGGTGTGGTTCACTACCGACTCACGCATCTTCAAAATCATCCCTCAGAAATATCAGGTAGATATGGAAGACCTCATCTCTAACGACAACACCCCGTTGGATTTCCACACCGTCATCATCACCCAGATCAAGGAGGGAAAAACTCCCGTACTACTGCAGAACTACGGTGAGGATTGGTTCAACACCAATATCTACAACTACTACTGTAACCGCGTGCGTGACTATGTGTCGCAGCACAGTCCCTTCGACTTGATGTCAAACCGTGAGGTGCTCAACGACATCGACAAGAAAGTGCTTGCTGAGATGCAGGAATACCTTCTGGAACTGTCGAAGGGGAAGGAGTTCCCCGTGGAAATCCGCCACGTCATCATCGGCAAGGCAAGCCCGAACACAGAGCAGTTGGCTGAGATGAACAGAACGGCAAAGGCCGTGCAGGCCAAGCAGACACAGGAGCGTGAGGTGGAGGTGCAGATGGCCCGTGAGAAGGCCGAGCGGCAACGTGCCAAGGCCGACAAAGCCTATATGGAAGAGATGCACCTCAGTTCACAGGACTTCATCAACCTGAAATGGATTGAGACCGTCGCCTCGAAAAAAGACGCCAACATCGACGTGATGGTGGGACCTGCCACCTCGATGTGGAACGTCAGAAGGGAATAATTTGGGAATTAGGAATTAGGAATTAGGAATTAGGAATGAGGAATTAAATTAAATGAGGAATTAGGAATGAGGAGTTTAGCGTGGGCTATCTGCTTGGGGACAGTTAGGTCTAAACCCGTCAAATACCGCTTGATCTTTCATTCCTCATTCCTCATTCCTTCAGTTTCCCCTCTTTCAGGAGCGCGCGCCACATACAGGCGCGCGCTTCTGGATTCATTTCCTCCACTTGTTGGAAGAGATGCTTGATGGCGGTGCGTTGCGACTGGTGCTCGTAAGGGCAGCGTTTCAGTTGCTTCTGATAACCGCGCAGGGCAGCGAAGGCTTCGATGTCGGCTTCAGCCGTCATGCACAATGGGCGGATGATGGCCAGCGGCATCTTGCGGAGTTGCAGATAGGCAGGCATGGAACCAAAAAGCCCCTGATAAAAGAGTCCCAGCAACGTGGTGTGGAGAATGTCGTCCTGATGGTGCCCGAAAGCAATCTTGTTGCAGCCCAGTTCCTGGGCCAGATTGAACAGTTCTTTGCGGCGGTACCAGGAACAGAGGAAGCAGGGCGACTTGCGTGTGTCGGTGGAGGCATCGAAACTCGTGGTGCGCAGATGGAGCGGCACGCCGAGATCGCGACAGAACGCCTCGAGATACGAGGTGTCGCTTTCGTAATGGATGTTGCTCATGCGCACATGGATGGCTTCCAGTTCGAACCGCGGGTGCTGGATGCGGCGCCGCTTGGCGAGCATCTCGAGCAGGCACAGCGAGTCCTTGCCCCCTGAGAGCCCCACAAGGATACGGTCGTCGTCGTCGATGAGCTGGAAGGTGGCCATCGCCTTGACCATCCGCTCGCTGATGCGCTTCTCCAGGCGCTGCTCGGGGCTGAGGGCGGGCATGGCGCTATTTCATGAAAACCAGGTAGACGGCGCAGATGATGAGCAGGAAGGCCAGGAGATGGTTCCAGTGCAGGCTCTGCCCCTGGAAGAGGATGTTGGCGATGACGGCGAACACGCCGAGGCTGATGCACTCCTGGAGCACCTTCAGCTGCACCAGGTTGAAGGGGCCGCCGTTGCCGTTGAAGCCCATCCTGTTGGCGGGCACCTGGCAGCAGTACTCAAAGAAGGCGATGCCCCACGACAAGGCGATGACAGCAATCAGGGGCCAGTCCTTGCTGACCCCCGACTGCTGAAGTCTGAGATGCCCATACCAAGCCAGTGTCATGAAGACATTGCTGGTGATGAGCAGTATGATGGTATAGAGACCGTTCATGCCTGGGCAGAGAGTTGCTGATGCATGTTGGCAGCTGCAGCACGACCGTCGCCCATGGCGAGGATGACGGTGGCACCGCCACGCACGATGTCGCCTCCGGCGAAGAGACCGCTGCGCGACGACTGCATGTGCTCATCGACCACGATGGTGTTCTTGCGGCCCAGTTCCAGGCCCTCGACACTCTTGGGTACAAGGGGGTTGGGCGACACACCGATGGCGACAATCACCTGGTCGACATCGATGGTCTTCGTCTCACCCGTAGGCTCCGGGCGTCGGCGGCCGCTGGCATCGGGCTCGCCGAGGCGCATCACCTCGAGCACGGCCTGTTTCACGGCACCCTTCTCATCGCCGATATACTCGATGGGGTTGTGAAGGGTGAGGAAGTCGATGCCTTCCTCCTTGGCGTGCTTCACCTCCTCGAGACGTGCGGGCATCTCTGCCTCGCTGCGGCGATAGACGAGAGTGACCTTCGCGCCGAGACGCTTGGCGGTGCGCACCGAGTCCATGGCGGTGTTGCCACCACCCACCACCATCACGTTCTTGGCGGGGTTGATGGGGGTGTCGGACGTGGGATTGGCGGCATCCATCAGGTTGACGCGCGTCAGATACTCGTTCGACGACATGATGTTGATGAGGTTCTCGCCGGGGATGTCCATGAAGTTGGGAAGTCCTGCACCCGAGCCGACGAAGATGCCCTTGAAGCCGTCGGCCTCCAACTGCTGGATGCTGATGGTCTTGCCCACGATGCAGTCGGTCTGGAAGTGGACACCCATCTTGCGGAGGTTGTCAATCTCCACGTCGACGATGCGGTTGGGCAGACGGAACTCGGGGATTCCGTATTTCAGCACGCCTCCAATCTCATGCAGAGCCTCGAAGACATAGACCTCGTAGCCGAGTTTCACCATGTCGCCGGCAAAGCTGAGGCCAGCAGGTCCGGAACCCACCACGGCCACCTTGATGCCGTTTGAGGGTGCAATGTCGGGAATGCTCATGTTGCCGCTCTCGCGCTCGAAGTCGGCGGCGAAACGCTCCAGGTAGCCGATGGCGACGGCCTGGCTGCCCATCTTCAGGTGCATGCATCGTGCCTCGCACTGCTTCTCCTGAGGACAGACACGGCCACAGACAGCGGGTAGGGCAGAGGTGTTCTTCAGCACCTTGGCAGCTGCGAGGAACTGTCCGCGCTCGATGTTTTTGATGAATGAGGGGATATCGACATTGACGGGGCAACCCTCCACGCATGTTGGCTTGGCGCAGTCGAGGCAGCGCTTGGCCTCGGTGAGCGCCATCTCCTTGGTGAGGCCGATGTTGACCTCTTCCAGTCGTGTGGTGGCACGGTAGACGGGGTCGAGCTCAGGCATGATGACGCGTGGAATGGTGGTGCGCTCCTTGGCCTTCATCGAAGCGCGGAGTGCCTTGCGCCACTCGGCGTTGCGGTCGGTGAGTACCTCTATGGTGTCGTTGGTGGGGTCGTCGTCCATCACCACGTCGGTGTTCTCCACCACGGCGGTGCTGTCGTCGCCTCCGAGGTGCTGTTCGAAGTGCTCCATCTCCTCCTGCTCGGCACCCTTGAATGTGCCCATGCGCTTGAACATCTCGTCCCAGTCGACAAGGCGGCCGTCGAACTCAGGTCCGTCGATGCACACAAACTTGGTCTTGCCGCCGATGGTGAGTCGGCAGGCACCGCACATGCCTGTGCCATCGACCATGATGGTGTTGAGCGACACATCGGTGGGGATGTCGTATTTCTGGGTGAGGAGGCAGCAGAACTTCATCATGATGGGAGGTCCGATGGCAAACACCTTGTCGATGTGCTCCTGCTTGATGAACTTCTCGATGCCAATGGTGACGACACCTTTCTCGCCGTAGCTTCCGTCGTCGGTCATGATGATGGTCTCGTCGCTGCTCTCCCTGACCTGCTGCTCAAGGATGATGAGGTCTTTGCTGCGCCCTGCGATGACGCTGAGCACGCGGTTGCCTGCGGCTTTGAGTGCGCGGATGATGGGAAGCATGGGAGCGACACCCACGCCGCCTCCAGCGCACACCACGGTGCCGAAGTTCTCGATGTGGGTGGGGTTGCCGAGCGGGCCCACCACGTCGGTGATGTACTCGCCCTCGTTGAGGTTGCAGAGCTTCGTTGACGACAGTCCCACTTTCTGCACCACCAGGGTGATGGTGCCGCGGGTGATGTCGGCATCGGCGATGGTAAGAGGCATGCGTTCGCCCTTCTTGCCCACACGGACGATGACGAAGTTGCCTGCCTTGCGGCTTTTCGCGATGAGCGGAGCCTCAATCTCAAAGAGAAAAACCTTCTCTGAAAACTGTTCTTTTCTGATGATTTTATTCATGGCGTATTGGGTTCTTTCCTATTCAAAGTTCTTGTCGTCGAGCATCTCAAATCCGCAGTAGGGCACGAGCACCGAGGGTACACGGATGCCGTCGGCTGTCTGGTTGTTCTCGAGGATGGCCGCCACGATGCGTGGCAGGGCGAGAGCGGAACCGTTGAGCGTATGGCAGAGCTCAATCTTCTTGTCGTCGGCATGGCGGTAGCGGCACTTCAGGCGGTTGGCCTGATAGCTCTCGAAGTTGGACACCGACGACACCTCGAGCCAGCGCTGCTGTGCGGCGCTCCAAATCTCGAAGTCGTAGCAGAGCGACGAGGTGAAGCTCATGTCGCCGCCACAGAGGCGGAGGATGTGGTAGGGCTGTTCCAGTTTCTTCATGAGGCCCTCGACGTGGTCGAGCATCTCATTGAGGCTCTCGTAGGAGTGCTGCGGGGTGTCGATGCGCACAATCTCCACCTTGTCGAACTGGTGCAGGCGGTTGAGGCCTCGGACGTCCTTGCCGTAGCTGCCAGCCTCGCGGCGGAAGCATCCGGAATAGGCGCAGCGCTTGATGGGCAGCTGGCTCTCGTCGAGGATGACGTCGCGGAAGATGTTGGTCACAGGAACTTCGGCTGTGGGGATGAGGTAGAGGTTGTCGAGGTTGCAGTGATACATCTGTCCCTCCTTGTCGGGCAACTGTCCGGTGCCATAGCCCGATGCCTCGTTGACGACGTAGGGTGGCTGCACCTCCAGGTATCCGCTCTTGCGTGCCTCTTCGAGGAAGAATGCCTCAAGTGCACGCTGGAAGCGTGCCATCTTGCCGATATAGACAGGGAAGCCGCTGCCCGTGATTTTCACGCCAAGGTCGAAGTCGATGAGGTTGTATTTCTTACAAAGGTCCCAGTGGCAGAGTGCGTCTTCGGGCAGCTGTGGTTTGATACCACCTTCCTTCACCACGACGTTTCCCGATGCATCGTCGCCATCGGGCACTGACTCATGAGGGATGTTGGGGATGGTGCACAGATGTGCGGTGAGGTCGCGCTCGGCGGTGGCCATGATGTCCTCCAGTTCCTTGACGCGGCTCTTCAGCTGTCCGACGGCCTGCTTGGCAGCGTCGGCTTCCTCGCGCTTGCCCTGTTTCATGAGGGCACCAATCTCGGAAGCCATCTGCTTGGCCTTGTTCTTCGTGGCATCAAGCTCGCGCTGTGCCTCACGGCGGCGGAGGTCGATGGCAAGGGCTTTTTCCACAGCCTCGCGGGCATTGTGGAACCGCTTCTTCTCGAGGCCTTTGATGACACGCTCTGTCTCTTCGGTAATCAGTTTCAATGTAAGCATTGGTGTGTACGTTTTAGCAGAAATCCCACCTCTTGCGGGGCGGGATCCTGGTGTTTGTTTGGAATAGTTGTCTTGTTGGATGGTTATGCCTGTGCGTCGGGTATCACAGACACATAACTCTTGTTTTGGGCTCCCTTGCGGAAATTCACGGTGCCGTCAACAAGAGCGTAGAGTGTATCGTCTTTGCCGATACCTACATTCTCGCCGGGGTTGTGCTTCGTGCCGCGCTGGCGGACGATGATGTTGCCTGCAATCACTCGCTGGCCACCCCAGATTTTCACGCCGAGTCGCTGTGCTGCTGACTCGCGGCCGTTTTTCGAACTACCTACACCTTTTTTATGTGCCATTTCTTAGTCCTCCTAGTTTTAGCCGATAATTGATTTGATTTCCACTTGTGTGTACTGAGCACGATGGCCGTTCTTCTTGCGGGAATCCTTGCGACGCTTCATCTTGAAGACAATCACCTTGTCGCCCTTGACCAGAGGCTTCAGCACCTCACATACTACTTTTGCCCCCTCTACAGTCGGGGCACCTACTGTCACAGCTCCGTCGTTATCGACCAGGAGCACTTTCTCAAACTCAACAGACTGGCCTTCCTCCACATCTTTCATGTGGTGGACGAAGAGCTTCTTGCCCTGCTCGGCCTTGAACTGCTGACCCTGAATTTCTACAATTGCGTACATTTTTTTTATTGAGATAACAGGTTCTTCCGCAAGGCGGTCGGCACCGCGCCGACACTTGTTAAAGCCTCCACGGACTAAATCGGCTGCAAAATTACTCTTTTTTCCTCACATATTCTCATTTCGCCTCTTTTTTAAGCCTATCTTTAACAGATTTTAACCACGGTGATATGTTTGAGTAATTCGCTAAGTCATCAATTCTTTTTAATAAGTAAGTAATCTTAATTGTCTATTTATCATCTTAAGAGGGAACATCTTAAGAGGGAACAGCTGTTTTGTAGCTATCATGTTTCTTTTAGTTTGTTGTGCCACGGCATTTGGACTAACATTTCATTTTGAGAGCATCAGGTACAAGGATAGTACCGGCAGGGACGAGCTTTCTTCTGGTTTCACATCTTGGGAATTCAGAGGGAATGATCTCATACGGCATTTGGGGAATGGAATGAAACTTTATTGGCAGTTTCATCATAACGATGGTTCGTATGCCGTATAATGATAGTCACAGATAATTTTGATTACCTACGAATACACTTGCTCATTTTGTGACGGTACTGGTAGGGTAAAAAGGCATGTCTTGGGGGGCGGCATCAATACCACCGTTCGCATATAGACATAAAAAAAGCGATGACCTTCGCAGGCGACCGCTTCGAATCTTCAATAGGTATTAGTTTTTTTTAAGGTAAAAAGATTGTTTTCAGGATAACGCCGCAAAGGTAAAACTTTTTTGTGGATGCTGCAAACGTTTTTTTTATAATTTTTCAACGGCTTTTTTTCTGTGTGCCCACACAATCATAAATTTAACAAAATTTAAATAATTTAACTGTGTAATCGTTTGTTCAAATAGGTTTTTTTAGGTTTGAAATTTGAGAATTGAGCTTGATGATAGATTTAGTTTTTAGCCCCAGCACGATAGATATTTGTTCTATAGGGCATAGTTCGACTCGTTTTGCCATCGCGTGCTGTATCACGGTGCTTGACTTTTTATGTTGCCACTCTCATTTTTGCTTTAATTCCAACGATGACAGAGCAGAAGGAGCGATGAAATCTTTCGAAACGTTAAAAGTGGAGGTTTTTAGCAAGTTTTATTTGTGGAAATGAAAAAAATCAACTAATTTTGCACATGTCCTAATGCGTGTGCAAAACAGCCGCTTGAAGACCATATCAGATGTACACCAGACGGAGAAGTACACCAGACGGAAAGGTACACATTATATATTATTTATAGTCATAGTTCATACAGATTAAAAAATGGAGCACGCCTAAGGTGCGTATATCAGAAAGAGAGGATTATTATGTCGATTTCAAAAACCAGACAATTGCTTGTGGATGTGGCGCGGCAGTTGTTTGCCAAGAAAGGACTTGAGAGCACCACGATGAACGACATCGCCGTCGCCTCGAAAAAAGGGCGGCGAACACTCTACACGTATTTCAAGAGCAAGGAAGACATCTACTCGGCCGTCATCGAGTCGGAGTTGGAGCGACTGTCGGATAAGCTCGACGAGGTGGCTGCCAAAAAGATACAACCTCAGGACAAAATCATTGAGCTCATCTACACCCATCTCAACATGATTAAGGAGACGGTGGTGCGCAACGGCAATCTTAGGGCGGAGTTCTTCCGGAACATCTGGATGGTGGAGAAAATACGCAAGAATTTCGATGAGGACGAGATCGAACTCTTCAGGAAGGTGTATGCCGAGGGTAAGGCCGAGGGAGAGTTTGACATCGAGAATGTGGAGCTTGTCGCCGACATCACACACTACTGCATCAAAGGACTTGAGGTGCCCTACATCTACGGCAGGTTGGGGCATGGGCTCACCGTGGAGACCAGCAGGCCGCTCGTCGCCAAGGTCGTCTATGGAGCCCTGGGAAAAAGTCTGAAATGACAAAGTCAGGATATACGGATTTTATTTATAACCCTTTATAAATCACAAGAAAAAATGGAATTATTAAAAGGAAAGACTGCGCTGATCACTGGTGCAGCAAGAGGCATTGGAAAAGCCATCGCGCTGAAATTCGCTTCCGAGGGAGCCAATGTGGCATTCACTGATATTGTCATCGATGAGAATGGAAAGGCCACCGAGGCCGAACTGGCCGCATTGGGCGTGAAGGCGAAAGCATACGTGAGCGACGCGTCGGACTTCGCCCAGACCGAAGAAGTGGTGAAGCAGATACATGCAGACTTCGGGCGCATCGACATCCTGGTCAACAATGCCGGCATCACACGCGACGGACTGATGCTCCGCATGACCGAGGCACAGTGGGACCTGGTGATTAAGGTCAACCTCAAGTCGGCATTCAATTTCATCCACGCCTGCACACCCATCATGATGCGCCAGCGTGGTGGAAGCATCATCAACATGTCGTCGGTGGTCGGTGTCCACGGCAATGCCGCACAGTGCAACTACGCCGCTTCGAAGGCCGGTCTCATCGCGCTCGCCAAGAGCATCGGACAGGAGATGGGCAGCCGTGGCATACGTGCCAACGCCATCGCCCCCGGATTCATCGACACTGCCATGACACAGCAGCTCTCCGAGGATATCCGCAAGGAGTGGATTAGCAAGATACCCCTCCGCCGTGGAGGAACGGTCGACGACATCGCCAATGTGGCCACCTTCCTTGCCAGTGACATGTCATCGTATGTCACAGGGCAGGTCATTCAGGTCGACGGCGGCATGAACATGTAGGAAACCAGCAGATGACCGTAGTCTACGAAGACAACCATCTCATCATCGTAGCCAAGGAGAGTGGGGAAATCGTGCAGGGCGACAAGACTGGCGACAAGCCCCTTTCTGAGACGGTGAAGGATTATATCAAGGCGGCGCACGGCAAGCCCGGGAATGTTTTCCTCGGGGTCGTGCATCGCCTTGACCGTCCTGTCGGTGGGGTGGTGGTGTTTGCCAAGACGTCGAAGGCACTCACCAGGCTCAACAACATGTTCCGCGACGGGCAGGTGAGGAAGACCTATTGGGCCATCGTCGAGGGTTGTCCCAAGGAGCCCGAGCGGACTCTTTCGGGCTGGCTCACCCGTAACGAGAAGCAGAACAAGAGCCGGGTCTTCGCCCGTGAGGTGCCCGGTTCGAAGCATGCGGTGCTCAGCTACAGGCTCCTCGCTGCCGGCGAGCGCTACAGTCTTCTCGAGGTGGAGCTTGCCACCGGGAGGCATCACCAGATCAGGTGCCAGCTGGCAGACATCGGCTGTCCCATCAAGGGGGACCTGAAATACGGGGCGAGGCGCTCCAACCCCGACGGCAGCATCTCGCTTCTCGCACGGCGTGTGGAGCTCGAGCACCCCGTCTCACATCAAAAGATTGTCGCCGAGGCACCAGTCCCCGGCGACAATCTATGGCGCGAGCTCAGCGAAGGCATCAGGTGAGCCTTCGCTGAGACGTTTTATTTTCCGCATTTCGCCTGCACCACATTCACCACATAGTCGCCCAGCTTTTCGCATTCCTTCACCAAGTCGCCATACATCGTGCCAAGTCCGTAGTCATACTGATGGTCGTTGATGGCATTGATGTTGTCGCTTTTCAGTTTGTCGCGAAGAGCGTTGATTTCCTTCTCTATGCGGTAGGTCTCCTGTGGAGACGGTTCCTCGTCTTCCTCGTTGACGATGGAGCACATCTGCTTGATGGCTTTGTCGGTCAGGTCAAACATCTTGTGCGAATTCTCGGTGAGCGTATCGGTGAACGTCTTGCCCGACTGGAAGCGTCGTAGGATGATGCGGCCCATGTTGAAGCAGGCATCGCCGATGCTCTCCATCTCGCTGATTTGGCGCATCATGGAGCGGATGGTAGCCTTTGATTCATCCGACAGGTGCTCCTTGCCCACTTCTTCCAGATACTTGGCAATCTCCATCTCCATGTTGTCGGTGATGCCCTCGTATTTCTCGATGCGCGAGAACGTCTTGTTGAACGCCTCCTCGTTGGTCTCATCGGCAAGCGAGCGTACCATGCCGAACATGCGGTCGAGTCGGGAGCCGAAATGTGCAATCTCCTTCTGAGCCTGAATGAGGGCGATTTCCGGTGTCTGGACAAGTCCGCCGGCGATATATTCCAGTTTCACGACGCCTTCGTCCTCTTCAGCATCGCCCGCTTTCTTTCCGGAGCGGATGACGCGGCAGACGATTTTCTCAATCTGCGGGATGAACCAGATGAGGATAGAGGTGTTGATGATGTTGAAACAGGTATGGAACAAGGCGAGCACCACGCTCAGTTTTGCTGCGTTGGCCAGGAAGGCCTCCTGTGTGGAGTTCTCACGGGTGAGGGAGACGTCGAAGCCTGCGAGCGAGCACACCATGTCGATGAATGGCCGGAAGAGGATGAGCACCCAGCACACGCCGAACACGTTGAACAGCATGTGCGCGAACGCCGCTCGTCGTGCCTGTGTCGAGGCCGTCAGCGCGGCAAGGTTGGAAGTCACCGTCGTGCCGATGTTCTCGCCCATCACCAGTGCGATGCCCTGATAGACCGGAAGCGCACCGCTTGAACATAGAATCATCGTGATGGCCATCACCGCTGCCGAAGACTGCACGCTCATGGTGAGGATGCCGCCGATGAGCAGGAAGAGCAGCGTTGTGCTGAAACTGCTGGGGTCGAACGAGGCGAAGAAGTTGAGCACGGCGGGCTGTTCGCCCAGGTGCATCGCCTCGCCCATCGCCTTCAGCGTTCCAAGGCCCAGGAAAAGGAAGGCAAGTCCGAAGATGAAATCGCCCGTGTCCTCATGTTTCTTGCGGTAGATGAGAACAATGGCGATGAGGAAGCCTGGCCAGACGAGGTTGGTGATGCTGAAGGCAAAGCCTGCCGACATAATCCACGCTGTCAGTGTCGTGCCGATGTTCGCACCCATAATCACGGAGATGGCCTGGGCCAGAGTCAGCAAACCGGCATTGACGAACGAGACCGTCATCACCGTGGTGGCGGTACTCGACTGCACGGCGGCTGTCACCACGACACCGGTGAGCATGCCCGTGAAGCGGTTGGTCGTCATCTTCCCCAGAACCTGGCGAAGCTGAGGACCCGCCATCTTCTGCAGCGTCTCACTCATTTTCTTCATTCCGTAAATCAGCAGGGCGAGAGAGCCCAGAAGACGGGCAACTATCCAAAAAATACTGTCGGGTTGTTCCATTTTTACTTTTTTTAGTTTTACGCTTGCAAATATAACAAAATTTTAGGAATGCGCAAAAAATGGGGAAAAATTTCTTATCACAACCCATACATCTTATTTTTCACCTTAACTTTTGGCCATTTCAAGCAAAAGACGTAATTTTGCCACCGTAGAAAGATGCCATGGGCAAGCGGTGCATTGTCCGGGGCCATTCTTGAGGAAAAAGACATGAAGAAAGTGATGAAATGGGTGGCCATCCTCCTTTTGACCCCCATTCTGCTCTTTTTGTTGCTCACCGTGCTTCTTTACACGCCCCCTGTGCAGAACTGGGCGGTGAAGAAAGCGGCGGCGTATGCCTCTGAGCAGACCGGCATGGACATCACCGTGGGGCATGTCGCCCTCCGTTTCCCCCTCGACCTCACCCTCGACGACGTGAAAGTCATCCGCGATAACGACAGCATCGCCGGTCTGCGCGACACCATCGCCGATGTGGGCAAGCTCTATGTCGACGTGCAGTGGAAGCCCTTGCTCGACAAGCGTGTGGAGATTGACGCCCTCGGGGCCGAGCGCCTGCGCCTCAATACCGACGGACTCATCCCCGACCTGCGTGTGAAAGGCAATGTGGAGCACCTCGACCTCGAATGCCATGGTGCAGACCTCAAGGAGGCGGTAGCCGACATCACCCGAGCACGCCTCGACAGCGCCTGTCTCGACATCTGCCTGGCCGACACCATGCCGCCCGACACCACCGAGAGCGAGAACAACTGGCGCATCCGCCTGGCGGAGATGCAGGTGGCACGAACTGCTGTCACCCTCCACACCCCGGGCGACACGCTGCAGGTGAGCACCTATTTCGCCGATGCGACGGTCAGCGGAGGCGACATCGACCTCGGGAAGGGCGTCTACAACGTGCAGCATGTGGAATGCGGCGGAGCAAGGCTGAAATACGACAACCGTTTCGAGAAGCCCACCGACGGACTCGACACCAACCATCTCGACCTTTCCGACATCAGCTTCAGCATCGATTCCATCCGCTTTGCCTCGCCCCATATCGCCCTTGCCCTGCGCGACTGCTCTTTCCGCGAGAAGAGCGGCATACATGTGGAAAAACTCACAGCCGACGTGGAGCTCGACTCCACCACCGTACGGTTGCCGCATGCCTACCTGCGCACCCCCGACTCACAAGTCACGGCGAGCGTCGATATGGACCTCAACACCTTCGATGACAAGCGGCCCGGACAGATGAGGGCCGATGTCGACGGCTATTTCGGCAAGCAAGACCTCATGCGCTTCATGGGCGACATGCCCGCCGACTTCAGGAAGAAATGGCCCAACCACCCCCTCACCGTCAGGGGAAGGGCACGAGGCAACATGAAACGCCTCGACGTGCAGGGGATGCAAATCTCGCTCCCCACGGCCCTGCAGATGAGCGGCGACGGCTACATCGCCAACCTCAACGACCCCGACCGCCTCCAGGCCGACCTCGCCATCAAGGGCAGAACCACCGACCTCGATTTCCTCACCTCGCTGGCCGACAAATCAGTCACCGACAAGCTGAAAGTGCCCCAAGGCATCGACATCGACGGGCGTTTCAAGGCCAACGGGCATCTCTACGGCGCCGACTTCACCGCCTCCGAAGGAGGAGGGAAGTTGAAAGCCAATGTCGCCTTCGATGCCGACCGCACGAAATACTCCGCCACCATCGATGCCGACCGCTTCCCGCTGCAGCATTTCGTCACCGGCATGGGGCTCAGTCCGCTCACGGCACACATCGAGGCCGACGGTCAGGGCACCGACCTCTTCTCGCCCGCCACAACGCTGCGGGCAAAGGCACGCATCGGGAAATTCCATTACGAAGGGTACGACCTCGACGGCATGGCGGCGGAAGCCACGCTCGCAAGGGGCAAGCTGCGCGCCGACATCGACAGCCACAACCCATTGCTCAACGGGAAAATTTCCCTCGACGCCCTCATGAACACCAAGCGCCTGCAGGGCACCTTCGCCTTCGACCTCGCCCATGCCGACTTCCATAGCCTGCGTCTCACCGACATGCCTGTCGCACTTGCCGGATGCGCACATCTCGACATCGACACCGACATGGACGAGAACATCAAGGTGGTGGGCTCCATGTCGGACCTCACCATCAATTACAAAAACACCATCTTCAGGCCCGACGACCTCGTGCTCGACATCCTCACCCGCCGCGACACCACCTATGCGAAAATCGACAGCGGCGACTTCCACCTCGACATGAATGGCGGCGCCGGATACAAGAAGATGCTCAAGCAAGCCGAGCGTTTCGGTGAGGAACTCTCGGAGCAGTTGCGCGACAAGCATTTCGACCAGGTCACCCTCAGGGAGAAACTGCCCGACGCCAACATCTACCTCACCAGTGGGAAAGACAACTTCTTCATCGGACTGCTGCAGGAGGAGGGCTATTCCGTAGACCGGCTCTTCGTCGACATGAAGTCGTCGCACACCGATGGACTCAACGGCGACATCCTCGTCGATGGCTTACAAGCCGACAGCATCCTGCTCGACAGCATCCGCTTCACCATCCTCACCGACAGTGCCGGCTTCAAATACAAGGGTATGGTGCGCAACGGCCCAGACCATCCCCGGCAGCCCTTCAGGGCCACCTTCGACGGTTCGGTACTCGAGCAGGGGGCCACCATCAACGCACAGCTTTACGACCGCGACGACCGACTGGGCTTAGATGTCGGAGCCATGGCCACCCTCGAGGACGAAGGCATCATGGCACACCTCACCAAGACAGACCCCGTCATAGGATACATACCCTTCACAGCCAACGAAGACAACTACCTCTTCCTCGGAGCCGACAAACGGTTGTCGGCCAACCTGAAACTCAAGTCCGACAACGGCATGCACATGCAGCTGTACACCAACGACGACAACACCGACGCATTGCAGGACCTCACCCTGAGCCTCGGCAAAATCGACCTGCACCAGGTGCTCTCCATACTGCCCTACATGCCCGATGTCAAGGGCATAGCCGACGGCGACTTCCACATCGTCCAGACAGAGAAAGACCTCTCGGTGTCGAGTTCGCTGAATGTCGCCGGCCTCCAGTATGAGGGAACGAAGATGGGAAACATCGGTTCGGAATTCGTCTATATGCCCAACGAGGACGGGTCGCACCACGTCGATGCGGTGCTCTTCGCCGAAGGCGAGGAAGTGGGCACCCTCATAGGCACCTACAAACCCGAAGGAGAGGGATATATCGATGCCAGGATGAGCATGAAGGGGCTTCCACTCGAACTCGTCAACGGCTTCATTCCCGACCAGCTCTTCGGATTCAAGGGAACTGCAGAGGGAGACCTCGCCGTGAAGGGAACGCTCAGCAAACCCGACGTCAACGGAGAACTATACCTTGAGAACACACGTATTATCAGCATCCCATACGGAGTGGAGATGCGTGTTGCCGACGACCCCATACGCATCGTGGGCAGCAACATCCTCTTCGAGAACTTCGAGGTGCTCGACCGCAACAATACGCCGCTCAACATCTCGGGCTATTACGACTTCTCCGACTTCGACAACATGAGCATCGACCTGCGAATGCGCACGCGCAACTTCCTCCTCGTCGATGCCAAGGAGAACGCCAAGTCGGAAGCCTTCGGAAAAGCCTTCGTCAACTTCTTCGGCACCGTCAAGGGGCCTGTTGACCAGGTGGCGATGCGAGGCCGACTCTCCGTCCTCGGAGCCACCGACATGACCTACGTGCTGCGTGACTCGCCACTCACCGCCGACACACGCATGGACGAGCTCGTCACCTTCGTCAACTTCGCCGACTCCACCGAGCAGGTCGTCACCAGGCCGCCGCTCACAGGCTTCAACATGGACCTCACCCTCAGCGTCGACGAGGGAGCGCATATCAAGTGCGACCTCAATGCCGACCACAGCAACTATATCGACCTCGTAGGAGGAGGAGACCTCAGGATGCGCTACAACGTCATCGACAACCTCATGCTCACCGGCCGATACGTGCTCAACAACGGAGAGATGAAGTACTCGCTGCCCATCATTCCGCTCAAGACCTTCACCATACAGGAGGGAAGCTACATCGAGTTCAGGGGAGACCCCATGAACCCCATGCTACACATCACTGCCACAGAGTCGAGAAAAGCCGCCGTGGAGGATGAGGGTGGTGGCACGAGAAGCGTGGATTTCGTATGCGGAGTGGTCATCACACAGACACTCAACGACATGGGGCTCGAGTTCATCATCAGCGCACCCGATGATGTCGCCATCGGAAGCGAGCTCGCATCCATGACCATCGAGGAGCGCGGAAAGGTGGCCGTCACCATGCTGACCACAGGCATGTATCTCGCCGACGGCAACACCAGCGGCTTCACCATGAACGGAGCCCTCAGCGCTTTCCTCCAGAACGAAATCAACAATATCACGGGCAATGCCCTGCGCACCCTCGACCTCTCCATAGGCATCGACAACTCCACCGACGCGTCGGGAGCCATGCATACCGACTACTCGTTCAAGTTCTCGAAACGCCTGTGGAACAACCGCCTGCGCATCGTCATCGGCGGCATGGTGTCATCGGGCTCAAGCACCGAGGCACACAACAACTCCTTCTTCACCGATGTGGCCTTCGAGTACCGTCTCAGCCCCACGTCGAACAAGTACCTCAAGCTCTTCTACAACCGCGACTCCTACGACTGGATAGAAGGACAGGTGGGAGAGTATGGAGGAGGTTTCCTCTGGCGAAGGAAGTTGCAGCACTTCAAAGACATCTTCAGATGGAAAACCGACACACCGACGCGGTCAACGTCAACGCAGCGGACATCGACCTTCGACCGTCCCATGCCATCGCGCACGGCGGAAACCACCGACACCACGGCGGCAAAGCAAGCGCTCAAAGACACCTTATCCACACCATCCACCAGCACACAACATGAAAACGGCCATTAGTCCCCACATCAAGTGCGCGGTGCTGCTCATCGCTCTCACGGCACTCACGGCATGCTCCACCACCAGCGGCGTGCCCGAGGGCGACCGACTCTATACGGGCATCGACAAAATCACCTACACCGACTACGAGAAGAACGACCATTTCGTCGCCACACAGGAGGAGGTGGAGGCCGCCCTCGCCTGCACACCCAACGGAGGACTCTTCGGTAGCTCCTACTACCGCACGCCGTTCCCCATCAACCTATGGATATGGAACCGCTACAACGAGAAGGAAACACCGTTTGCCAAGTGGATGACCAAATCCTTCGGGAAGCCCCCTGTGCTCATGAGCAATGTCAATCCAGAACTGAGGGCTGCTGTGGCCAAGTCGGCACTCAACGTCCACGGCTATTTCCGCGGACAGGTGACCTCGTATGAGACCGACACCCGGAACCCCAAGAAAGGGAAGGTGGGCTACAACGTGGCACCCGGACCGCTCTTCACTATCGACACACTCACCTACGAGCGCTTTCCCGAAGAGGCCATGGCGCTCATCGACAGCACAAGGAGCGAGGCAGCCATCATTACGGGCGCCCCCTTCGACGTGTCGACACTCGATGCCGAGCGCTCACGCATCTCCATGCTCTTCAGAAACCACGGGTATTACTACTACCAGCCCGGCTACACCTCGTACCTCGCCGACACCTTCGCCGTGCCCGGGAAAGTGCAGATGCGGCTGCAGCTGGCCGACAGCCTCCCCGCCACGGCACTGAGGAAATTCTACATCGGAAAACTTGACATCAGTCTCAGAAAGTCGTACAGGGAGCAGTTGGACAGTACCATGGAGCGGCGGCGTTTCGCCGTGCACTACAACGGCCGGAAACCGCCCATACGCATGAGGGTCCTCATGAAGGACATAAAAATCAGGCCAGGACGGCTGTTCAATTACACCGACTATATGCAATCGGCCAACAATCTGAGCAGCAACAATCTTTTCAGCATGGTCGATTTCAACTTCACTCCACGCGACAGTTCGGCTACCTGCGACACCCTCGACCTGAGCATCAACTGTGTGTTCGACAAACCTTACGATTTCTATGTGGAGTCGAACCTGCGGGGAAAAACCACCGGTTTTCTTGGGCCGGAGCTCGTGGTGGGTCTCACCAAGCGCAATGCCTTCCACGGAGGTGAGAACCTCGACGTCAACCTCCACGGCTCCTATGAATGGCAGACGGGGCACAACTTCGACGAATCAGAATCGGAGCTCAACTCCTATGAATACGGTTTCGATGCGTCGCTCGAGTTCCCACGCCTCGTGCTCCCCTGGACCACAGGCACGCGCAACCGCGAGAAGGCAAGGCGGAGAAGGTTGCTCATGACACCCTCCACCATCCTCAAGGCATCAAGCAATATCGTCAACAGGTCGAGGTATTTCAAGCGGCACATCGTTTCCGGTGAGCTCACCTACAAATTCCAGCCGAAGAAAAACTGGATACATCAGTTCACACCCCTCTCAGTGGAGTACAACTACCTCACCCATGGCACCGACCGCTATCACGACCTCCTTTCCCAGCACCCCTATCTTCTCGCCACGATGTCGGACTTGTTCATCCCCAAGATGAAATACACCGTCACCTATTCCTCGCCCGCCACATCGCATTGCCCCGTCTTCTGGCAACTGTCGCTCAGCGAGGCAAGCAACCTCCTCTCGCTCGGTTATCTCGCTGCAGGGAAACAATGGGACGAGAAAAACAAGGAGATGTTCAAAAACCCATACGCCCAATACCTCAAAATCGAGACCGACTTCACCAAGTCGTGGAAGCTCAGTGAGCACAACACGCTGGTGGGACATCTCAGCGCGGGCTATGCCTGGGCCTACGGCAACTCCCTCTCGATACCCTATACCGAGGCGTTCTGGGTGGGAGGCGCCAACAGCATCAGGGCATTCACCGTGAGGAGCATCGGACCGGGAAGCTACCACTCCGATGACAAGAGATGGCGCTTCATCGAGGAAATAGGTAACCTCAAGCTGCAGGCCAACCTTGAAATGAGGCCGAGGCTCTTCGGAAACCTCTACGGAGCAATCTTCCTCGATGCCGGAAACGTATGGAGCATCTCGGATGGGGAAGAACTCTCTGGAGGACAATTCGAAACGAAGAATTTCCTTAACGAAATAGCCCTCGGCACAGGCGTCGGCATCCGCTACAACCTCGATTTCTTCGTCGTAAGACTCGATTGGGGATGGGGTATCCATGCACCGTACGACACCGGGAAGAGCGGCTATTTCAACATCCCTTCCTTCCGCGACGGACAAAGCATTCACTTCGCTATCGGATATCCGTTCTAAAAGATTGAAGATTGAAGATTGAAGATTGAAAATTAAGCTTCGCTTGAATGTCGGCTGCACCTCAGCAATTAAAGCGAGCTTCATTGCATTCGGTTTGCACGACATTTGAAGATTGAAGATTGAAGATTAAGTTTCGCTTGAATATAACATTTCTTTAGCGGGAACACCTCACTTCAAGATAAACTTTACCATACGTCCGTATTTGAGACAACATTTATCGCAAAAATCGAAAAATAAGAGATAAAAAGAAAAAAACTTTGGAAAAATTTTGTGGGGTCACAAAAAAGCCTTACCTTTGCACTCGCAATAAAGCAATGGACGTTTAGCTCAGCTGGTTTAGAGTATCTGTCTGACAGACAGGGGGTCGACGGTTCGAATCCGCCAACGTCCACAAATGATGGGTGTTTTCCAGAGTGGCCAAATGGGGCAGACTGTAAATCTGCTGTCTTTCGACTTCGGTGGTTCGAATCCATCAGCACCCACGACGATGAGCGGTCTTACCAAAGGTAAGGCCTTTTTTCATGCCTGTATGACAGGATCATCTCCCATTATATCGTAAGTAGGTTAACCCCAATAAGGTCAAAGAATTAGAGAATTGTTACAAAGCTTATAGGGATTGCCTCCAGGGGTAACTCTTCAGCGAATCATATCAAGGGGTGTCCTATCGGGCAGAAATCCTATAATCAATTCAAATCTGTCAAATATTTATATTTTTCGCAATAGAAATTTGTTTGATTTGTAAAAATTTGAAAGATTTGACTTCCGCTACGTACGTCGACCGTTGGTTCTCGCCGTAGGCGACTCAAAAAAATGATTCGCTGAATAGATACCCCCAGGGAAGACTTGTCCGCGCCATAGCCGTTGAAGCACAGGACGGTGAAACGCCGCCCGACAAAGAAGGACACTGAGATGACAAGAACTGGTTGATGCTCGTTTATGGCAGCCAGGCCTCACAGCACGCCCTTGGTTGAGGGCAGTTCGAAGTGGTAGATGTCGCGTCGGACGGCCATTTTCAGTGCACGTGCGAGGGCTTTGAAGATGCCCTCAATCTTGTGGTGCTCGTTGGTGCCCTCGGCACGGATGTTCAGGTTCATCAGGGCTGCGTCGCTCAGGCTCTTGAAGAAATGCAGGAACATCTCTGTAGGCATGTCGCCCACATGTTCGCGGTGGAATTCTGCATTCCACACCAGCCACGGACGGCCACCGAAGTCGAGTGCCACACTTGCCAAACAATCGTCCATCGGCAGGCAGTAGCCATAGCGCTCTATGCCACGTTTGTCGCCCAGTGCTTGGCGGAAGCATTCACCCAGTGCGATAGCCGTGTCCTCTATAGTGTGGTGCTCATCGACGTGTAGGTCGCCTTTGACCTTTATCGTCAGGTCCATCATGCCATGTTTGCCAATCTGCTCGAGCATGTGGTCGAAGAACCCCAGGCCGGTGCTGATGTCGCAGTGCCCTGAGCCATCGACCAGCAGGTCGACGAGGATGTCGGTCTCACGGGTCGTTCGTCGCACCGTGGCATGCCGCTCTCCTGCAAACAGCACCTCCGCAATCGTGTCCCAGGTCACCCCTTTGTCGCCTAATATCAGCGCCTTGCACCCCAGTCGGCGAGCCAGTTCGCGGTCGGTCTCGCGGTCGCCGATGACATAGCTGCCCGCCAGGTCGTAGGCATCGCTTGTCATATATTCGGTCAGCATCCCCGTGCCGGGTTTGCGGCAGGGATGGTTGTCTTCGGGGAAATGGCGGTCGATGTGGATGGCATCGAACGTCACCCCCTCACTCTCGAGCGTCTGGAGGATGAAGTTGTGGACGGGCCAGAAAGTCTCCTCGGGGAAGGAAGGAGTGCCAAGACCGTCCTGGTTGCTCACCATGACCAGCATGAAGTCGAGGTGCTGGCGGATGAAGGCGAGGTTGCGGAACACACCGGGTGTGAAGCGCAGTTTCTCGAAGGAATCTATCTGCTCGTCGGCCGGCTCCTCGATGAGTGTGCCGTCGCGGTCGATGAAGAGGATGCGGCGGGGCTTATTCTTCAAAGTCGATGAAAGGTGAGTCATTGTTGGTAGGTATTAATGTGGTTTTGCGCTCCTCGCGCTGTTTCTGGATAGAGCCATAGACAAAGAGCCATACGAGCAGGGAGAACATGCTGACGTAGCCCATCAGTATGGTGGTGAGGGCATAGGTGCCGCCATGGAGCCAGATGAACGAGGAGGGCATGCCTGAGGGGTCGCCCATGAGCACACCCAGGGTGGACGCGGTATGGGCAAGCACCAGGACGAGGAAGGGCAGGCTAACGAAGAGAAAGATAACCCCCGTGATGAGGCAGAGGAGCAGGAATGTGATGAAGATGAAGCCGAAGTGGCGCAGCCCCGTCATGTAGTTCTTGGGCAGTTCGGGTACGAAGCGTGTCTCGCGGTCGAAGAGATAGCGGATGGTGATGTAGTAGAATGGTAGGAGCATCAGGATGAAAGCGAGACTGACGGCAAGGATGACGAGCCAGTTGTCTTGCAGCGTTTCTTGCAATGTCCCTCCGCTGTGGCGCATCCAAAGATAGAATGCTCCTGCAACGATGGCAGATAAGATGCCGACAATGATGAAGTTGAAGATGCTTACCAATATCAGGCGTATGGCATTCCACCGGCGTTTTTCCCCATTGAGCATGCTCAGCAGTCGTGCCATCGCCCAGACGGCGCCCACCACGATGCCTATGAAGCTCAGTCCCCAAAGTGCGAGATATAGATAGCCATGCTCCATGGCCATCGTGGAGATGTCACTGTTGCGTAGGTTGAGTGTCATGAACAGGCCGCTCGACACGCCAAAGAGGAGCATGGGCAGCCAGGTGCAGCGGAAAATGCCCTTCGCATTCTCGCGCAGCAGTTTGTAGGCGGCGAGAAAACACGATGAGAAGCTGCGAATCTTGTATAGATATTCCTTTTCCATATTGATAGGATAAAATAGTTCAGATGAGGGGTGGTGTGGTGTCGTCACCTGCTCGCATGCGCCGTCGGAATTCGGCACAGCAGACGGCGGTGGCGATGGCCACGTTCAGGCTGTCGGCACCTTGGTTGACGGGGTAGGGCGGGATGAGAAGTCGGTGTGACACCTTCGCTGTCACGGCCGGGCTGATGCCCTTTCCTTCGTTGCCCATCACCAGCAGTCCATGGGGTGCAAGGGGTGTGGAATAGAGGTCGTCGCCGTCGAGCAGCGTGCCATAGACGGGGATGCCGGCGGGCAGAGCCTCTATCAGTTGGCACAGGTCGGTGTAGGTCACCTGCACGCGTGCGATGCTGCCCATGGTGGCCTGCACCACTTTCGGGCTATAGGCGTCGGCTGTGTCGGGACTGCAGAAGATATGACGGATGCCGAACCAGTCGGCGATGCGAATGATGGTGCCCACATTGCCCGGATCCTGTACGCCGTCGAGGGCGAGGCAGAGTTCGGTGCTGATGTGATGGACCCACTCCGTGACGCTTCCCGTGGTGCGGGGGAGGGGGAACGTGGCGAGTACCTGCTGGGGGTGCTGGAGATAGCTTATGCGGCGCAACTCCTCGTCGCTCACCACCCCGACCTCGTCGGCATCGATGGCTCGGTGGGCCGCTATCCATTCCTCTGTGGCGAAGATGCTTCGGGCACGCATCACGGCCAGCAGGTCGCCAACCACTTTGGGACCCTCAGCCACAAAAAGACCTGTTTCCTGGCGGTGCTTCTTGTTCTCGAGTTGGCGAAGCAGTTTCGCCTTGTTCTTGCTAATCATCTTTATTGGGCCATCATTTGCATTACCCATGCAAAGGTAGTGCAAACCGAGCGCAAAACAAAATGAATTCATTCATTTTTTTTGCCGAGGTGCAGCCTACCTTATGTAAAGGTAGTGCAAGGCGAGCGAAATGCAAAACAAAAAACAAAGATTTTTGTTTTCATTTCCGAGCCGAAGCCTACTTTATGTAAAGGTAGTGCAAACCGAGCGCAAAACACGATTTTGTCCTTAAGCGGACAAAATCTTCAGAATTCATTCATTTTTTTTTGCCGAGGTGCAGCCTACCTTGTGTTTAGACGTTAGACTTTAGACTTTAGACGCTAGGCTTTAGACTTTAGACTTTAGACCCTGGACTTTAGTCGGCCCGAGTCCACAAAGCATACGTCTAAACTCCTAAACTCCTAAACTCCTAAGAAGCTGTATATGTAAAGGTCTAAACTCCCAAAAAAAATCCCGTCATGTTGTGTACCTCGTTTTTTTATGTTATATTTGCACCGTTGTTATGCGCACATCATTTGTGAAACCTACTAACATGGTTGCTGTCAGTTCCCTTGTTCATGTGGCACGGCATCCAGTCATTATTCGTGGTAAGCTCCTCTGCTTGATGGCCGCCATCGTCATGGCCGCCTCCTTAGCATCGTGCTCCTCGGTGAAGTATGTGCCCGAGGGGCAATACCTGCTTCAAGGTGTGGAGGTGCGGACCAGCGACAATGATTTCGATGCCTCAGCGCTTTGGCAATATGTCAGGCAAAAGGGCAATTCACGATGGTTCTCCTCGTTCAAAATCCCCCTCGGCATTTATGCCTTGTCGGGCAGCGATACCACGAAGTGGATTAACCGCACCCTGCGCAAGATTGGCGAGCCACCAGTACTGTATGACACCTTGCAAGCGCAGCACACCTGCAACGACCTTCTCACCGCCATGCAGAATATGGGGTATATGAACGCCCGTGTGGACCACACCGTGAAGGTAAAAGGAAAGAAGCTCAAGGCCGTCTATGACCTCGTTCCCGGCAAGCCCTTCGTCATCAGGCATATTCGGTACGACATACAGGATGCAGCCATCAACGACCTGCTCACCGCCAACGACTCCGCTCTGCTTGTCCTTCATGAAGGGTCGCCTTTCACCATCAATGGCCTCGACACAGAGCGCTCGCGCCTCACCAGTATCTTCCTTGACCAGGGATATTACAAGTTTCACAAAGAGTTCATCCGTTTCGAAGCCGACACCATGAGGGGAAGCCGCCTTGTGGATGTCACCATGCACCTGATGCCTTACCGGGAGCATAGCGACGCCCCCGCGACCGCCCATCCTTGCTACCGCGTGCGGAAGGTTGACTTCGTGTGTGCCGACACCACCACCATTCATATCCGCCCGTCGGTGCTTATCAACAATTGTGCCCTGAAGGAACAGGAACTCTTCTCGGCGTCGGCTGTCAGGCGCACCTACAACAACTTCGGCAGGCTTCATGCCGTGAAATACGCCAATCTGAGGTTCACCGAGGTGCCCGACTCCAACATGCTGGACTGCGTCTTGCAGTATGGCGTCAACAAGCCGAGCACCATCATCTTCCAGCCCGAAGGCACCAATACCGCCGGCGACCTTGGTGCTGCGGTGTCGCTCACCTACGAGAACCGCAATATCTTCCACGGCTCGGAAAGACTGTCGGTGCAGTTGCGTGGTGCTTTTGAGGCCATCACCGGTCTCGAGGGCTATCAGAATGAAGACTATATGGAGTATGGCGCTGAAGCCAAACTGTCGTTCCCGCGCTTCGTGGCTCCTTTCCTCACTGAGCGCTACAGGCGGGATGTCAATGCCACGTCGGAACTCTCGGTGAGCTACAACATGCAGAACAGGCCGGAGTTCCACCGCAGGGTGTTCTCAGCTGGATGGAGGTACAAATGGGGGAAGCCACGCGACAGATGGACGTTCAGTTGGGACGCCATCGACCTCAACTATATCTACATGCCTTGGATTTCGTCAACATTCAAGCATGAGTATCTTGATAGCGTGAGCAACAGGAATGCCATTCTGCGCTACAACTACGAAGACCTGTTCATCATGAGGATGGGGTTTGGAATGACTTACAACGACCGTGTCAACGCGCTGAAAACCAATATTGAACTGGCAGGAAACATACTCAGTGGGGCAGCATCGGTGTTTGGATTCAAGACCAACTCACAAGGTCAATACACGCTCTTCAATATCGCTTTCGCCCAGTATGTCAAGTGCGACTTTGACTTCACCCGTGTGTTGTTCAACGACCAGGGCAACTCGCTCGTCGTTCATGCCGGCCTGGGTATCGCCTATCCTTACGGCAACAGCAACGTGCTGCCCTTTGAGAAACGGTATTTCTCGGGAGGTGCCAACTCGGTCAGGGGATGGAGCGTCAGAGGACTTGGGCCAGGTTCTTTCTATGGCAATGATGGTGCCATCGACTTCATCAACCAGACCGGCGACATGAAGTTGGACCTCAATATTGAGTACCGTTCGCACCTCTTCTGGAAATTCCATGGGGCGCTCTTCATTGATGCAGGAAATATCTGGACGCTGATGGACTACAAGGACCAGCCGGGTGGACAGTTTAAAATCAATAAGTTCTACAAACAGATAGCAGCGGCTTATGGCATGGGGCTCAGGCTCAATTTCGACTATTTCATCCTGCGTTTCGACATGGGCATGAAAGCCATCAACCCTGCGTATGAGAGTGGCAGACTGCACTATCCTATCACTCACCCCAGTTTCTCACGCGATTTCTCCTTCCACTTCGCAGTAGGTATGCCGTTCTAATTCTGTGAGTTTCCGAGTGCTAAGTAGGTGTTCAAAAATAGATGATAGTAACAGATAATTTTGAACACCTACTTATTTCCTTATTTCAGTTCGAAAAATCCTGAAGGGGTCTTTCGCTTGAGTATTTCAAGCATGAAGTCTTTGCCTGGTGCGATGCCATGCTGGCGGAGCACTTGCTCCACGGTGATACGTGCCAGTTCGGGGTGGTTGTTCTCCTCGCTGAGGTGGCACAGCCACACATGTCTTAGGTCGAGGGTGGCATTCTCGGCAAGAGCCATGCCGCAGTCGTAATTGCTCAAATGGCCGTTCTCGCTATGGATGCGGTCCTTCAGATGCTTGGGGTAGGTGCCCTTAAGCAGCATCTCCGGGTCGTAATTGGCCTCGAGAACCAGATAGTTGGCCCGCTGGATATAGGACTTGATCTCATCGGTCACATGCCCCACATCGGTGATAAGACAAAACTTCACGTCCTCGTGTGTGATGAAATACCCCACGTTGTCGGAACTGTCGTGTGGCACGGCAAAAGGGGTGATGACGAAATCGCCAAGAGTGAAAGTGCTGTTCTTCTCGATATAACGGATGTTTTTCTGGTCGATTTTGTGGCGGACGCAGTAATTGTTGCGAATGCCCTGATGCACTTTGCGGGTGGAATAGACGGGGAGGCCATAGTCGTGACTCACACTCCCCACCGACTTCACATGGTCGGCGTGGTCGTGCGTGAGGAGGATGCTGTGGATGGACGACATAGAGAAACCATACTCTGTCAAGAACTTCTTGAGAGACCTGGTGCCTATACCGACGTCAATCATCAGACCGTCGTTTTCTGTAAGAATACAGTAGCAGTTTCCACTGCTTCCACTGCCAAGAGCGATAAACTTCATCATAACAATTTGCAAAGGTAAGTATAATATTTAGCTCTGGCAAATTGTGGGCATAAAAACCGCCAAAAACTCCTCTTTCATCCGTTCTTCACTGAGGGGCCGAGGCTGACCGCTTGCTGGTATTCGTCGTCCCAGTCGAGTCCGATGCTTTCAGTCATGTTGGGGAAGGAGCGCACGATAGCCACGTAGGCCATTGCTTTGAGATAGTCGCCCTCCACGGTGACATTTTCCATCCCCGGGAGGTGATATTGATAGCTTTTGGCAATGGGACTTTGCAGTAAGGTAGCGGTTTGGATGGCGATGAGCCGTTGCTGCTTGGGCGTGAAGGAGTCGAGGATATCCATGACATGGCGAAGCAGCTGGACTGTGGTTGGGGTGGAGCCGCTTGGGATTTCTATCTTTACCTCAGGGGCGTTCCCGGTTTTCGGTTCGGTTGGGATATCATTGTTTCCTTCGTGAGATGTGTCTGCCGAGTCTTCGGTTTTGTTATCTATCCTGGCTCTGGGAGGTGTGTCTTTTATAGTTTCTGGCTTGACCTCTGTTTCATGGTCTGGGATAGGTGCAGCACATGGCATCTGCTCTTCACCGCTCATCTCCTCCAGGGTGAAAAGCAAAAGTTGGTTGGGGTCGGGCTTCGTTTTCCCTTTGCGCTTTTTTGCCATATAAAAAGAAAAGCGAAGGCCGGAACATCAACCGGCCTTCGCTTAAGTGCTATTAATAGGCGAAGAGAGGATAGTCTTTCATCGTGTCGTTCACTTTTTCGCGGACGCGTGCGATGACTTTCTCGTCCTCGGGGGCGTTGAGCACCTCTTCGATGAGTTCGGCTATCAGTATCATCATGTCCTCCTTTGCGCCACGTGTGGTGAGCGCCGGTGTACCCAGTCGGATGCCCGATGTTTGGAAGGCGCTGCGGCTGTCGAAGGGAACCATGTTCTTGTTGACGGTGATGTCGGCCGAAACGAGCGCATTCTCTGCCACCTTTCCCGTGAGGTCGGGATATTTGGTGCGGAGGTCAACGAGCATGGAGTGGTTGTCTGTTCCACCGCTCACGATGCCGAAGCCACGTTTGATGAGTTCCTCGGCCAGCACGCGGGCATTGGTCTGCACCTGTTTTGCCCATGCTTTGAACTCTGGCTGAAGTGCTTCTTGGAATGCCACGGCCTTGGCAGCGATGACATGCTCGAGCGGACCGCCCTGTGTGCCAGGGAAGACCGCGCTGTCGAGCAGTTGGCTCATCATTTTCACCACGCCCTTCGGTGTTTTCTTTCCCCAAGGGTTCTCGAAGTCTTTGCCCAGGAGGATGATGCCACCACGTGGTCCACGGAGTGTCTTGTGGGTGGTCGAGGTGACGATGTGTGCATAGCGCAGCGGGTTGTCGAGCAGTCCTGCGGCGATGAGTCCTGCGGGGTGAGCCATGTCGACCATGAGCAGTGCGCCCACGCTGTCGGCGATTTCCCTCATGCGTTTGTAGTCCCATTCACGGCTGTAAGCCGAGCCGCCACCGATAATCAGTTTGGGCTTGTGCTCCTGTGCCAGGGCTTCCATCTCGTCGTAGTCCACCCTTCCAGTCTCCTTGTTGAGGTTGTATCCCACGGGGTTGTAGAGGATGCCCGAGGTGTTGACCAGTGAACCGTGCGAAAGGTGTCCGCCATGAGCGAGGTTGAGTCCCATGAAGGTGTCGCCTGGGTTGAGCACGGTGAGTAGCACAGCGGCATTGGCCTGTGCGCCAGAGTGTGGCTGCACGTTGACCCATTCAGCGTCGAAGAGGGCTTTCAGCCTTTCGCGGGCCAGGTCTTCCACGCGGTCCACCACTTGGCAACCGCCATAGTAGCGCTTGCCGGGAAGGCCCTCGGCGTATTTGTTGGTCAGGCAGCTGCCCATGGCCTGCATCACCTCGTCGCTGACGAAGTTCTCAGAGGCAATCAGCTCCATTCCTTTCAACTGACGTTGGTGCTCTCTCTCAATGAGGTCAAAAATCTCTTGGTCTCTTTTCATGTTGTTTTGATGTTAATATAATGGGTTGTTTTATCTGCTGGAGATGGTGTGTGGCTGTCAGCTGGTCAGCTGGTCAGTTCCACCTGGTTGATGTCCTGCTCCTTGTCGCAGTAATGGCAGCGGAGCACGCCTCGGTTCTTGTCCACGACTCGGAAGACGGTGGCCATGGGTTCGTTGTTGGTGATGCACACGGGGTTGTTGCATTTCACGATGCCATGGAGCTCGTCGGGGGTCGTCACGGTTTTCTTCTCCACCACTTCGTAGTTGTGAATGATGCTCAGCACCACGTTGGGTGCCACCACCGAGAGGCGTGATATTTCAGCGTCGGAGAAGAATTTGTCGCTGATTTTGATGATGCCCTTTTGTCCCACTTTCGTCGAGGGGTAATTGAAGCCGATGGTCACGGGTGTGCTCTGGTGTGCGAGCCCGAGGAGGTTGACCACCTGGAAGGTTTTGTCGGAGGGGATATGGTCGATGACCGTGCCGTTTTTTATGGCGGCCACCAACCGCTCTTTCTTGTTCATAGTCTGTTGTTTGCTTTGGTGCTTTCGGGGAGTCGTTGGTGTCAGTCGATGATGGTCTTGTCGTTTCTCACCTCATCGAGTGTGATGCCCAGCACATCGCAGATGATGGCCTCACGGGCGTAGAGGCCGTTGCGTGCCTGCTGGATGTAATAGGCCTGTGGTGTGGCGTCCACATCGTAGGCAATCTCGTTGACACGGGGCAGGGGATGCAGGATTTTCATGCTCGGCTTGGCATTGGCGAGCATCGCCGCCCTGAGGATATAGGTGTTCTTCACCCGCTCATACTCCATGAGGTCGGAGAAGCGCTCCTTTTGCACGCGGGTCATATAGATAATGTCGGCATCGGCGATGATGTCCTCGTTGAGCTCGCTGTGCTCCTCAAACCTTATGCCCTTCTCGTGACAGTAGAGCTTGTATTCGTTGGGCATACGCAGTTCCTCGGGTGCGATGAAGTGGAAGGTGGGGTTGAAATGGCGCATGGCCATGAGCAGGGAGTGCACGGTGCGCCCGTATTTCAGGTCGCCTACCAAATAGATGTTCAGGTTCTCAAGCGTGCCTTGGGTCTGGTAGATGGTGTAGAGGTCGAGCATGCACTGTGAGGGGTGCTGGTGCGCTCCGTCGCCGGCATTGA
>CAMHEL010000022.1 GCA_946184125.1 uncultured Prevotellaceae bacterium
TTTTTTCTTTCTTTTTATTAAGCGTAGCGTTTTTTTTATCCTCTCTCTGTTAATCAGTTAGGACAGATTTTAATTCATAATTCATAGTTCATAATTCATAATTGGTGAATGTCCATACATTTTTTGCGGTTTTGGGTGTTTCGCATGCTCGGAGATCCCGCGCTCCTTAGTTTGTTCGCTGGCTTTGGATTCTAAATTAGCATGCTAACTTTTCCTTCTATGTTAAAAAACTCCTCAAAAATTTTGTTACAAATCATTGCTCCGTTTCGTTTTTTCTGTATTTTTGTGGCGACCTTTTTGAAAACAGCAATATTTCTTTTGAAAACAGTATTATTTCTTTTGTGATGACGTATTTGAATGAGGCGAATGTGGCTCGTAGCACGGGTGAGGTGGAGTACCATCCCCTGATACCTTTCCTGCCCGAGAATGCCAAGGTGTTGTTTCTTGGCAGTTTTCCGCCGCAGCGGAAGCGGTGGTGCATGGATTTCTACTATCCCAATTTCATCAATGACCATTGGCGTATCGAAGGTCAACTGTTCTTCGGCGACAGGAATTATTTCGTTGACCTCACGGCAAAGCGTTTCCGTATAGAGGCCATCGTCGAGTTTTGTCTGGCCAAGGGCATTGCCTTCTTCGACACGTCGAGTGCCATCCGCCGCTTGCGCGACAACGCCTCCGACAAATATCTTGAAGTGGTGGAGCCCACCGACATCCCCGCGCTCCTTGCCCAACTGCCGCATTGCCGGGCCATCGTGACAACGGGCGAGAAGGCCACCGACACCATCTGCGCCTCACTTGGCATCCCTAACATCCCCAAAGTCAATACCTTCGTCCCTATCCCCGAGGTCAATAACATCGACGGGCGGCAACTCATTCTCTACCGTTTGCCCTCTTCCTCACGGGCCTATCCCCTCGCTTTCGACAAGAAGGTGGAGGCCTATCGCCGTATGTTTGAGATGGTGATGGGGGGATTTTAGGAGTATAGGAGTTTTAGAGTTTTTGAGGGAGTTTAGGAGTTTGGTAGTTTAGGAGTTTAGACATTAGCTTTGAGGACTCATGTTTGTTTGTTGCGGTGAAACCGCAACATACGGAAAACTGAAAACAGGAAGGACTAAAACTAAAGAAACGGTATTCCTAATTCCTAATACCTAATTCCTAATACCTCATTCCTCAACCCTCAACTCTCAATTCAAAAAAAACGTTTAGGGTCTAATTCTATTTTTAGACATTTCCCTTTTGTTCCACCATTTTCCCGCCAAAGGGCAAAATAGCCTTTTTTTGTTGATAATTTCAAAGAAAAAGTCTATTTTTGCATTCAGAAAATCAGAATCAACTTTTTTTAAAAGAAATACAACCATCAAGAAAGTATATTTACCCCTGTCTTTCAGCTTTATCAATTGCTTGATGAATGCTAATGTGGGGCATAAAACAAAAAAATCATGACAAAATCATTAGCAGCCATTCTCCTGCTTTTCGCAGTCACCTTCTCTGCCAATGCGCAAGGCACAGGGCAAGGTGTAAAACAACAATCTACACAGCAGAACACGACAAAAGAATCACCAAAGAGTTACAAGGAGTGCCCAGACGCCAACCATCCGCACCTGATCGACCTTGGCCTGCCTTCCGGCACGAAATGGTCGTGCTGTAATGTAGGAGCCAGTGCACCCGAGGAAAAGGGCGGTTACTATTCTTGGGGCGAGACCCAAGAAAAGACCACTTATAATTGGACCACATATACACTTTGCGACGGTTCTCCCTCCTCTTGCCACAAAATTGGCAACGAAATCTCTGGCACGCAGTATGATGTGGCTCATACGATATGGGGTGGCGCATGGCGTATGCCCTCTTATATCCAGGTAAAGGAATTGCTCGACAACTGCACATACGAATGGACCACATGCAACGAGGTCAAAGGGGCGAAGTTCACCAGCAAGAAAAATGGCAGCAGCATCTTCTTGCCCGCCGCAGGCAACTTCTGGGGAGAATATGCCAATTACTTCGGTAGCACCGGCTATTACTGGTCGTCGTCGCAGATACCGTCGCACTCGCATAGCGCCTACTTTATCGAATTCAACTCGGAACGCGCTACCTGGGGCAACGGCAACTTCGGCCGCAGCTTCGGCCAAAGCATCCGACCGGTGGTAAAAAAATGATACATCCTTTCCCAACGTGGAAGACGCAACCCGCGAGGCAAAAGCATAATCGAAGAAAGGAATAAATAATTGATTATAAGGCTTTTGACCCGTCGGGGCGATTTTTTGTGCCGGGAATTAAAACCCAGGGCGTTGCCCTGGGCTGAGAGCAGGTTGCCCCGTTGGGGCGCGATGGCTACGGAGGGATTTGTAGGAGGTCGGGGCTCCGAACCCGACAAAGATTATCCTTTCGAAAATGGCTTGTCGGAAGAAGCACCCATTTGCTCATACGTTTCACAAAAAAAGAGGGTATGTCAAGCAAGACATACCCTCTTTTGAGTATAGATTGGGAAGCATGTTTCCCACATAGTTGCGATTAGAAGCTGTAGTAGAGACCGAAGGTGATGTTGCGGCCGTCGAGGTCAAGACCCCATGTGTCGATTTTGGCTTTGCTATTGTTGTCTTTCTCGTGGTCGTAGCCGATGAAACCGATGTGGGTGACGAAGCTGAAGTTATCGCCAAGGCTCACAGCAACACCCGGTTTGATGCCTACATTGAATTCGTCGGTGTCGAAGCCAGAGTTGTAGGTGTGTGAGAAACCCACGCTGCCGTCGATGAAAGCAGTGACAGGACCGGCCTTCACGAGGTTCATACGGACATAGGGATTGACGGAGAAGGTTTTGGGAGCATCTTTGGCGCCTTCCCAACCGAATGCGATACCGGCTGCCCACTGGTCGTTGAAGGTGTATCCCACCTCAGGCACGAACTTGAAAACAGTTGTGTCGTCGTTGTCAGTGCTGGCTGTTGCCACGCCGACACCACCACCTACGTACACTTGTGCACTAACACCAGCAGCCATGATAGCTGCCATCATTGTCATCATAATTTTTTTCATCTTTTTACCTATTAATAAATTAAACAATTGCAGCCTCTTTTACTAATTGATTATCCTAAATTCTTGGGCTGCGTTATCCTTAAATCGGATGCAAAGTTACTGCTTTTTTTGAAAACTCATCATTTTTCTCCAAAAAATTTGCACTTTTCACTCGGTAGGGGGAGGTAATCAGAGGAAAAACAGAGTGGTTGAGATACAAAGATTCAACATAGAGTCACAGAGAAGAGCAATTTCTTCCGAGCGGAAGAGGAGGTAAGCAGAGGAGACAGAGAAAGAACAGGGAAGTCGTTGAGATACAAAGATTCAACATAGAGTCATAGAGAAGAGCAATTCCTTCCGAAAGAAAGGAGGAGGTAAACAGAGCAGACAAAGGAAAAAACAGAGAAGTCGTTGAGATTCAAAGATTCAACACAGAGTCACAGAGCCACAGAGTAACACAGAAGAGCAATTCCTTTCGAGTGAAAGAGGAGGTAAACAGAGAAAATATGAGGTAAACGGAGGAAATATGAGGTAAGCAGAGGAGATAGAGTAGCTAAGAGCATGTTACCCCTTCTTCCACCCGGAGCGAAGTGAAAAAAGCAAGGACGTCCACAATTTTGGTTATGATACTGCGAACAAACGAAAAGACTAATCTCAAATCTCAAGCCTAAAAAACGTTCCCCAGATAGACATGCTTCATGCCTTCTTCGAGAGCCACTTCGCGGGCTTCGTGGAGCGTTTTGACGGGAGTGGGAGGCAGATGGCTCATGCGATATTGCGGGAAGAAACGGCTGAAGTGGAGTGGGGCGTTGTCGAGATGGTGGCTCACCAACCATTGGCACATTTGCCGTATCATGCCCATGTCGTCGTTGACCCCCGGAATGATGAGGTTGGTCACTTCTACCCAGATGCCTGCATCCCTCATGGCGAGGATGGTGTCGAGCACGACAGACAATTTTCCGCCGCTCACCTGACGGTAGATATCGTCGCTGAAAGACTTCAGGTCGATGTTGGCGGCATCGATGAGCGGCAACAGGTCGGCGAGCGGTTCGCTGCACACATAGCCCGCCGTGACGAGGATGTTCCACAGCCCTTTTTCGTGTGCCCTCCGTGCCGTGTCCGCCATATACTCTATCCATGTGAGCGGTTCGGTGTAGGTGTAGGCGATGCCCGGACAGTGGTGCTCGATGCAGAGGTCCACCACCTCCTCGGGTGTTAGTCTGTAATGCCTCACCTCGTTGGGCGCTGCCTGCGAGATGTCGTGGTTCTGACAGTTCAGGCAGTGGAAGTTGCATCCTGTGCAGGCGATCGACAGACAAGTGGTGCCCGGGTGGAAGTGGTAGAGCGGTTTTTTCTCCACGGGGTCGATGGCGATGGCGCACGGCCTGCCATAGACCTCGCTAAGGAGCGTGCTGTCGTTGTTGCGCCGACTGCGGCAGCGCCCCGTCCGCCCGTTGGCGATGTGGCAGTGATGCGGGCAGAGGAGGCACTCCACTGCCGCATCGTCCAGCCGGTGGTAATAGTTACATTCGTGTGCTGCCATCAGAATACGATTGCCTCATAGACATACAGTTCGGCGTTGCGCCATCCGTCCCAGCCCAGCCCCGCCTTGTCGCGTGAGCAGTGCGCCACAAACTCCTCTTTCGTCCAGGGCACCTCGTCCGCCACCTGGGGCAGGAAGGTGCCGCTGCGGAACCCTTTCTTGATGTAGATGCCGTGGTGGTGCAGCTGGAACTCATCCAGGGAGTGTATCCGGCGCATCGGCGTGAGGACGGAAATCTCGATGTCGGTGCTGTCGAGCTCCTCTCTTCTCAGCCTCGGGAACCTCGGGTCCTCGAAGGCTGCCGCCCTTGCCATCTCTGCCACCATCTCGCGCAGGGGGATGTCCTCGCCGAAATGGCCGATGCAGCCACGCAACCGTCCCTGCTGGGTGAGGGTGACGAAGGCGCCGCATTTGCGGTCGAGGGTGGGGGAGGGGCTTGCCGGCGAGGGGATGTCCTTGCCGGCGAAGGCGGTGCGGATGCTCTCGCGGGCGAGCGCCTTCAACTGCTGCTTGTCGCTGTCGGTGAGGGTGAACGCCGATGACTCATCGCTGTCCGTGTCTTCTCTCTTGTCGGTTGTCGTCGATGTGTTGCGAAGGATGGCGAAAGCGTGGTAGCCCACCACGCGCCGGCGGTCGGCCGTCTCGATGTCGCCGGAATTCTCGTAGATGAGGTGCTTGATGGTGTAGCGTGAGCCGGCAGTGCCGCGGTGTTCCTTCCCGCCGTTCTGGAGCATCGTCAGGAGGATGATGATGGGGAAGGCGCCACAGGCACTCGTCGAGAGGTTGCGTACACCGCTCTGCTCATTCTCCTCCATCACGTCGATAAAGCGCTCCACGTCGCCACTCAGGATGGCCTCGCCCGTCTTTGCGTCCACCTGGCAGGCATCCTTGTAGGAAGGATAGTGTGAGAAATCGCTGCTGATGACAAACAGGTTCTCGTCGTTGAAATAGGGCTGCAGCGCCTCTGCCATCCGCCTGAGGTGGGCGAGGCTGTTGGTGGAAACGATGATGGGCACGATGGGCGGCACGTCGGTCAGTCGCCGCTGGAGGAAGGGCAGCTGCACCTCCAGGCAGTGCTCGCGGTCGTGGGCTTTCCGGTGATAGGCAAACAGGTTGTCGGCAGCCATCAGCTGGCGTGCCGTGTCGCGGTCCACCGCCACATGGCCCAGCGGCGTGGCGTAGTAGTCGGCCTCGCTGTTCACCGATGCGCCGCCGAGCCACTCATAATGGCTGGGACCGATGAGGAACACCCGCTTGAAGTGGTGTGCTGGGTCGAGGTTCATATAGGCTGTCGCCGCGACGTTGGCCGAATAGTAGTATCCGGCATGGGGCACAATCAGCGCCGCCACGTTGGCCGATGGTATCTCGTCGGCGTGGCGGGCCAGGTATTGGTCCACCTCTTCGCGCAGTGTCTGTGCATCGCCCTCATAGAAGCGTCCCGCCTGGGTCGCCGGTCTGACGGTGGGTTGTGGTGTGGGTGTGTCGTTGTTATTCATTGATAGAATATGGTGTTGATGTCAATTGTCTTCTTCTTTATAGATGTCGAAAAGGGCGGGCAGATGCGAGAGGGTGATTTCCTGTTGTCGTTCTCTTTCCGAACTGAGTCTCAGGTACCATGAGCCCGGCAGTGGAACCCATGCGATGCTGTCGGGCAGGGCTGTGGCGGCTGAGAGATGGAGCGTCGCCTCCATGTTGGGGAAGCCGCCGCCTGATTGTTGGTCAAACTCCTTCTCGGCGGGGTCGTCGCCTCTGTCGTATCCCTCGATGTAGCATTTGTAGCTGACGTCGCTCGGATACATGGTGCCGTCGGGCTGTTCGGCATAACTGACGTGATAGGTCCTGTTCCACTTGTCGATGCGGTAGCCCGATATGGCACGTGCGAAGGCGAGGAGGACCTGCGACATGCGCTCATGCTTGTTGGTTTCGGTGCCCGAGATGCGGTAGGCGGAGTGGATGATGCAGCGTGCCGTGTCGATGACGATGCGGCCACGGTCGTCGTGGCGCTTCTTGGAGCGGAACACCAGTTCGAGCACGTTCTTGCTGGGACTGTCGAAATCTCCGTTGACATTGAAGCGGTGGGAACTGATGAAGTCGCCATCAAGCTCGTCTACGAAGTCCTCGTAAAGCATGCGCCGCAGGTTGGCGACATCGGTCAGTTGGGTGCTGTCGGCGCTGACGATGTGCCCTTCGGTCTGGCAGAGACTGTAGTGGTCGTGGCCGAGGCTCTTCATCCGCATCAGTCCCTTCGACTGGAAGGTGTAATATGAACTTTGGTCGATGCTCTGGGTCTTGTAGTCATAGCAGAGTTCGCGTGGCTGTGAGAAATACACCTTTTGCTTGGTCTTGACCACTTGCCGCAGTTTCTCTCTTATCCATTTGGGCTCGATGTTGCGCACGACGACCTCGGCGGTCTCACGGTAGCGTGGAACGAGGAATATGGTGTCGGGCAGCGTGGTCAGCACCCTGCGCTCGTAGTTGAGGTGTGAGATGGTGAGCCGCCGGAAAGTAAACCCGACCACTGCCTCTCCCTGGTCGTTGCTGATGGCGGAATGGAATTTGCCGCTCTCCTTGGTGAAAAGACTCGCCTGGGCGACAGGCTCATGCGTTTCCTTGTCGGCCACGACCACTCGTTGCTGGGCATGGATAGAGAGGACTATCCACGCGAAGATGAGAAACAGAGATGTCTTTTTCATGTTCTATCCTACTCGACAATAATGAACGGTTCTTTTTTAAAGATTTCTTCGATTGCTTGATGGTGACTCACATAGTCGCCAGGGTTTACAAGCCCGCGACCTCCTGCAAATTGTTCATTTGTACATCTTGTTTTGCCACATTTCCTCATGGAATCGTATTCGTGATAATTGCGAAGCAAATTTAGTAAAAATATCGATACGAATCTATTTTTTCAAATAGAATTGAAGGTGCGGTTGGGAAAAAAGTTGTACCTTTACCGCCCGAAAAGCATTGAGATGATTTTCCTGACTCAAAAAAGAAGAGAAATATGAAAAGGATATTGAATGTTTTGTTGCTGCTTTGTGCCGTGTTTTCCACAGCAGATGTTGTGGGACAGCCCATCATGAGAACCCATGTGGAAAGCGGCGACGTGGAAGGCCTTCCCGAAGGCAATCTCGCTGTCTATAAGGCGATTCCCTATGCCGCACCACCAGTGGGGAAGTTGCGCTGGTGTGAGCCGCAGCCTCCCCAGCCGTGGGAGGGTGTGCTCAAGGCCGACGACTTCGGGCCGTGGCCACCCCAGCCGTCGCGACGCGACGGCTCGCACCCCAAGATGAGTGAGGACTGCCTCTATCTCGGCATCGCCACTCCTGCTAAGTCGGTGAGCGACCGCCTGCCGGTGATGGTGTGGATACATGGCGGCGGCTTTCAGACCGAGCATTACGGTGGCGACCTGTGGCGTCTCCTCGCCCAGCGTGGCGTGGTGATTGTCAGCGTGGAATACCGCACCGGCGCACTCGGCTTCATGGCGCATCCCGAACTCACCAAGGAGTCGAAGACGGGGCATTCGGGCAACTACGGCCTCCTCGACCAGATCTTCGCCCTGAAATGGGTGCAGCGCAATATCGCGCAGTTTGGTGGCGACCCCTCCAATGTCACCATCTTCGGCGAGAGCGCGGGAGCCATCAGTTGCAGCATCCTCTGCGCCTCGCCACTGGCCAAAGGCCTCTTCCATCGTGTCATCAGCCAGAGCGGTGGCTCCTTCGCCCCTTGGGAGGATGGCAGCAGGAGCCTCTTGGCCAATGCCTCGCAGAAAGGTGCTGAGCAACAGGGCCTGGCCTTCCAGAAACACCTGAAGAAGAAGTCCATCAAACAGATGCGCCAGATGGATGCCCTCGCCCTCGCCGGCGACAATGTGGGCTTCGGCGGTTTCTGGCCCTGTGTCGATGGCTATGTGATTACCGACGACCTCTACCGACTCTATGAGCGCGGCGAATACAACGACGTGCCCGCCATCGTGATGACCAACAGCGACGAGGGCGTGCTCTTCTCACGCCCCGTGACTCCTGAGGCCTACAAGGGCACCGTGAAGGCGATGTTCGGACAGTTTGCCGACGAGGTGCTGAAAGCCTATCCGGGGAATACCGACGACGAGGCGTTCCACGCCAACTGCGATATGTTCCGTGATATGGGCTTCGCATGGCCGTCATTCGCATGGGTGAGCCTGCAGGCCAAGACGGGAAAGAGTCCTGCCTACGCCGCCTATCTCGCCCAGCCCTCCACACGCAGTTTCTCGCCCGACAAGCGCCGCAGGGGCGTCTCTCATGCCGACGACATCCTCTACCTCAACGGCGAGTTCCTCAGACAGCCTGACAAATATCCCGCAGAGGCTGCCGTGGCAGAAATCATGCAGCAGTACTGGGTGAACTTCGCCAAGACGGGCAACCCCAACGCCAAAGGCCTGCCCTACTGGCCCTCCTTCGACCCCTCAAAACCCACCACGATGCAGTTTGCCAATGGTGCATCGCTCATTATGGTACCCAACCGTGAGCAAATCGAGGTCATCGACCGCATCTACAAATGGAAACGAGAGGAGACCGAGAGCAAGAGAAAATAAATAATACTACATCACGCATCTGTTGATGCGACAACCATAAGTTAACGTCATCAATTCAGGAAAAGACATGAAAAAGATACTTCTGGCGGCTATCGTGCTGGCTGCCTTTTTGCCAAGTGCTTGGGCTCAGAATGTGCTCGACAGCATCGACGCCGTATACGACAAGGTATTAAAAGGCGAGGAGGTGGGCTCCGATGTCGTGGCCGACGCCCCCGACACCCAGCACCACCGCATCCTCCTCATCGGCGACTCCATGCTCGACGGTGTGGGACGCCGATTCAATGACTATGCGGCCTACAACGGCCACACGCTCTACACCTCCATCTGGTATGGCTCCACCACCAAGAGCTGGGCATACACCACCGAACTGCCGCGCCTTATGGAGAAGGTGAAGCCCACCTTCGTCATCGTATGCCTCGGCACCAACGACCTCGGCTATCACGACATCTCGTCACGCTCCGATGCCGTACAGGAAATCATGCGCGAGATTGGAAATGTACCCTTTATCTGGATAGGCCCGGTATCGCTGCGTACCGTCAGCAATGACCCGGGCATCGCCGATATGATTCGCCGCAATGTGGGGGCCGACCGCTTCTACGACAGCTACCACCTGCGCATCTCAAGGGCGGGCGACGGCATACATCCCACCTTCCCCGCCGCAGCACACTGGGTCGATGGCGTGGCACAGTGGATGAGCAGCCCCGAGGCAGCACACCCCATCATCATGCAAACACCCAATGCCTCTGTGCCTTTCAAAAACTACGAGACGCACAAGACAAGCTATAAAGGGAAGAAGAAGTGAAAACAACAATCGGGGGATGCCCATGGGCATCCCCCGATTGTTTAGGAGTTTTTTTGAGTTTGGGAGTTTTTTTGAGTTTGGGAGTTTTGGAGTTTTATGAGGGAGTTTAGGAGTTTGGTAGTTTAGGAGTTTAGACATATGCTTTGTGGGTTTCGGATGACTAAAGTCTAGGGTCTAAAGTCTAATTCTGGAGTTTGGTAGTTTAGAAGTTTAGACATATGTTTTGTGGGATTGGGAGAGTTTTGGAGTTCTGGAGTTTTTGAGGGAGTTTAGGAGTTTGGTAGTTTAGGAGTTTAGACATATGTTTTGTGGGATTGGGAGAGAAATCCCCCGCATCAAATGTAGGGTCTTAGCTCGTCTAAGACCGCTGCACTATAATGCTAACTTTTTCGGTCTTAGACGAGCTAAGCCCCTACGGATAAGTTCGAAAATCATCCATTTAGAAGCACATGGCCTAAAGTCTAAAGCCTAAAGTCTAAAGTCTAAAGTCTAAAGTCTAAAGCCTAAAGTCTAAAGTCTAAAGTCTAAAGTCTAAGGTCTAAAGTCTAAGGTCTAAAGTCTAAGGTCTAAAGTCCAAAGTATCCTCTTCGTCTTCTATAGTCTCTGTTGCTTCTTGTATTCCTTCTATAGCTACTGGGTCTGAATACTCTTCTGTTTCTGGCCTTGGTTGATTGATGGGGCGGTTGGGGTCAGAATAAACACATCTACTAAAAGCCACGCATGCTATAAAGCAGAGTATGCAGATACCTATTGAAATAATGCCGCCATAGGTGCTCTCATAATTATTGAATTCCTTATAAAGCCATGGAATCACGCAGCATAGCATAATAATAAACAAAAACACTTGAATGATTCCATAACCTACCAATCCCGTTCCACATGCACCAGCAGGTAAGTTGGCATCAGCAGAAACCGCACTCATATAATTCATCATATTTAGGAAAATAGTTATTCCTGCGAGAAATCTTGCAGTAACCAATCCTTTTGGCGTCTCGTCTTCTTCCACGATACCATCTTCTTCCATGGTTTCGTCTTCTTTCTTGATTTCGTCATCTTTCATGATTGTTGGTTTTTTTTGTTAGACGTGTTATTATGTAAACTATCTTTTCTTTCCTGTTGTTCTTTATAGGTGGGTCCTATCAATTTTGTCGAGGCGAGAAACGACACTTCATGTCGCCATGCCGGAATGAATAGAACCCACCTATAATATAATACTTAATTTGAATGAAAAGTAAACTATGAAAGTATAACGAAATATTGGAAAATTTGTCTAAGCTCCCAAACTCCCCAAACTTCTCAGTAATCCTAAACTTGAAAATCTTTACTTTGCCTCACCCTCACCATAGATGAAGGGGAAAGTACAGCTGGGGTAGTCGAAAATTTCCTCGTCGCGGAAGAAACGCTTCAGTTCTATCTCTGCGTTCGAGGTGGAGTCGCTGGCATGGACGATGTTCTGCTGATTGCTCATCGAATAGTCGCCTCGGATGGTGCCGGGGGCTGCCTCCCTGCCGTTGGTGGAACCCGTCATGGTGCGTACCACCTGCACGGCATCCACACCCTCAAGGGCAAGGGCAACTACTGGAGAGGCCTGCATGGAAGCAGCCAACGAGGGAAAGAAAGGACGGTCGACAAGGTGGGCATAATGCTCGCGCAGAATTTCGTCGGACAACTGCATCATCTTCATGCCTGCCACGCGAAGTCCGCGGCGCTCAAAACGATTCACTATCTCACCAATCAACTGGCGCTGAACACAACTGGGCTTCAGCAATACTAATGTTTTTTCCATAAGATCAAACTTTTAAATGTGAAACATGAATTTTCCGCAAATATAGACAAAAATTCTGATAATAATTAGGTTTTAGGTTTGAGATTTGAGGTTTATAATTTGATTTGAGGTTTGAGAACCACTATATTGTGGAAACTTGCCCTCAGGACGACGCGACCTACAGCATCAGCCTCGAGAACAACGGCGAGCCGACGGTCTATCCCGGCAAGCCTTCCTCATCATCGAGTTCAACACCGTAATAACATCCCATGGCAAAAGTTGAGATTACAGTGAACGGCGTGGCATACCCCTGTAGGCAGACTATGGGGGCTATGCTGCGTTTCAAGCGTGAGACTGGCAGGGAGGTGACGGAGATCCGGGGCGACATCTCGGACTACTGCACCTACCTTTGGTGCTGCGTGTGCTCCGCCTCGAAGCATGACGGCCTTGACTTCGACCTGTCGCTGATGGACTTCGCCGACAGCATCAGTCCTGAGGACATCCAGGCATGGACGGCCACTCTGAACGAAGGCGGTGCGGAGTCTGAGGATGACGGCGAAAAAAAAAGCCAGCCACAATAGCTGAGCTTCTCGGCCATGCGCTTGGTTGCATCGGCCTGTCGCTTGACGACTTCTGCCGCCTGACCCCTGACGAGTTCGGTGCGGTGTGCAAGTCATGGCACGAGATGCGTGAGGGCGACATGCACGACAGCTGGGAGCGGATGCGGATGCTTGCTACGATATGCATCCAGCCTCACATCAAGGGGAAGATTACTCCTGAGAAACTTCTGCCTTTCCCCTGGGAGAAGAGCAAAAAAAAGGCCGAGGCACCCAAGGTGTCGGCGGAAGAGGCGAGGAAGAGGTTTGAGCGGCTGGTGGGAGGTTAGAGCTTAACCCTAAGTGTTGAATCTTGGGCCGCCCGTTCCGTAGAAGAAAGCATATCCGCTTGTCACGAGCGTTGTCAGAAAGGAATAAGCCGACAAATCGGCATTTAAAACGAGCAGTCCAACGAACGTCAGAATAAAAGATATCGGGCATACTATTACACAAATGGTGTAAATCCATGCGAGAATGTATTTTATCGTTTTCATATCACCTCCGTTTTTGTTGCCGCAAATTTAATCATTTCTATAATAAGGAGACATTTTTTCTGAGAATCTATCATGCCAGACGTAAGATTTAACATATCTGTAAATGTTGACGGTCAGAATGTGATTGTGAGAGCTTCGGCAGAGGCCAGGGAGCTCGCCAGGAATCTTGATGCCGTGGCGAGTGAGCGTCCTGGGATGCGAGACATGCTGATAAGGTTCAACCAGATAGGCGAATCTTTCAAGAATCTGACGACAGGTCTACAGCAGTTGACGGGTGTGATGAGCACCTACACGGCTGCGCACAACACCCAGGTAGAGGCCGAGACCCGCCTGATGACGGTGATGCGTGAGAGGATGGGTGCCTCGGAGAAGGACCTTAATGTTTTGAGCGTAGCATTAAGAGGCCTTATGATAGCTACTGTCGTTGGAGCCGCTCTTGCGGCTCTCGGGGCTATGATTTATGCCATAACGAGTAGCTCCAGAAAGGCCGCAGATGGAGCAGATGATTAAGGCATAGCATCTAAAAACTAAAGTCTAAATCCTAAAGTCTAAGGTCTAAAGCCTAAAGTCTAAAGTCTAAAAACTACCGTTTTTTGTCGTGAAACCAGATTTCGATGGAGTTGATGATGTTTTGCCAGAGGATGTAGCAGCCGGGACCCACCGAACTGAGCGGGTCGAGATAGGTGTAGGCTATCCAGATGGCGAAGTTGGTGTTTTTCTGTCCGAGGGCCTGGCCGGCCTCCTGCGTGCGGTGGAAGAAATGGCCGAGATAGCGCCCCACGGCAAACTGCACGAGGCACAACACGAGGCCCAGTCCGGCGATGACTAATAGGAAGGGGGCACCAGTGTCCGCGTGGCAGATGTTCTTCACCGTGGTGCCGGTGACGATGGCCAGCGAGAGGCCCCACATATAGAACGAGAGGTCGCGGATGGCCACGATGCGGCGGTGGAGCGGTTGGATGAAGTGCTTCACCACATAGGCGAGTGCCATGGGCACCACAAGCACCAGACATACCTTGTAGAGGATGAGCAGGAAGGCCTCGGTGAAGTCCATGCCCGCTGTGGTGCCGATGAGGGTGAAGCACAGCGGCACCATGATGGCGGTAAGCAGGTTGGAAAGGAAGGTGTAGGATGTCATTTCCTCGAGGTTGCCGCCCAGTTTTCCCGTCACCACGGCCGCTGCCGCCGCACAGGGGCCGATGGCGCACGTCAGCACCGACTCCATGAGGATGAGCCGCCGGCCCGAGAGATGGAAGGCCAGCACGATGGCGACGATGCCCACTACGAAGAGCACTTGGAAGAGCCCCACCCACCCATGCCATGCCACAGGCCTCAGCCGCCGGAAGTCGACCTTGCAGAAAGTGACGAAGAGGATGAGGAACATGAACAGCGGGAAGATGTCGTCGATGATGGGTCCGAGAACGTCGGATGCCCCCTCGAGGCCCGGCGTGAGAGCGAAGAGGAAATAAATGACGGCGCCCGCGGCCATTGCCACGGGCAGCGTCCATTCCTTGAGGAAAGCCATCAGTGCCTTCATGCGTTATGCCGGCTATGCCTTTTTGGTCGCCCAGATGAAGTAGGCGATGAGTGCGATGTATGCCAGCAGCGACAGTGCCTCGGAGAGCGGGTTGGCAAGCCATGCCTCGTTGAGCAGATGGATGTCGGCAAACTGCAGCAGCACGCTGACCACGCCCATGAGGGCACCACCGGCGATGAAGCCGCTGGCGATGAGTGTGCCGCGCTCACCTCGTGCCTCGTTGCGTGCCTTGTCTTGGCTGCGTGTCGTCACAAACCAGTTGACCGCACCGCCGACAAGCAGCGGCAGGTTGAGCTCCAGGGGGATGAACATGCCCAGGGCGAAGGCCAGGGCGGGTATCTTGCAGACGGTGAGCACGATGGCGATGGCGGCACCGATGGCGTAGAGCAGCCAGGGAGCGCCCACACCGTTCATCAGCGGGTCGATGACGGCAGCCATAGCGTTGGCCTGGGGAGCCACCAGTTTGCCGCTGGCGAAACCGTAGGTCTCGTTGAGCAGTATCATCACGCCGCCCACCGTGGCTGCCGACACCAGCGTGCCGAGGAATTTCCACGACTCCTGCTTCCGTGGCGTGGTGCCCAGCCAGTATCCCACCTTGAGGTCGGTGATGAAGGCGCCCGCCATCGACAGCGCGGTGCACACCACGCCGCCCATGATGAGGGCTGCCACCATGCCGGCCGTGCCGCGCAGGCCCACTGCCACCATCACCACCGAGGCGAGGATGAGCGTCATGAGCGTCATGCCCGATACGGGGTTGCTGCCGACGATGGCGATGGCGTTGGCGGCCACCGTGGTGAAGAGGAAGGCGATGACCGTGACGAGGAGGATGCCCATGACGGCGAAGAGCAGGTTGCCCTTCATCACGCCCACCCAGAAGAAGATGAAGGTGATGATGATGGTGAGGATGCTTCCTATGGCGATGGTGCGGAAGGAGAGGTCGCGCTCGGTGCGCTTCTCCTGCTGTGTGTCGCCGTTTTTCCCCTTCATCTCCTTGGCGGCGAGCGTCACTGCGCTGCGTATGATGCCCCACGAGCGTATGATACCGATGATGCCTGCCATGGCGATGCCGCCGATGCCGATGCTCTTGCCGTAGCTCTTGAAGATGGCCTCGGGCGACATCTCACCCACGGTCTGGGTGATGGAGGGGTCCCACATGTTGAGCACTTGGTCGCCGAAGAGGAGTGCCATTCCCGGCACGATAATCCACCACACAAGCAGCGAACCGAGGCAGATGATGAAGGCGTATTTCAGTCCGATGATGTAGCCCAGGCCGAGCACTGCGGCGCCGGTGTTGATTTTCAGCACCAGCTTGGCCTTGTCGGCGAGCGTCTCGCCCATCGCCACCACGCGGGTGGTGAAGTTCTCGTTCCACCATCCGAAGGTGGCCACGATGAAGTCGTAGAGACCGCCCACCAGACCGGCGATGAGCAGCGGCTTGGCCTGGTTGCCGCCTTTGGCTCCGCTGACGAGCACCTGGGCCGTGGCGGTGGCCTCGGGGAAGGGGTACTTGCCGTGCATCTCCTTGACGAAGTACTTGCGGAAGGGGATGAGGAAGAGGATGCCGATGATGCCTCCTAAGAGCGACGAGAGGAACACCTTGAGGAAGGAGGCCGTCATCTCGGGGTCGTCGGGATATTTCGCCTGGAGGATGTAGATGGCGGGCAGGGTGAAGATGGCTCCTGCCACCACGGCTCCCGAACAGGCGCCGATGCTCTGGATGATGACGTTCTCGCCAAGGGCGTTCTTGCGCTTGGCGGCGGTGGAGGCGCCCACGGCGATGATGGCGATGGGGATGGCGGCTTCGAACACCTGTCCCACCTTCAGTCCCAGATAAGCGGCGGCGGCAGAGAAGAGCATCGCCATGACGATACCCCAGCTCACCGACCAGGCGTTCACCTCGGGATAGGCCCGTCCAGCATTCATGATGGGCTCATACTGTTCTCCCTCGCGCAGTGGCCTGAAGGCATTCTCCGGCAACTGCAAGTTGTCTTTCTCTTGGTTTTCCATGTCGTTTGTTTTGCTTTGGTTACCGCCGCCCATGGGCGGCAGTGGTGTTTGGTATGGGCAAAGGCACATCTTACCTTTGCGGTGATTGCAAAGGTAAGCATATTTGACTGAAAACCGAAAAAAAATGGTGCTTTTTTACTGCAGCCGCTTGTTCACATGCACTTCCACCAGGCATAGTGATGCCGTTTCTTGAGGTAGTTGGGGTTGTGCTCGTTGCGGTAGGCCTCGCGCTCGAAGGAGATGCGAAAGTAGGCCCCCTTTCGGTGTGCTCTCCTGATGAGCCACTCCACGGCATACCACAGATAGAAGGGGAGGATGCCCATCTCGAGCATCTGGGCGGTGTGGATACGCTCGTGGTTGACAAGGCGCGGCGTGATGTGGACATCACGCCGGCAGAAGAGCACGCCGAAGAGGTTGATGGCGGCAAAACCCGGAACGGGCAGAAAGCGGTTGCGAACGATAATCATGCGTTAGTTCCTGAACACGAGCCCCTGGCCGAACTCGTCGATGATGATGGGCTTGTCGCGGCTCACCTGTTCGGCGAGGATGCGTTTCGAGAGGTCGTTGAGCACCAGGTGCTGGATGGCCCTCTTCACGGGACGTGCGCCGAATTCGGGGTCGTAGCCCTCGCGTGCGAGGTAGTCGATGGCGTGAGGGGTGACTTCCAACTTCAGCCCCTGTGTCTCGAGCATCTTGCAGACGCCCTTCATCTGGAGGCGCACCACGTCGGCTATCTCCGCCTGGGTGAGCGGCAGGAACATGATGGTCTCGTCGATACGGTTGAGGAACTCGGGACGGATGGTCTTCTTGAGCATTTCGAGCACTTGGGCGCGGGTCTGGTCAATCAGCTGCTCACGGTTGTGGTCGTTGAGCTTCTCCATCTGGCTTTGGATGTACTGGCTGCCAAGGTTGGAGGTCATGATGATGATGGTGTTCTTGAAGTTGACGGTGCGGCCCTTGTTGTCGGTGAGCCGTCCGTCGTCGAGCACCTGGAGCAGCACGTTGAACACGTCGGGGTGGGCTTTCTCCACCTCGTCGAAGAGCACCACGGAGTATGGCTTGCGCCTGACGGCCTCGGTGAGCTGTCCGCCCTCATCGTAACCCACATATCCCGGAGGCGCTCCGATGAGCCTCGACACGCTGTATTTCTCCATGTACTCGCTCATGTCGATGCGGGTCATCATCGTCTCGTCGTTGAAGAGGTATTCGGCAAGAGCCTTGGCCAGTTCGGTCTTTCCCACACCGGTGGTGCCGAGGAAGATGAACGATGCGATGGGGCGCTTGGGGTCCTGCAGTCCTGCTCTCGAGCGCCTGACGGCATCGCTGACGGCCGTGATGGCCTCGTCCTGGCCGATGACGCGCTTGTGCAGTTCCTCCTCGAGATGGAGGAGTTTCTCGCGCTCGCTCTGCAGCATACGTGTCACGGGGATGCCGGTCCAGCGGCTCACCACCTCGGCGATGTCGTCGGCGGTGACTTCCTCGCGCACCATGGAGTCGTCTCCCTGTGCCTCCCTGAGCTGTGTCTTGATGCTTTCGATGTCGGCCTCCAGCGCCTGCAGCTTGCCATAGCGTATCTCGGCGACGCGCCCGTAGTTGCCCTCGCGCTCGGCTTTATCGGCCTCGAAGCGCAGGTTCTCGATTTGCTGCTTGTCCTGCTGGATGCGGTTCACCAGTTCTTTCTCGCCTTCCCACTTGGCCCGGAAGGCGGTCTCCTGGTCGCGCAGTTCGGCGATGTCCTTGTCGAGCTGGGCGAGTTTCTGCTGGTCTTCCTCGCGCCGTATGGCCTCGCGCTCAATCTCGAGCTGTGCGAGCCGGCGGCTGATTTCGTCGAGCTCCTCGGGCACCGAGTCGCGCTCCATGCGCAGTTTGGCGGCGGCCTCGTCCATCAGGTCGATGGCCTTGTCGGGCAGGAAGCGGTCGGAGATGTAGCGCTCGGAGAGTTTGACGGCAGCGATGCACGCGTCGTCCTGGATACGCACCTTGTGGTGGTTCTCGTAGCGCTCCTTCAAACCCCTCAGGATGCTGATGGCACTCATCTCGTCGGGCTCATCGACCATGACGGTCTGGAAGCGCCGCTCCAGTGCCTTGTCCTTCTCGAAGTATTTCTGGTACTCGGAGAGCGTGGTGGCACCGATGGCCCTGAGCTCTCCCCTGGCGAGTGCTGGCTTGAGGAGGTTGGCGGCATCCATGGCTCCCTCGCCTCCTCCGGCTCCCACGAGGGTGTGGATCTCGTCGATGAAGAGGATGATGCGCCCCTCGCTCTTCACCACTTCGTGGATGACGCTCTTGAGGCGCTCCTCGAACTCGCCCTTGTACTTCGCTCCGGCGATGAGCTGGCCCATGTCGAGCGAGAAGATTTCCTTGTCCTTGAGGTTCTCGGGCACGTCGCCACGTACGATGCGCCCTGCCAGTCCCTCGACGATGGCTGTCTTTCCCGTGCCTGGCTCACCGAGCAGGATGGGGTTGTTTTTCGTCCGTCGTGAGAGGATTTGCAGCAGCCGGCGTATCTCGTCGTCGCGGCCGATGACGGGGTCGAGTTTTCCGGCACGGGCGGCCTCCACCAGGTTCTTGGCATATTTGGCGAGACTCTGGTAACTCTCGTCGCCCGACATGGAGTTGACCTGCTTGCCTTGTCGCAGAGCTGTGATGGCGGCTTTGAGGTCGTTGGCTGTCACGCCGGCATCCTTGAGGATGCGGCTGGCGGTGGATGTCACGTCGAGCAGGGCGAGGAGCATGGGCTCGACCGATACGAACTCATCGCCGAGTTTCTGCGAGTAGTCGAGGGTGCGCTGGAGCACGGTGTTGGTGGTGTTGCTGTAGTAGGTGCTGCCGCCCTGAACGCGGGGCAGATGTGCTATCTCGCTGTCCACCACTTTCTCTATCTGTGTGGCGTTGGCTCCTACTTTCTGGAAGATGAACTGGCAGATTTCCTTGTCTTTGACGAGGATGCCCTTCAAAAGGTGCTCGGGCTCCACATACTGTTGCCCGGCTCTCTCCGCAGTGTTGACCGCCTCCTGGACGGCCTCCTGCGCCTTGATGGTGAATTTGTCGAATGTCATGTATTCTCCTTTCTTTTTTTTGTTTTTCTGCTTCTCTTCGCGCAAAATCCATACCAAGGGAGAGGAGTGTGACATTTTGTCATGAAAAATCCCCGCGCCATATCACTTAGCGCGGGGATGTTCATTCTGCCTGTAGCCTTCTAAAGCCTAAAGTCTAAAGCCTAAAGCCTAATGCCTGGCGTCTATCAGTTCCGATGGCCGATCTCGGCCGTCGGAAGCATAGCGTCTAAAGCCTAGCGCCTAAAGTCTAAAGTCTAAAGCCTGGCGTCTAAAGCCTATCGTCTTACTGAATAAGCACTTTCTTTGCGCTCACCTGTCCGTCCTTGTAGCGGACCGACTTGATGTAGATACCGCCTCTGACGGGTACGCTGACTTTGCGGCCGGCGAGGTCGTAGAAGGCGACGCTCTCCATGGGCTTGTCGGTGTTGGTGCTGGCGATGCCAGTTCCCTTGTCCATCACCTTAGCCTTGTTGGCGTTCACCACTTCACCGGTGTTCTTGTCGATGAGCATGATGACCACCTCCAGCTTGTTCTTGTCCTGGATGATGGGCTGTCCGGCGCTGTTGATCACGCTATTGGTGTTGAAGCTGTAGCTGTGCGTGTAGGGAGCATCGACTTTGATGGCATCGGGGAGAGTGTTACTATCGCCAGAGACGCTTGAGCGAGCGACGAGGACATGGTTGAATTCCAGTCCGCTGACATAGGACTCACCTTCGGTGAAGATGCGGAAGTCCTCGGGCAGGTTTTCGGCACCGCTGTAGTTGTTGGCCTGGTCCCAGTCCTGGGTGTCGCCAGAGAGGCCGTTGGCAATGAGAGCGTATGCCACGGTGTATGGGTTCGTGTCGTTCTCAAATGCGAACTGGATGAAGGATGTGGCGTTAATGGTCTGCTTGGTGTCGTCGGCCCACTCGGCAATGACGGAGATGTCGGCCGGGGCGAACTCAGCCCTGCGCTTCAGCCAGACTTCCTCGAGGCCCCAGGTGTAGGTGTTGTAGTCGCCAACGTAGGCGTCGGTCTCGTATACGCGGTCGAGCCATGCGTCGGGGAAGCCCTCCACTTTATTGGGGTACTGTGTGGTGAATTCCATCGGGTCGCCATTGTGGTAGGCGATGCCCACGAAGTCGTCGGGGTAGAGGCTTGCCATCTTCTCCAGGCCTATGTAGCCGCGGGGGCAGTAGCCGCACCAGGTGCCGGTGTATTCCTCCATCAGCGGGCGCTTGGTGGGAACGGTCGTGAGGACCATCACCTTGCCTGTCGCTGTCTTCTCAGCAGCGGTGTTGGGCTCTCCGTTCACTTTGTCGATGGTGATGCTGATGGGGTAGGTGCCACGCTCAGCGATGGCGGGCAATGGGAGGTTCATCGTGCGGTAGGTGCCATAGACGGCTGCCAGAGCGGGGGAGAGGTCGATGTGCGAAGTGCCGTTCATGCCTGCCACCTCGTAGCTGTAGTCGATGCTCTTCAGCCCGTTGTAGCCTAAGTTGGTCACATTGACTTTCACATTGCCTATCTCGCCGGCCTTGATGTATGACGACTGTATGTTGCGTGGTGCTGCGGCGAGGGCATCGGCACCGGTGAATACCACCTCAAGGGCGAGGTCGGTAAACTGTTCGAACATGTTGAAGAAGCCTGAACGATAGGCTTTGTTCGTGTGGATGAGGAAACCACCGTTGGTGCTGTTGCTGGTCAGCACGATAGGCGTCGGATACTCTGCGCCCTCCATGTCAATGGCCTGGTCGAGGCTGTAGCCCACATAGATGCCGTCGGCGGTGATGGTGTAAGGCTCAGGGAGCTTGACCTGTGTGAAGCCCTTGTTGGCGGTGAATTCCTGTGACACGACATCAGGAACGAACGTGCCGTTCTCGTCGAGCTTGTTGACGCTCGTCGAGAGCCACACTTTGGTGCCAGTGATGCCAGTGGTGTCGAAGAAGGGGACATTGATGGCGGTTATCTGCTTGCCCACGAGTGTGGGGTCGACGAGGTGGAAGGCCACGTCGTAGTGCTCGTCGGTAAACAGTGTACTGCCGAAGACGTTGCCCTCGACGGCGCCGAGGTTGATGGCCATCTCGCCAGCAGCCAACTGACCGTTGGGCTCGCTTTCCTCCACATTGGGAGCGAAGCCCTCGGCACCCGTGGCAAAGGTGTTGTCGACCTCATACCAGGCAATCTCCGAGGCGTAGGCCTCGCCACCGACATGGTAAATCAGCTGCACACCCACATTCTTGCCTACGTACTGAAAAAGTTGAACCTCATGGAACGTGCTGCTGGATTCGTAGTAGATGCTGAGGTCCGACATCTCGTAGGGTATCTCGGTCAATGGCTCGTCGAGCTCGTAATAGTCCTCTGGGGTTAGCGTGAACTCCTTGTCGTCGATGTAAAGCTTGTAGGTGAGCAACTCTGGGTTGAGATACTCGCCATTGGCGTCGAAGTAGGAGGCGTCGAAGTCGATGTAGCCGTAGCCGCCCCAGTTATCATTGGGAGTGAAGTTCATGACTTCGGATATTTCAGGAGTCACCGGCGTGGCGGGTTTCTCGACGAAACGGAAGATGTAGGGCTTGCTGTATGCATTTAAGTAGTAGATGGATGTCTTGCCCTCGTTGACGTAGATGGTGAGATTCGAGGTGAGCGTCATGGCGGCGGCATCGTAGGTGAAGCTGATGCTGTTGGCGATGAGCTCGCCCATGGCTGCAACGAAATAGATGTAGTTGGAATAATATTCGTTAAGGCCCAGATACTGTCTGGAGTCGAAGGTGATTTTCGTTCCGTTGATGGTTCCCTTGACCCAACTGTTGAGGTCGGGCGTCAACTGCAGGTAGGCATCGTTGCCGGAAATGGCGAACTTCACCTTGGTGGCCAATGTGTTGCCATAGTCGTCTTCGTATTTCATCACCAGATCCTCGGCAGTGACACCTTCGGGCAGCTCGGTGATGGCGACATCGGTCTGGGGATACATGTTGATGTCCCAGTTGAACGCACCGCTCCAGTAGCCTTCGCCGTCTACGCAACTGACAACAATATTGAAATTGCCGCCGGTGTTATACTCTGCTGCGGTGCGCAGCTTGCCGTCTTTCCATGTCATATAGATGTCGGTGTTGCCTTCCTCGACGACAAAGGTGCTGCCTGATGGGTCGAACACCATCCTTGTGATGTAATAGGTGTAGGTCTCGCCGGAATAGCTGTCGTACTCCTCATAGATGGGTTGCGGGTGGATGACGATGTTGTCGCCATCGGTGCGCTCTGCCTTCACCCAGTAGCCTGATTCTGTGCTTAACTCGGTGATGAGGTTGTGGATGTAGATGCATCCGTCGTCGCCTTCAACCACTTTCGAGGCTTTGCCGGTGGAATGTCCTCCATAGAAGCCATAGAGCCAGTTGTAGCCGTAGTAGTAGTTGTCGTAGACCATGTCGTAGCACTTGCCGGCGGGCTGCTCGATGATGATGCCGGCGTCTTCACGGCTCACCTTCTTCTTCAAGGCCTTGTGGGGGCCACGGGCCTTCTGCATTTTCGACATGGGCGTTTGTGCCTGCTGGCGGTGCATTCTCACGGCACCCTTGCCGGCCTCGTCGTTCACCTTGGCGATGGCCTCTGGAGTGAGTTTCAGTGCTGTGCGCTGAGTGCCGGCCTTCTCAGTGAGCGACACCTTCTGGTGCTTCACGCTGGGTTGGGCCATCGTGACGGCAAACACAAAGGCCGCCACAATCATAAGCGTAGTTCTCTTCATAAAAATTTTAGGTTTAATTGTAAGTAGGTAAATAAAATTATCTGTCGCTATCATTCTTGTAGGTGATTTATAGTCTTTTATGTTTGGTATTACCTAAGTAACTCAAGCTCGGGCAAGCTCAAATACATTTAACCTGCAAATCATAAAATACTATCATCTAATTGTGATCACCTACTTAAGATATGGCGGGGGGCCGGCTGCCGGCCACCCACGAGGTTTTGCTTTATTCTTCTTGATTGGTCAGTGCGGCATGGATTATTTCATCATCACCTTGCGCACAGTGCCGTCGCTCATGCGCACGATGTTGAGGCCCTTGCCGACTTGTCCGAGGCGGTGACCGTAGAGGTCGTAATAAGTGCCGTCAACAGACCCTGTGGCGGGATGTTGGCCGATGGCATCGGGCGAGGAGTAGTTGAAGGTGACGGTGACCGAGGGACCCTCGTAGTCGATGTAGGTCTTGCCGAATTTCATGAGGGCGTAGACGGTGTAGGTGACGACGCACTCGCCGTAGTTGTCGGGTATCCATTCCGAGAGGATGTCTTTCTGCTCGCCGGCAGCCAGCACGCCGACTTCCGACTGATAAGTTCCTGGGGTGCTGTAAACATGGCAGTTGACGGGGAAGCAGATCTGGTAGGTGCCGTTGTCGATGCGTGTCACCTTGCTGTCGACACGCACGGAGTAGTCGTCGGGAGCTCCGGCGTTCTTCACGTAGAGGCCCGAGCGGAGGAGCACTTCGAAACCGTTGTCTTCGGCATCGGTGCGGACGAGCTCGGTGCCGTCGGCTATCAGGGCGCCGTCTTTATCGACAAACTGGTATTTCTGGTCTTTGTCCTGGGCGCTCAGACCAATGGCGGTGGCCAGGAGGAATGTGAGTAGAAGTGATGATTTCATATCGATGTTTTGATGGTTTTATTCTTCTGTATTGATTATGACTCCGCTCTTTGCGGCTTGCAGCACGCCGTTGTCGTTATACACGAAAGCGATGACGGAAAGGTGTTTTTTCACCCAGTCGTCGTCGATGGTGGCGGTCATTTCGGTTATGATGGTCTCGCCTTCTTTCACGGTGTATGGCTCGCCCCAGGTGCCGTTGACGGAGGTGCGGAAGACGTGGTTGTGCACGTAGTTGGCGTTGGTACTGCCGTCGGGCATCAGTTGCATGGCGGTGATGCTGTCCTCCACGAGCCACACCTGAAGGTGTCCGGTGGAGGCGCCTTCGGTGCCTTGGCCTAAAACGGAGATGTAGATTTTCTGTCCAGTGGATGTGGCATGGATACCGAGTGTGAGGGGTGCCGTCTGCTGCAAGGCTTTGCGCACTTGGCTGGTCCAGTCGGCATAGTTGACGGCGCCGTGACGGTCAATGAGTCCCACGGGCTGGTATTCCAACTGCCAGTGGTTGTAGTATTCGTCGCCTTCGGCCGTGGCAAGACCTTTGTTGCGGGTGTTGCCCGCGAAGCCCAATGGACCGCCGTGGATGCCCACGGCGATGACAGACGAGCCGAACTCCGTGGTCAGCTGCTCTATGATTTCTGAACCCTTGGGGCAGTTGACGCACCGCTGTCCGGTGAAGTCCTCGAGCAGAACGGTCTTGGTGCTCGGGGCTGGCTTCTCGTAGATGAGGCGCTCGTCCTCGTCGATGTGGCTGCACGCGGCCATGGTAAGCAGCGCAAACAGTATGGCAGTGAGGGGGTATATGGTCTTGTGCATGGCGTCAGAAATTGTAGTTGTAGCTGATGGTGAAGCCTTTGCTGGCTGGCACGTAGCGGCAAACGCCGCCCGAGCAGTTGTAGCCTGCACGAGTGCGGCCATAACCGCCCTGGATGCGGTGCGAACCGGTGGTGAAGGTCACCAACCCTTGGTAGTAGTGGTGGTCGGTGTCGCCGCAGTTCCACATGTCGCTGAGCGTGAACATCCATTTCGGGGCGAGGGAGAGCTCGGCGAGGGCGAAAGCCCAGTCGCCTTGGTCGTCGTGTGTGGTGAGGTACTGCAGCTCGGTGCGCAGACGCGTCTTGGGAGCCAACTGCATCATCGCGTCGGCGATGAAGATGTTGGAATGAATCATGTCTCCCTCACCCTCGATGACGGTCTTGTTGTAACGCTGGTTCATATACATCAGGTTGAGCTTCAGGTCCTTCGTGAGCCGTCGGGTCACCTGGATGTTGAGGTCCTGGTAGTAGGTCTCGTCGCCCCATTTGAAGAAGGCGCCACGGTCGCGGGTGAAGGTGGGTGAGACGCTGCCGTCGCCATCAATGGCTCTGACATACGAGAAATTGACTTTGACGTTCATGCCGTATTTGCCTCCGAGAGCCGTGCGGCGCTTGAAGTTGTAGCCCATCTCTGCCTGGTAAGCCCATTCTCCATCGGCAAGTTGGGTGGCGTAGGGATAGAGGGCGGCGAGGGCATAGGTGTGGTCGAGGGTGAAGGCGGGCAGGTGGTTGATGAACGAGGAGGTGCCCAACATGCTGCGGCGGCTTCTCGACGCCATGTTCTCGCTGCGCTTGGCCTGGAGCAGGATGCTCAGACCCTTTTGCGAGTAGGAGGCTGAGGCAAGGGCTGCCGTACCGGCATTATAGATGTAAAAGTTGTCGAACGAGGGGTCGGCGGTCTTCTGCGCATATTCAGCGAGCAGGTTCCACGGACCATGGTTGAGGGTGGCGCGCACGTCCCATGAGTTGACGTATTCGGGGAAGTTGAAGCGGTGCAGGGGGTCGGCGTAGATGGCTTCCTCAGGGTCTTCCTTCTTGTTGACCCATGAGGCGCCCACCATGAGGCGTGTGTCGTGGTTCTTGAGCGCCGGGAGCCACTCGTCGAGGTTGACCTCGGCATCGGCGCCCGAGACGAGGCCGTCGTTATAGTGCCAGTAACGGCGCTGCTTGCCGGCGAGGGCCTTGAGCCTCACGCCGGTGGTGGGGGTGACGACAAGGCGTGCGCCGAGCAGGGCGTTGTCGATGCCCAGCGAGCGCTCCTCGTAGGTGCGGAGGATGAGTCCTGAGCCGAACTGCTCGTAGAAGGAGCCGAGGGTGAGCTCGGCCTGGCGCAACTTCCCCGTGACGTAGTAATGGCGCACGCCCCAGCCTTCGAAGTCGCTCTCGTAGCCGGGAAGGGGATGGGCGAGGTATTCGAAGCGCACACCGGCATCCACATACTGGCTCTGGGCCTTCACGTCGATGTAGGTGTTGGTCTTCGCCCAGTCGTTGTCGGTGACGGCTCCGATGTCTTCGTCTTCCTGTGGGATGAGGATGTCGCTCTGCACGCTGCCGCTGATGACCACGGGACGGTCGTTCTGGGCGGCGAGCGTGGTGGCGGCGAATAGGGCAAGGGTAAGGATGTGTCGTCTCATTTCGTCACTTCAGCAGTTCGCGCACTTTCTCTATCAGTTCGGCTTCGGCACCATCGGTGTAGCCATTGTGCTTATAGACGATGCGCCCGTTGCCGTCGCACACCAGCACATAGGGGATGGACTGGATGTTGAGTGCTTTGCAGAAATCGCTGTTGGGGTCGAGCAGCACGTCGTACTCCCATCCATGGTTGTCGACAAGCGGCTTTACTTTGTTGATGTTCTGCGCCTGGTCGATGCTTACGGCGAAGATTTTCACACCGGTCTCTGCCTGCCAGTCCTCATAGACCTCGGCGATGGCGTCGAGCTCACGGTTGCAAGGCTTGCACCATGTGGCGAAGAAATCGACGATGAAGGGCTTCCCGTTATTGTTCAGCGTGTCGGTGCATACCACACGCCCGTTGATGTCCTTGATGGTCACTTTGGGCAGTTGGGCATGGATCGAGGTGGTGATGCTTAAAAGCAAAAAAATTAATACAGATTCAACGTGTTTCATTTTTATTGGGATGTTTATGATTCATATTGAAAAGTTTCTGTGCGGCACAATTTTCGTACCTATTTAAAAAACGATGCAAAAGTAATGCTTTATTTGAAAAATAGTTCCATTTTATCTGTTAATTATTGTTTTTGCTGCTAATTTTGTTGGAATACCGCATCGGAAACGAAAAGTTATTGGTTTCACCACACGCCGCTCTCCTGTGAGGGATTGATGGTGTGCGCTTTTTGCCTCTCGTTGGTGAAATGTGGCAACGGCATCTCATGGAAGCAGATGTGCAGGGCGATGGCGCGTGTCATGAGCAGGTCGTCGTGCTTGCCATCGACGGCTCCGTAGCTGCCGTTGTTGCGGCGGACATAGGTGGTCAGCTCGTCGAGGCAACGCTCGTCGCGCTCCACATAGAGCCCTTCCCTGACGGCTTCAATGAGGGTGGAGATGATGAGTGGCTTCGTCTTCACGTTGGTGTGGAAGCCGTATTTCAGCGGCGCCCTTCGCCTGATGTCCTCGGCGCTCTGCTGTCGGGCGTAGAGGTGGGGATACACTTCCCTGATCTGGCTGAGAATGAATGCCGACTGGTCGCCTCCCTCGAGCCATCGCTCGTCGTCGTGTGTCTCGAGCGTGTTCGACTCGATGATGAGGAGCGCATCATCATAGTATCGAGCGATTTGTGCCGCTTTCCATGCGAGGAGGTCCATGTCGATGTGGCCGTACCATTGCGCCACCACTTCCGGTTTGCCGCCGTCCATCATCCAGTATCGGTCGATGACACACACCACCGACCAGTCGGCCTTCGCGCTTCTCCCACCGATGTCGACCACCACCATGTAGCGGTCGGTCACCCTTGCATCGTCGAAGTGCTCGGGCTCGGCCCACACCCACAGTTGTCCGCCGCCGTCGGTGAGCTTGATGTCGAGCATGGCGGCGGCTCCCTTGGCGCCTTTCCCGGCGATGTCGCACTGTCGGCGTGGCGGTCGGCAGGTGGCGCGGAGCTCGCTGATGCGGTAGGGGTCGAAGACGTGGGCGCCGGAGTTCTGGAAGGCCTCGATGTCGTCGGAAGGGAACTCGGCGGCCATGTCGCCATGGTCGTTGTACTTGCGCCGCTCGCACACATACCAGTTGATGGCCTCGAGGGTGGCGCCCATCTCCCACAGCCGCCACAGATATTGCCCGGGCTCCTCGCGCTGGCTGCTGACGGCTGTCGACTGGCGGTGCTGCCACAGCGCCGTGGCGAAGGCCGTAGGGTTGGTCAGGGGGAGGGCATACTGCTCTATCTGCCACCATGCCACGAAGAGGGCTTCGAACTGCGACTCGCCACGGCGTGCGGCGTCGTATTCGCGCTGGAAGAAGTTGCCCGTGCCGTTGGCGGTCGATTCGTAGACAATCATGGTCATCGGCTGATAAGGGGCACCGGCGCAGGCCGAGCGGATGATGTCCTCGGGGGTCTTGTTGTCGGTCTTGCGCCAGAAAGCCACTTCGGTGCAGTGGACGAGGGCGGAGTCGCCGCCGCGGGCGGAGTTGGGTGTCTCGGCCGACCCTATCTTGATTTTGCAGTTGCGCAGGGGGATGTAGCGCAGCAGCCGGGTGTTTCGGTCGCCCACTATCTTGCCGCCTTTCTTCTGTGGTATGTTGGGGGCGTCGGTCTCGCCTTCGAGAGCGAACACGGGGAGCGGGGCGGTGTCGGTGGATGCCGCTTGGTGGCTGTCGTCGTCGTATAGGCTGGCGCATTCCATCAGTCGGGTGGGGTAGCGCTGGGCCATCTTGTCGAACATGCTGCTGACTTCTGCCGAGGCGGTTTTCACATGGCCCACGATGAGTGAGTTGAGTCCTTTGCGGTGCATGAGTTGCAGCCATGCCATGTAGATTTGCGTTACTGTCGAACCTCCCCACTGCCGTGCCTTGAGTACTACCACGCGGATGGGGCGTCCGGCAAGTCGTGCCCGTTCGAAGCACTCCACGAGACGGCGCTGGGGGCGGTTGAGGGTGAAGGGGATGTCGTCGCCGCCGGCCTTGGGCTTGATGCGCACATATCGCCATGCCCAGTAGAAGAAGTCGTGGCGGCAGCGGAGGGTTTCCAACTCTTCCAGTGCCTCGAGGGTGGTGCGCCCGGTCTGTTTGGCGTAGGTCGCCACACTGCCCGCGGCGATGAGTTGGCGGATGTGTGCCTCGTGGAGCATCGTGTCGGGCAATAACGACACAAAAGGGTCGTAGTCGGGAATGGTCACACGGCGGCGGGCAAGGGGGGCTCCCTCGCCTGTATAGGGGATGTATCTCGCGGCTATCTCTTGGTTGCGGCGGCGGTTCTCCTCAAGCATCGCCGCAACGGGTGGTATTGCACTCATCGCTCTTCTTACATTTCAAACGCAAAAGTAATGACCGATAGCGCTCCACGCATGGCATTTTCGTATCCACTTAGTTCATAATTCATAATTCATAATTGAGCCCACTTTAAAAAGTCCGAATTCTTTGCTGAGAGCCGTTAGGCACTCCCCTCCCATCAAGGGGAGGGGTAGGGGCGGATCTGTAACTTATTGATTTTTAGAGCTATTTAATCCATCTATCATTATTTCTCATTAAATGGTATGGGTGCGTGAGCTTCGCCTGTCGCTCTTTGTCCACTTTAAAAAGTGGACTCATAATTCATAGTTCATAGATTTCTTTCGATCTTGGGAACATCTTGCTCGTCTCTTGTTTAATTCCGCATCCCCGTATCCTTCGTACTAACTTCTTTTTTCTTCCTTTTTGAGACACCGTGGCGCATATGAAGTGGGGCGGAGAATGGCAGATACCCACAAAAGAGCAATGGGAGGAACTGTACGATAACAGCGACTATCAGTCGATGAAGATGAACGGAATAAAAGGAGACAAATTCACCAGCAAGTTAAATGGGAAGAGCATTTTCATGCCTGCTGGGGGATGGCGTGTTGATGATTTGGTTAACCGTGGGTCGTATGGCTCGTATTGGTTATCTACAAATCGCACCGGCGAGGTGACGGAAGCGTATGAAATATTGTTTGAAGTGTTTGATCATAAAATCGCATGGAAAAACTTCCCTGGTATTCGCTCCACTGGTTATAACATCCGTCCTGTCACCAAATAGTAAAGGGGGCCAAGCGCCTGCACAAAATAAATATCGGGCAAGCCCGATATTATCAGTAAACACAAAAAAATCCTTTAGGCGAGACATACATCCCGCCTAAAGGCAATGTTCTGTTTTCTCTTCAGGATTATTCTTCGTCCCAGACAGAGGTACTACCGGTGAGCACTTGCTCGCTATGCTCGATAATTTCCTCGCTGGAGTTTTTCTCATCAAAGAGAGGGAGGCTCTCATCGAGAATGGCCTCACTTTCAATCGACTTAATCCTAATTTCAGGGGTCAGATAGGTTCTTTTCATACCAGTAAGTGTATTTTGTTTTTGATTATTTCTTATAAATTTTCGACAAAATTAGTTGTTTCTTTTCGAATAGGCCTCATATTGCCTCTTTTTCTTGCCTTTGTTAACAATTTTTAAGGATTGGAGGCTTCGAATAGTCGCTTTGCCGAAGTGTGGGCTTTACTGCCAGGCGAGGTAAATATCTTCGAAAGCAGCTTTCTTGGCTTCGCTCATTCCCTGATCGTTGAGGGTGAAGTCGCGCTCGCTTCCGTTTGAGATGACTTTGATGCTCTTGCCATCGGGGTTGAAGCGGAAGAGCTCTTTGGTGACACCGTTTTGGCTGACCGACCAGCTGTCGCTGGATTTGTCGTAGATGAGGTTGGTCTTCTCGCCCGAGGGTGAGGTGATTTCATAACCATTGCGTAGGGTCTTGACGGCATAGAGCACGCCATCGCCTCCGAGCACTTGCTGTGTCTTACCGATATTGGATGCCACGGGGTTGTCGCCACTCCAGAACTCAATGGTGTTGAGGATGACACTGTCGATGAAAAGTGTGATGCTTCCCACGATAGGCATGAGGAAGAAACCCACGATACCGTTGATGTATTTGTTGCTGGTCATCTCTCTCTGCCATGCTGCATATTTGTTGAACAGGCTGAAGGACCCGATGCATGAGGTGGTGAGGATACAACCTGCCAGGAGGCAAGCCACCACGCTGGAATGGATTTTTCTCATTTCTTTAAGGTTTTAAGTGTTGAATGATGAATTTAGATGTTGAATTTTATGCAAAAGTAGTCATTTGTCACCATATTTGCAAATACATCATCATTTTTTTCGCGAATCAGTGATTTCTCTTTCTTTTTTCACTTCCACGCTCCCAAATACTTTTGCGGTCGGCGGCACAGAGGCCGCCGATGATATGGGTGGGAGGAGTGGGGCGGGGGATGGCGATGCTGCTGCTTATCTGTCGGAATTCGGCGTTCTCGCGGCAGGTGGTGAGCAACTGCTCGATGTTGGCGTTGCGGCCACGCACCTCACCCTCGTGTGAGGCCTGGGCCACGTCGCGGTCATGGTGAAGGGCAGCGAGAAGGGTGCGAAGGGTGCCTTCGCCTATTTCTCCGTGCATCAGCTCTTCACCTACCTTATGGAGCAGCACCGTCAGTGCCTCGCGGTCGGCATCGGTCATGTCACCGGCAGGAGCAAGGGTGAAGGAAATGGGGCGTGGCTGCACTGTCTGAGTTTCCTCGGTTTGAGGTGCCATATTCTGAGTTTCCTCGGTTTGAGGCGCTACAATCTGACTTTCCTCGGTTTGAGGAGCTACTACCAGAGTTTCCTCGGTTTGAGGCTCCTCGTTTTGTGCCTCTACGATTCTCGGTTCGGTCTGTGTCTCCGTCATCGGATCCTCTTGTGATGTCGTAGGTGTAGGAGTGGTGTTGTCTGTCTTTTCCTGGTTTGCAGTGCTGGCCGCATCATCGTTTGACTGGGTGGTGCTACATTCGTTGGATGGGCTTGTAGTTGCTGCCTCCACATTGGTTTCAGCCATGGTCTGGGGGATTGTTTCTGTTTCTTTCATGTCTCTGATTTTTTGTCAGTGGCAAAATTAATACGATGGGTGGGAGATATATGGGCATTTTCGTATTCTTGGAGGTTTTTTGGAGGTTTTGAGGGAGTTTAGGAGTTTATGAGTTTTGAGGGAGTTTAGGAGTTTGGTAGTTTAGGAGTTTAGACATATGATTTTGACGCTTGGGGGAGTTTAGGAGTTCTGGATTTTTTGAGCTTTAGAGGGAGTTTAGGAGTTTGGGAGTTTAGGAGTTTAGACAGATGCTTTGTGGGCACATGGTCTAAAGTCTTTTTTGAGTTTAGACATATGCCTTGTGGGATTGGGAGAGAAATCCCCCCGCATCAAATGTAGGGTCTTAGCTCGTCTAAGACCGCTGCACCATGATGCTAATTTTTTCGGTCTTAGACGAGCTAAGACCCTACGATTAAGTTCGAGAATCATCCATTTAGAAGCACATGGTCTAATGTCTAACGTCTAAAGTCTAAAGCCTAACGTCTAATGTTACAAATGAATGATTATTTTTCATGCTGTTTGCACAAAGTTCTTGTTTTTTTTTGCTATTTTTGCAGTGTCCTTCTCGGTTGGCCCATGGTTTCCCGGTTGCGACTTTATTAGAACACACCTAAAATTAATATGATATGAAAACGATTCGCCAATTTTTAGTGTTATTGTTGTTGCTGGTGATGGCAGTGCCCGTCACTGTGAGTGCTCAGAAGAAGAAAGCAGTGGGTGCTCCGAAGCAGAAAGTGGAGCGGGTGGTCACCGCCGAGGGGTTGATACGTGCCCTGAAGAGCAACACGCGCATCATTATCCCCGAGGGAACGGAGATTTTACTCACGCCCGCGTTGGAAAACGATGCGCTGTGCGATTTGCTCCACATCGTGAAGATAGATACTTACGCTGACGACTTCTCGTCTTTCAAACAGCGTCCGACACTGGGATGGGCTGACCATTTCGACGGTCGCGAACTGGTTGTGGCTGGCATGCGCAACATCACCATAGAAGGTGAGGGCGAAGGTGCCCGGCTCATCGTCACTCCACGGTACGCTTACGTGCTACGCTTTGTGGCATGTACGGGTATCAAGGTCAATAACCTCACCTTAGGACACACCGACGAGGGGTACTGCCAGGGCGGTGTGCTCTCGTTCCATCAGTGCGACAATGTGAACATCGACCATTGCGACATGTTCGGTTGTGGCACAGAGGGCATCGAGGCCGTGAATTCCACCAACTTAGCCTGCGAAAACTCCATCATCCGTGAGTGCAGTTATTTCATCATGACGGTCAAAGGCTGCACTGGTGTTCAGTTCACCGGCTGTTATTTCTTCCTCAACAAGGAGTTCACCCTGGTCAATGTGAATGGCAGTAAGAATGTCGTGTTCACGCGCTGTCTTTTCGAGGAGAACAAGGGTACTCTCTTCAGGGTCAACGACTTCAAGGTGGTGCTCGAGGACTGTGTGGTGAATCATCCTGAGGATTCACGTGGCGACACCCAGATGCTCACGCTGAAGACCACCGACTGGATTGCACCCTAAGAATACACGTCTTTAGCTTGCAATTAGGCTATCCCGAATTTTGCGAATTAGAGAAAATCTCGTAACCCTGAAAATTCTCAATCTCTCAAATTCGGGATAGCCCTTTTGTCATTCCAGTCGGCCTCGAATTTCTCGAATTACCTCCCTTCGGTCAGTGGGTCTTCGACAAATCTCTCAAATTCGTGATACCCATTCCAGTCCATCACAAAATTCTCAAATTCGTGATCACCCTTTTGTAATTCAAGCTCAGGCATCAGCGCCGTCGCGGAGCATGTTGTCTGCGCAGTCGTTCGAGACGTTCGCGGGCACATCT
>CAMHEL010000023.1 GCA_946184125.1 uncultured Prevotellaceae bacterium
TTTCTTGCTTTTTGCACATGCACTATGACAGACTGTCAACAGGATGACAAAAGACAAGCATTCTATCACATTGATTACAGGGACTGTTATTTTCATCATCTTTTCAAAATTATCCATTTTTGAATTACTTCGTTTGAAAGGTCTGCAATTTAGAGCGTGGAATTTCTTTTTTGGCACCCATATGGAAAGGACACACCTAAAACTCCAACTCATCGTCAAAAAACAAATACGGGAAACGCCTTCAGAAGGGCATTTCCCATATTTGCACTACTATATTTTCCCACCAGTAGAGAAAACACTCATGTCTGATTTTGAACACCTACTCATTTCCCCATCTTATTCCGGATATAGTAGATGAGTCTTTCCCGGTGTGACTCACACTCCACGCCATTGAGCATTGCCGGCCATTTGCTGCGGGGGTAATAGGCCGGCAGGAGTCCTTTCTCGCAGAGGGCGCGTGCGAAGCGGCTGCTGTAAGGCGTGAAGAGGTTGAGGTAATTGGTGCTGGTGCGGCGCATGTAGTCCTCGTGCGACAGTCGCAGCTTGTTGTCATCGGCGAGGATGAGGTTGAGCTCGTCGAGATGGCTCATCGTATCGCGGTTGGCCTTCTCGTCGGCGAAGGTGACGGTGGGCTGGTCGTCGCACTGCACGTAGGGGATGATGCTGAAGTCGGGCTTCTCGCCATCGAGAACCAGTCCCACCATATAGCCCTTGTTCCAGGGCTGATGCTTGAGCGAGGGCGCATCGAAACAGAAATTGCCCAGGCCGTAGAAGATAGGTTTGCCGTGATAGACCTCGTAGGCACACGGACAGTGCTGGTGGTGGTTGACCACCACGTCGGCCCCGGCATCGATGAGGAAGCGGTAGAGCTCCTTCATCCTTGGCGTGGGCAGGTCGTATTGTTCTACACCGCCATGCGTGATGACCACCACATGGTTGGCCGTCTTTCTCGCCTCGGCGATGTCATAATACAGGCGGATGGGGTTGAGCGGGTTGGAGCCGGCCGTCTTATCGGTGGCGATGCTGAACTCATGCTCCGCGCAGTTGATGATGGCAAGTGTCTCGCCGTTGATGTCGCGGTAGAGTGTGGCGCCAGCCTCCTTGACGTTCATTCCCCCACCGACGAAGTCGATGCCGTGCTGCCGCAGCGCATCGAGCGTCTGCCTCGCTCCGTCCTCCCCATAGTCGAGGAAGTGGTTGTTGGCCAGCGTCGCGCAGTGGAACCCTCCATGGCGGAGCAGCGGGATGGCCTTCTCGTCACATTTCAGGCACGGCCCATTCTTAACAATAGGGGCCGCATCGCCAGTGACGACAGGCCCCTCAAGGTTGACGATGCAGTAGTCGTAGGTGCTGCACACCTGCCTCGTCTCATCCATCACGGAGCCATAATCACCTTTCTGGGCAAGGGCGGCCACCCGGTGGCGGGGCAGGAAATCACCTGCTACAGCAATGCGTATCATGTATTGTTAAATCACCTACTTGTGATTGATGCAGATGCCTTTTTGGTACCAGGTATAAAGGCGGTGGATACCCTCGTCGATTTCCACTTTGTGATGCCATCCCAGGCGGTGGAGCTTGGTGACATCGATGAGTTTGCGAGGTGTGCCGTCGGGCTTGGTGGCGTCCCATCTCAGTTCGCCCTTGAACCCCACTTCTGCCACCACCTTTTCAGCCAGTTCGCGGATGGTGAGCTCCTTGCCGGTGCCCACATTGATGTGGCAGTTGCGTATCTCGGTCTCTCCAGGCTGATAGGTGTCGGTGAAGTCGACGTTCAGCAGCACATGGACGCTGGCATCCGCCATGTCCTCGCTCCACAGGAATTCTCGCAGCGGCGCTCCCGTCCCCCATAGCGTCACCGCTTCGGGGGTGATGCCATAGCGTGCGAGCACGTCGAGTATCTGCTCCTCGGAGCAGGAGCCGTCGACTCCTTCCACGGGTCGCAGGTTGATGTCGTCGCGTACGGCCTGCCACTGCCCCTCGTTGAGGCATTTTGCCAGATGCACCTTGCGAATCATGGCCGGCAGCACATGGCTCCGCTCAAGGTGGAAGTTGTCGTTGGGGCCATAGAGGTTGGTGGGCATCACGGCGATGTAGTTGCAGCCATACTGCAGCGAGAAACTCTCGCACATCTTCAGTCCGGCAATCTTGGCGATGGCGTATGGCTCGTTGGTGTATTCCAGCGGCGAGGTGAGCAAGGCATCCTCATGCATGGGCTGGGGCGCCATGCGCGGATAGATGCATGTCGAGCCGAGGAAGAGCAGCTTTTTTACGCCATGTCTGAAACTCTCGCCGATGACGTTCTGCTGGATTTGAAGGTTCTGGTAGATGAAGTCGGCACGGTAGTGCAGGTTGGCCATGATGCCTCCCACATGGGCTGCGGCGAGCACCACGGCATCGGGTTTCTCGTCGTCGAAGAACTGTTTCACGGCGAGCGGGTCGAGGAGGTCGAGCTCACGGTGTGTGCGCCCCACCAGATTGTGGAAGCCCCTTTGCTCCAGGTTGGCCCATATTGCCGAACCCACCAGCCCCCGGTGCCCTGCGACGTAGATTTTTGATTGTTTGTCGAGTGCCATGTTCCGTGTGCTATTCCGGTTGTTGTGCCTTGAGGTAGAGTTTGCGCACGAACTTCATGTCGTGCTCCGTCATGATGCGTATGAGTTCGGCGAAAGAGGTCTTCCTGGGGTCCCATCCCAATTGCTCGCGGGCTTTCGACGGGTCGCCGAGCAACTGGTCGACCTCTGCCGGGCGGAAGTATTTGGGGTCGACCTCGACGAGCACTTTCCCCGTCGCCTTGTCGATGCCTTTCTCGTCGACACCCTCGCCCTGCCATTCCAGTTCTATGCCTACGGCATGGAAAGCCAGTGTGGCGAACTCCCTGACGGTGTGGTACTCGCCGGTGGCGATGACGAAGTCGTCGGGTTCCGGCTGCTGGAGGATGAGCCACATGCACTCCACATAGTCTTTGGCGTAGCCCCAGTCGCGGAGCGAGTTGAGGTTGCCCAGATAGAGCTTGTCCTGGTAGCCCTGCACGATGCGTGCTGCCGCGAGTGTTATTTTGCGGGTGACGAAGTTCTCGCCTCTGCGCTCGCTCTCATGGTTGAAGAGGATGCCGTTGCAGCAGTACATGCCGTAGCTCTCGCGGTAGTTCTTCATAATCCAGTAGCCGTAGAGTTTGGCGACGGCGTAGGGTGAGCGTGGATAGAACGGTGTGGTTTCCTTTTGGGGCACCTCCTGCACCTTGCCGAAGAGTTCGGAGGTGGAAGCCTGGTAGATGCGGCATTGTTTCTCGAGCCCTACGATTCTCACGGCCTCGAGCAGCCGCAGCACTCCTACGGCATCGGTGTCGGCAGTGTATTCCGGCACGTCGAACGACACCTTCACATGGCTCTGGGCGGCCAGGTTGTAGATTTCCGAGGGGCGTACCTCGCCGATGATGCGTATGAGTGACGAAGAGTCGGTCATGTCGGCCCAGTGGAGGTTGACGAGTCGTTGCTTCTTCATGTCGCGCACCCACTCATCGAGGTAAAGATGCTCGATACGTCCTGTGTTGAACGATGAGGAGCGCCTGAGGAGGCCATGCACCTCATAACCTTTCTCGATGAGGAACTCAGCGAGGTAGGAGCCATCCTGACCAGTGATACCAGTGATGAGCGCTGTCTTCTTTTCCATATTTGTATTCCTTTTTATGAGTTTTGGGAGTTTGGGAGTTTAGGAGTTTTTGAGGGAGTTTAGGAGTTTAGACATTAGCTTTGAGGGCTCATGGCTTGTATTCCTTATTTTGAGGGAGTTTGGGAGTTTAGACATTAGCTTTGAGGGCTCATGGCTGTTTGCTGCGGCAAAACCGCAGCATACGGAAAACGAAAACAGGAAGAGCAAAACTTAAGAAACGATATTTCTCATTCCTAATTCCTAATTCCTAATTCCTCATTCCTCATTCCTCATTCTACATAACCCTCAACCCTCAACTCTCAACTCTAACTAGCGTCTAAAGTCTAACGTCTAAAGTCTAACGTCTAAAGTCTAGCGTCTAAAGTCTAACGTCTAAAGTCTAACGTCTAAAGTCTAAACTCTACTCCCCTTCTGCGAACTGTTTGATTTTCTGCTCTTCGCTTAGTTTGCAGATGAGGAGTGTGCCGTTCTTCTCGGCGACGATGAAGCCGTCGAGTCCTTGCACCACCACTTTCTTCTCTCCGGTGGTGTGTATGATGCAGTTGTGTGTGTCGTACAGCGAGATGTTGGGGCCGATTTTCCCGTTCCCGTAGAGGTCGCGTGGCGTCTGTGCCAGCAGCGAGCCCCATGTGCCGAGGTCGCTCCATCCGAAGTCGGCGGGGCAGACGAAAATCTCGGAGGCCTTCTCCATGATGGCGTAGTCGACGGAGATGTTCTCGCACTCGGGATAGCGCTGGTCGATGGCCTCCTGCTCCTTGTCGGTGCCGAGGATGGGTATCATGCTCTCGAAAATCTTCGCCATGGCAGGTTTGTAGACCCTGAAGGCATTGACGATGGTGTTGACGCTCCAGATGAAGATGCCGGCATTCCAGAAATAGCTCTTGCTCTTGATGTATTTCTCTGCTGTTTCTGCGTCGGGCTTCTCGCGGAAGGAGTCGACACGGTAGATTTCCTTGTTGCGTGGCGAACTGGTGGTGAGGTCGGCCTGTATGTATCCATATCCTGTCTCCGGCCGTGTGGGTTTCATGCCGAGTGTAACGATGGCATCGGTCTCCCCGGTGAACTTCAGGCATGAGGCGACGACGCGGCGGAACTCAGTGGCATTTGTTACGACATGGTCGCTGGGTGTCACCACGACATTGGCCTTGGGGTCCTGCTTCTTGATGCGCCAGCTGACGTATGCGATGCAGGGAGCGGTATTGCGCCGGCAGGGCTCGCAGAGGATGTGCCCGATGGGTATCTCGGGCAGTTGCTCGTGCACGATGCTGGCATAGCGAGCGTTGGTCACCACCCAGATGTTCTCGGGTGGGCAGATGCCTTCGAAACGGTCGAGGGTGAGTTGCAAGAGCGTACGGCCCACGCCAAGCACGTCGATGAACTGCTTGGGGTTTTCCGTAGTGCTCATGGGCCAGAAGCGGCTTCCTATGCCGCCGGCCATGACGACGAGGTGATTTCTTGATGTTGCCATATCTATTTAGCTTTGTTTGGGGTATTGTCTTGTCCTTCTTCCTTCGCCTCCTGCTCGCGCTCCCAGTGGCGCTTGATGTCGCGCCAGGGCATCCATATCGCCTCGCTGGGATAGTGGGTGAGCAACCTGAGGCGGAACGACTCGAGCACCCAGAAGCGCTTCATGTGCCCCTCGACACCTTCGAGCGAATCGTCGAGGCGTGTGTCGTGGTGGCCGAAATTGCCCGACTCGAGAAGTTCTTTGAGCAGGAACTTCCCTTCTCGCTCATGGGGCTCGATGAAGAGGTATTTGTCTTCGAGTCCGAGCACCTCGCGCTGCACATACATCATGGCGCGTGCGAATTTCTTGATTCCGAAGCGGTTGAGCAACTTGATGAGCCGCTTGTTGTCTTCTGGCGTCGCGCCGTCGTTGTAGCGCTTGCGAAGAAGGAAGAAATAGTCGATGACCTGTCGCATCCCGATACCTTTATAAATAAGGTGGCGGAACACATGGTCGAGTTGATAGAAGGCGTTGAACTCATTGGTGGGCATGCTGAAGCTGTATTTCCCGTCGGGCGATGTGACCTTGTTGTCGAACTGCTCGCCGCCGACGCTGTCGCAGTATGCCCAGAGTGCCTTGGTGCGGTAGGGGTTGAAGAGGCGTGTGGGGCGGAAATGCACTTCCACGGGGGTGTCTCTGAACATGGGGAAATCGACGTGCATGGAGTTGGCCTCCTTCTGGTAGTACTTGGTGGTGAATGCCAGCACTTTCTCCCTTCCGCCCTCAAGCCATATATCGATGTCGCCCGGGGTGCGGAGCATGGGGTCGGGATACATGAGCGCGTTGCCCTGGCCTTTGAGGATGACATTGCGGAAACCGTTTTCGGCAAACCATTCAGCGGCCTTCGTGGTGCGCTCGAAGAGGCGTGTGTTGTCCTTGCGGAGCCTGAAATCCTCGAACACCCACTCCATGACGTCCTCGTCGGAGGGTTTGTTGCCCATGAAGCCCTCGATGGTGAGCTTGCCGTCTTTCATGAGCACGGTTCGGGCGTAAAGGCCCACGATGGTCTGCCGCGTGGCAAACTCAAGCAGTTTGTGCCAGTTGATGTCCTTGATGCAGGCGGGTGCGGGTAGGTGGTCGTTGAGGCAGAATCTGAGAAACTCCAGGTAGTTGATTTCTTGCTGATCCATATCAGATGCTTTCAATCTTCAGTGTGTGATGATTTTGGTGAACGTGAGGAATATGATTTTGAAATACTCCTTCAGTGTGCGGTTGTTGATGTATTGCAGATTGTAGTCAATCTTCTTGGGCATGATTTCCTCGATATAGAGACGCTCCGGATTGTCTGACTGCCCGAGGATGATGTTCTCCTCGGAGTAGGCGATGGACGCATAGTCGGTGATGCCTGGCTTGACGGTGAGCACGACACGCTGCGAGGGGGTGTAGAGGTTGACGTATTTCTCCACCTCCGGCCTTGGTCCCACGAGGCTCATCTCGCCGATGAAGACGTTCCACAACTGCGGCAGTTCATCAAGTTTGTATTTCCTTATGTAATAGCCCACTTTCGTGATGCGGCTGTCTTTTCCTCCGACGGTGATGAGTCTTCCCTTGTCGGAGCCGGTCCTCATGGTCCGGAATTTGTAGAGCCGGAAGGGTACACCGTCTTTCCCTATCCTTTTCTGGGAATAGAAGCCCGGACCGCGGCTGCTGAGCCTGATGCAGAGATAAATCATCAGGAACACCGGTGAGAGGAGCAACAGTCCGAGGGCGGAGAGCAGGATGTCGAAGAAGCGAATCATAGAGACGTGCGGGCGGCGATGGTGTCGTGAGCCCGGACGACGGTATCGATGACGAAGTTGACTTGCTCGTCGGTGAGCTGTGGGTAGACAGGCAGCGACACCTCATGGCTGTAGTGCGTGTAGGCTTTCGGGTAGTCGGCGATGTCGTAGCCCTGTTGCTTGTAGAAGGAGAGCATGGGCAGCGGAACGAAGTGCACGTTGACTGCCACCTCGCTCTTGGAGATTTCCGTTATCAAGTCGTCGCGCTGCTGCTCGGTGAAGTCTTTGATGCGTAGGGCGTAGACATGGCAGCTGCTCTCGAGACCGTCCTGCTTCGATGGGGGCAGGATGGCCCAATCATGCTTCTCGAAAGCCTTGTCGTAGGCCTCGAAGATGCGTTTGCGGCGAGCAAGCAGCTTGTCATACTCCCTGAGCTGAGCCAGACCGATGGCGGCGTTGATGTCGGCCATGTTGATTTTCATTCCCAAACCCACGATGTCGTATCTCCATCCGCCCGCCTGGCTCTTGGTGAAAGCATCCTTCGTCTGGCAGTTGAGGGTCATGAGCCGCATCTCCTTGTAAAGCTGTTCGTTGTCGAAGGGCTCAGGCAGATTGAAGCAGACAACGCCCCCCTCGGCGGTGGTGACGTTCTTCACGGCATGGAGGGAGAAGATGGTGATGTCGGTCTGAGGTCCGGATGGCTCCCCGTGATAGCGCGAGCCGAGGGAATGTGCTGAGTCGTTGAGCACGAGGATTCGCCCGAGTTTGCGCTGCACGTCGGATGTGGGTTGGAACATGCGCTTGACCTCCGGCTCTTCCACCAGTTTCATGATGCTCTTGTAGTCGCAGGGGAAGCCGGCGATATCGACGGGGATGATGGCCTTCGTGCGTGGGGTGATGGCCTTTCTGATGCCATCGACCGAGATGTTGAAGTCTTTTCCTGAATCGACCATCACCACTTTTGCTCCTGCCCATATCACCGCGGTGGCCGTTGCGGTATAGGTGTATGCAGGTATGATGACCTCGTCGTCGGCGCTCAGTCCAAGCCATCGCAGCATCATGATGGCTCCCGAGGTCCAAGAGTTGACCCCGAGTGCTGCCTGCGTGCCAGTGTGCTTGATGATTTCCGCCTCGAGCGCCTTCACTTTTGGGCCGGTGGTTATCCATCCCGATTTCAGCGAGTCGACAACTTCTTCGATGACGTTCTCATCGATATAAGGAGGTGAGAATGGTATTTTCATTTTATGACTGATAATGTAAGTAGGAATTCGAAATATGAGTGGTGCTCACCTGTTGCAATTCACGTTGAAAGGCTTGTTGAAGAGCACTTTCAGCATCCCGTTGAGATAGCCCACTCCGTAACTGATGTGAATGCAAGCGAAGGTGTATGGCATGAGCAAAACGAGCGCTGGCCGCCGGTATTCAGAGGCCTTGCTGAAGCCTATGGCGAGCCCGATGAGCAGATAGAGTGCGATGACGGCGAGGTAGATGGCGAGGATGGCTTTGCTGAAACAGCTGAGAATGCCTCCGCCGATGAGGCCGAGCACGAAGAGCCCTGGGAAGAACTGCCTGACGGTGGCGGGTGCTCCGAGTTTCTTGTTGGCGAGTGGTTTGAACAGGCCGTATTGGTAATACATACGCCTCATTTTGTGCATGCTGTCGCGGGCGGTGTAGTTGATGACGAGTTCGGGAATGATATAGATGTGCCCTCCGTTGTTGATGAGCCTTGCGTTGAATTCATCGTCCTGGTTGCGTGTGAGTTCCTCGTCGAAATAGCCTATTCGCTCGAACACCTCCCGCCTGTAGCATCCGAACGGCACGGTGTCGGTCTCCTTGATTTCCTTGGAGCCCACTTTGTGCTCCGAGCCTCCCACTCCGAAGGGGTGGCTCGATGCGATGGCTATGGCATAGCACTCGTTGGTGGGGTGTGCCGGCAGCGTTCGCCACACGCCTCCCACGTTGTCGGCTCCCAGTTCGTAGAGATATTTCACGAGGACCGAGATGTAGTTGGACGGATAGTCGCAATGCCCGTCAAGCCGGATGATGACCTCTCCCTTGGAAGCCTTGATGCCTTTGTTGAGTGCGTAAGGCACCACGCGCTTGGGATTGTCAATCAGCTGTATGAAAGGGTACTTCTTCGAGTATTCGTGTACGATGTCCCTCGTCCTGTCCTGGCTCATGCCATCGACGAAGATGAGTTGCAGCCGCTCTTTCGGATAGTCCTGTGCAAGTATGGACTGGATGCACTTCTCGATGAAGCGCTCCTCGTTGTAGATGGGCAAAACTACAGAGACGAAAGGTCGCATGTCTGTGTTTAGTTGATTCTCACCCATTGCGGGTCGTAGATATGGATGGGGCAGTCGCGGTGTAACCATGGGTCGGGTGTGCATATGTCGCCATCGCCCTGGTTGAGGAAAGCTCCCCACCAGCTGAACGAGCTGTTGGCTATGATAAGTTCCTGGCAGTGTGTCATGAGAAACATGTCCCAGCAGCTGTCGGCACCTCTGTTGCCATCGACATATACGACGTCGTGCCCACGGGTGAGGGCGGGCAGGTTGGCGCGGCACCATGCAAGGTCGTTGGAGAAGACGAAGAAGGTGCGTGTGCGCCCGTCGGCAGTGAGGTGAGCGATGGCCTTGGCGTAATAGTCTGTCGTACAGATGCCGTTGAAGTCGGGCGCGTTCTTGTAGTCGCCACGCCTGACATGGACTCCCACGCTGTCGCAGTTTTCGGCCTGTGCTATAAGATCTGCGTTGTAGGCGTTGGGGGAGGGGTGTGCGAAGGTGTGCCTGAGCAGTGGCTTGATGGGCAGATAGTAGTCTGCGCTCTGCCAGTAGCCCTCGTAATAGGTGTCGCCCTCGCGGAAGACATTGTCCATTGAGGTGAAGTTCTCGCTGTAGGGAGCCACATACTCTGTGCTCTTGCGGGGCAGCAGCCGCCGTGCGAGACGCGAGAGGACGTAGTTGGGGATGTATCTTGTCACACGGCGCAAATCGCTGGGTTGTGCCACTGGGAGTGAGGCATTGGGAAATACTTTCTCAATCTCATACCCATTATGCAGGTTGACAGAACCGAAACGTTTGAACATCAGCGACTTGTAGTGGCTGATGTCAATCATCACCTGCTCGCTGGGATAGCGCTTCTGCAACATGATTGCGAAAGCGTACTGGAACATCTGGTTGCCCAATCCTCCTGCGATGTTGACGATTCTCATTCTCTCGGTATGTCTGTTATTGCTGTCCGGCCCGTACTTCCTGGTAGAAGTCGACGAGGTGTCGGCTGATGAGTTCGAGGTCGATGCGCTCCCGCAAGGTGTCGCGCGTGTTGTCGTTATAGTCTTTTTCGAGCGAGGCGGTGATTTGCCTTGCCGCCTCCTCGGGTTCCCGGCTGATGATTTCCGAGTTGCGCAGCCCTTGCAGCTGCTGCCGGGCATCGCCAACATCAACGCTGTAGACGCGCCGGTTGAGTGCCAGGCATTCCCTGATGATGTTGGGCGAGCCTTCTTCGTCGGAGGTGAGCAGCAGCAAGTCGCTTGCGCAGATGTAGTCGGGCACGTCGGTGGGTCTCACCCCGCTCATCACCAGCAGTTTCCATCCTGTCGGCATGAGGCCGACGATGCGCTCGGCGATGTCGCGCCGCTTGACTTTTGTCTGGCTGACATCGGAGAAGAGCGCCCACTTCCCGTCATCGATGTGCAGTCTTTCGCGTGCCTCCTTCTGGCTCCTTGGCGTGAAGAGGGAATAGTCGACGCCGAGTGGCTGGACGAATGCCCTTGCCTGGCGCCATTTCCTCAGCCGCTGTGGCAGGTAGCCCTGCAGCTCGCTGGCCACGTAGCCATGCCTGTCATAAAGCATGATGCAGATGAAGGATGCCCACTGATTGAGCCTGATTTTTATCTTCTCAGCCACGCTTGAGGCGGTCTTGATGGCCTTTGCATGGATGTCGGTGCCGTGGAATGTAATCAGTTTCGGGCTTTTCGCCCAGAGCAGCGCCGTCCACACGAGCAGGGCATAGAGACCTCCGAAATGCACGTGTATGAGGTCGTGCTGGCGTGCCTCGGCTGCGATATGCCTGAGCGAGACTGCTATGCTTCCCCTCCCGAAGTGTGCGAAGTTCACCTCGCTTACCCTGTTGTCTTTCCTCAAAGAGGCTATCATGCGCTGCAGCACGGGATTGCCTATGGCACCATCCTCAGCGTGCTGGTTGGAGATAATCAGGATGCGCATGTCACGGGCTGGAGGAGTTGCATGAGCCGCTCCTCGTCGAAGAGGGTGTATCGGTTGTGTATGCCAGTGAGTTTTGAGGCGGCCAGCATGCTGTCGGCCAAAGCATTGGCATCACCGGGAGGACAAGTGTACCCGTTGCCGCCCGGGACGATGATATCGTCGATGACAGGCACGCAGGTGGTGGCAGCCACCGGCTTGTCGAAGCACATGCCCTCGAGCACCACATTGGGGAAGCCCTCCATGCGCGACGACAGCACGAACACATCGCAATGCTGCATGTAGGGATAGGGGTTGGCTGTGAAACCGGTGAAGGTGACCCCTTCGCCCGCGCTGGCTTCGAGTGTCTTTGCGTAGTCGGTGTTGGTTCGTCCTACGATGGTGAGGTGCGCCTGCGGCAATGTCTGCCTGACAGTATGGAAAGCCTGCAGGAGAATGTCGACGCCTTTGGCGTAGGACACGTTGCACACGGCGAGGAACTGCGGGGAGCCGTTGCCGAAAGGACTTGGATGGCCCTTGGCGGCAGCGACCACAGTGGCTTTGTCGATGGGGTTGAAGACGGTGACCACGCGCTCGGGCTGCAGGTGGTAATGGCTGATGGCCTCGCTGCGCATGGCGTCGGTCTGTGCAATGACGAGACTGGCCTTTGGCAGGAGGCGCTTGTTGAGCCAGCGGATGACCCGCCACTTGAGGCCTGTGAAACCGCTGTAGAGATGGTTGCTGGGCATGTTGGGAAGCCTTACGACAACGGGAATGCCCAGTCGCCGGCCCGCCATGATGGCTACCAGCGACACTTGCTCACGGCTGGAGAACATGACGGCATCGCCTTTCCGCTCGCGCATGAGGCGGACGAGTGCGGGCAGTGCTGTTAGCGTGCGGCTCGTCCCCAGCACATCGAGCTCGAACTCTGGCGTCACCCACTCCTTAATCTCCCCTTCGCCACCTCCGAGGCATACAAACCTCACGTCCATCCCGCGTCGGCGCAGGATGCGGGCCAATGTGACGCTCACTCGTTCGGAGCCTCCGGCACGCAGGTCGGTGAGAAGGAAGTGCCAGGTCATCGTATCGGTATTTTCTTCGGCTTGGGATGCTTTATTCGCATGAGGTCGAGATGGATGTACATGGTCATCAGCGTGAAGTAGGGGAGTTTGCTGTAATAGGTGACAGCACCCCAGTCGAGGATCAGCTTGATCAACACCAGCACCACTATGAGGATGGCGGAATGCTCGATTTTCACATATTTCATCTCTTTGTACAGCACATAGAGATACATGATGTAGTAGGAGAACAAGCCCAGTACCCCACCATCTGCGGCCAGTTCGGCATAGTTGCAATGGAGGTAGGTGTTCTGGTCGGAAGCGCGCCAGACAAGGATATGGGCGTTGCCTATACCTATGCCGGCCAAGGGCGTCTCCTTGAACTGCGTCCATCCAAGATCTCGGTAGAATTTTCTCAGCGCCGACGAGGAGTCCATCTCACCCTTTCCTGTGATTGACGCTATCAGTCCATCCATACGGTGCGTCAGACCCGAGAAGAACGGTGTCTGCGACAAGAAATAGATGACCATAATGCCCACTGCGAAGAAGATGAAGAGTTTGATGAAGGGGATGATGCTGCCCTTGGTGTTCTTCAGTTCCTTGAAAAGATACAGCAGTGCTATTCCTGCAACGAGCATCACAAACGCCTTTCTTGTCTGGGTGGCTCCGATGATACCCAGCGTGGGAAGCGCCATCAGGATGGAGAAATCCTTCTTGACAAACAAGAAGAAATAGGCATTGATGATGATGACCTGCGCGCCGAGGATGGCGAGCGAGTTCACATTGTTGAACTCCGAGTTGAGACGCTGCTCCTCACTGGCTCCCACCACATTGTCCAATCCGTAGAAGAAATAGGTGTAGAACATGACGACATATCCCGACCACATGGTGATTTTCAGCAGGATATTGATGTCCTTCAGGTTCTTGTAATAGGCATAGAAGATGGACATACAGATGATGCTCTGGAAGATGGAGTTGGCCTGGTCGATGCTGTAACGTCCGTTGATGGCCCAGAAGGTGGAGGTGTAACAGAACAGGCAGAACTGAAGCGTCATCAAGTGGTAGGTGTAGAACTCCATCTTGAAGTTGGTCAGGATGAGCACGATGAACATGATGCCGAAGAACAAGGACGTGGAAATAGGAAACATGTTCACTATTGCCAGGAATGCCCCTGTCACTATCCAGACTACTTTGTCGTTGGAATTATATACACTTCGTAATTGTGGCATGATAGGGAAGGGTCACAGCGGTCTAACCCACCGTTTCATGGAGAAATGGGTATGACAAGCCACACAAGCACGCATGGCCTGCTTGACATTAGCGGTAGGAGAAGCCGTGATGATTATGTACGAAAAATCGTAGTTGATGGGAAATGGAAAATGTGACTGGGTGGCTGATGATGAACCGTTGCGGCCTGGGCATATCTTTCCCTCATCACTGCCGTTGAAACAGCGACGAATAGACGATGGAAAGAGGCTGCAATGCCGATGCCGCGTCAGAGAAAGAGGTTGTGGTGACTTACAAGAATAATACTTCTCACCCCTTGTGGGCGAAGAAAAAGATTACCGGTAAAAAGCACATATTCCCATTTCTCGCAGTATCATCAATCAACAGCGATATTGTTTTCAACGCACAAAGGTAAGCATTTTTTTTCTTTCATTGTCGAAAAACGTTTTTTTTTTCGCTAATATCTTGTTTTTTCGGCATTTTGTGCTTTTTCCCCGTGCCGCACGACAGCCCGTGAGGCCGCTTAAAGCGAAAAAACTATCATGATTATTGCACATCTGCCACATTTTGCCTACTTTTGCATACCGCCCGAAGCCCATCCTCCATAGGGCGAAAAAAGGCGGTTCACACGACGATGGCACTCACCTTATATAATATTAAACGTTGGTATAAAATGCTCCGTGGCAGGAGCGTGCTCCACGTCAACCAGGACTTGGGCAAGTGTTTCTCACCACACGAGGTGAGGGGGTATTACAACAACCTCACCGAGAAGGTGACCATGGAGCCCTCTTTGCTCGAGAGCGACGGCCTCCCTCTCCTCGACACTGGTGACGGGCGGATGGTCTATTTCCCCGTCGCCATCTTCCAGTATGGTCTCGGAGCTTACGACCTCTTCCTCATGACGGGGAAGGATGTCTATCGCCGCAAGTTTGAGCAATGCCTGGACTGGGCGGTGGAGCACCAGGAGCCCACAGGGGCATGGAGCAATTTCTTCTACATCTACCCTGACCATCCTTACGGGGCAATGGCTCAGGGCGAGGGAGCCTCGCTGCTCATCAGGGGACATGCCCTCACCGGGAAGACCATGTATGTCGACCTTGCACGGAAAGCCCTCGACTTCATGCTCGCTCCCATCGCCGAAGGAGGCACCACCTCATACGCCGACAATGGCGTCACCTTGTTGGAATACACCCATCTGCCGGCGGTGATGAACGGCTGGATATTCGCCTGGTTCGGACTTTACGACTATGTGCTTTCCACCTCCGACGAAGGACCTTATGCCCAGGTGATGGAGCAGACGCTGCTCACGCTCGAGCGCACCCTGCCACTCTTCGACCGTGGCTACTGGAGCATGTACGACCTCGACGGGCGTATCGCCAGTCCCTTCTACCATAACCTGCACATCGCACAGATGCAGGCGATGTACCAGCTCACGGGCCACGAAGTCTTCAACCATTATGCGCTCCGGTGGACAGCCGACAGCCGCCGTCGGCTCAGCCGCACAAAAGCCTTCGTCATCAAGGCCTGGCAGAAAATCATTGAAAGGTGATGGGATTGACCAGGCGCCGCACACATCGGAAACGGGCGGCAAACACCAATAGCGCTGTCACGGCAAGGGCAATCGCCAGCAGCACCAGGAGGTCTCTGGGCAGCAGATGATGCAAAAAAAGCTTGTGGACGAACGACAGCACCACAGGATGATAGACATACACCACCAATGTCTGCTTGCCCCATTCCGCCGTCCTCTGACTCAGTGGTGTCACTCGCATTACCATGGCCGACACCACCACAGCACCCACATAGACCAGGCAGCGCCACGCAAGGCACCACATCACTCCCATGCCGGGCTTATACCAATAAGAATAGGCCAAGTGCAGGACATGGCGGATATTGCCATTGAGCCAGAGGCAGAAAAGCAGCAGCACTGCCGCCAGCACCACCCATGCCACCGAAGAGGGGATGCGTGACACCCATGCCCGCACATCCATCCGCGAAGAATAGTAACCGGCCATGAAAAACGGCAGCGACGACAGGATGTGATGCGTGGTGAAATAAGGGTCGGCAGGCAGGAAGCCCTCGGCAAGGCCTATGACCACCGAGAGCGTCATCACCACCGTGGCATGGGCGTCGAGCCATCTGGGGGTAAGGAGCAGGATGAGCGCCCGCCAGCAGAAGAGAGCCAGAAGATACCACATGGCCCACATCGGCTCGAACAGCAGACGGTTGAAGGTGAACGGGATATGTGAGAGGACAAAGCTGTTGAGCAGGCACAATATCAGTTGGAAGACGGCATAGGTCTCTATCAAACGGAACATCCCACGTAGGTAGTGGCGGCGGTCGCGGCACTGCGAGAAACGTCCCGAGATGAAGATGAAAAGAGGCATGTGGAAGAGGTAGAGGAAATTGTAGATGCCTTGACCTATGCTTCCCACCACGACATAGTGCTTCAGCGTGTGCCCGAAGACGACAAGAAAGATGAGAACCATCTTCAGACAGTCCCAGTAGGGGTCGCGCCTCGTGTCAGTGCCGGCTTTTGTCATACTATCTATTTGAGATGCAAAAGTATACAAAAAAAGCGAATTACAAGCCCGCTGGATAAAGAATTCTTTTGCCGGCTTTTCACGAAAAGGAAACATAAAGATGACAAAAAAGGGAAAATCCTTTTTCCTATCAGAAAAATGTAGTATCTTCGCACACAGAAACCAACAACTGAAGGTGATACGCCTTTCCCCTCCAACCATTCAAGAAACAAGATGAAAAAACTACTACTTACTTTGTTTGTTGTCCTATGCAGCGTTAGCTCTTACGCTCAGACTTTGGCCGACCTTGAAAGGATGGCTCAAATCGCACCATTGACAAGCCCCTTGCTTGAGGATGACACCCTGCAGCATCTCATGGCGTTGAGCACCGAAGCCCAGTATCGTGAGGACCAGAGACGCCGGATCTTGCTCTCCCATCCCTCTGTGTCGCGAGACCTTTCCATGCCCTCCACTGGCAACGCCGGCATGGCATCTCCGGCCCCCGACAGAGGCATCAATTACAAGCCGCTCGACGACTTGTCGTGGGCTGGCGTGCCCCTTTTCGTTGCTGGCATCATAGCCAAGACCGAGAAGAAAGCCTTCCGTCAGGACTATAAGAATTCCCCTTCGAAAACCCGTCTGGTCACCGAGTTCAGTTCAAGTATCGATGACTATCTACAGTTCTTCTCGCCCGCGATGACCTTAGGTCTGAAAGTCGGCGGCGTGGAAGGGCGTTCCGACTGGCTCCGCTTCGGTGTTTCGGCGGCGTTGTCGTATGGCATCATGGCAGGTTTCGTCAACAGCATCAAATACACGGCGAGCGAGATGCGGCCCGATGGCAGCACAGCCAACTCATGGCCTTCGGGGCACACAGCCACAGCCTTTGTCGGAGCCACCATCCTCCACAAGGAGTATGGTCTTACCCGTTCTCCCTGGTTCTCGGTGCTGGGCTATAGTGCTGCTACCGCCACGGGCATCATGCGTGTTCTCAACAACCGCCACTGGGTGAGCGACGTGCTCTCGGGAGCGGGAATAGGCATCATGTCGGGCGAACTGGGCTATATGATTAGCGACCTCATCTACAAAGACAAGCGCTTGCTTCGCGGACCGCTCAGCACCTATCCCAATCTGACACGCAAGCACCCGTCGTTCTTCGACGTGTCCATGGGTATCGGCTTCGGTTCCAAGAATATCGAATTTCCCGACAACCGTTATCTTTTCAACACCGAGAAGGATGTCAAACTGCAATTTGGTTCCTCCACGGTTGTACAAGCCGAGGGAGCTTATTTCTTCAACAATTTTGTGGGTATAGGCGGCCGGCTCCGAGTACGTTCCTCACCAATCAGGGGGTGGAACAACTTCATGAAGATCGCAGAGAATGACGTGCAGAGCACCATGGAAGACCTCAAAGAAATGGAGGGTGATATGACCATCCAGATTGACGGCAAACTGACCGACATGATTGAGGAGAAAGAGTTTGACATCAAGAGCGACCACCTCACAGAGTTTGCTGGCGATGTGGGTGTCTATTTCAATATCCCCCTCAGTGACAGGTTCTCGCTTGGAACGAAGGCGCTCATCGGACGTAGCGTCATGCAATCTCTCGATATTGATGCCTCTTTCAAAGGACAGTCGAAAGGTCTCGACTTCGACCTCAGTGTCAGAAACGGAGAACTGGCAAGTATTGATAATATTCGCTTCTACGACAAAGGAACGCCCTACGATATAGAATGGGACTATGTGACGGTGTCGGGCGACAACAGTACGAAATATGGTACCGGCCTCTCTCTTACCTACGCCTACAACGGCAACTTCGCCTGGAAAGTGTTCTGCGACTATGACTACACCCGCAAGACATACACTTTGGAATACGACCCATATCATTATGAGTATGAAGCTTGCCCCGACTACTTGATTCTTTACAATCTTGTGGGGATTGGTACGGAGCCCATAGAGATAAAGACCAAGAAAACAATGAACCAGTTTGTAATAGGCGCCTCATTCTCCATCCAGTTCTGAAATTGAAGATTGAAAATTGAAGATTGAAGATTGAAAATTGAAGATTGAAAATTGAAGATTGAAGATTGAAAATTGAAGATTGAAGATTGAAAATTGAAGATTGGAGATTGAAAATTGAAAATTGAAAATTAAGCGTTGCTATAAATGCCGGCTGCACCTCAGTAATTGAAACGGGCTTCAATTGCTGAGGTGCAGCCGACATTGGAAGATAGAGGATTATCTTAAGGTGGGTTCTATAAATTAGCATTGCATTGCTTTTAGACTATTTTCGAGCAGATTTACTTTCAAGGCCGAAGGGGCGTAGCGGGCTACGTTCCAAGGACTTGGAAGGGAAGATGCCGGAAAGAGGCAAAAGCAAGCAAAGATAATTCATAGAGAATTTATTAATTAATAGAACACACCTTAAACCTCTCTACGTTTTTGTAAACCTTCGGGTCAGTGGTCTTCCCTGATGATTTCAAAATGGAAGCCGCTTGGGGATGATGAGTCACGCCAACTGTCCCTGCTGCTTTCCAAATCTTTGTAGTATCTTTCTCCGTTGCGCCGGTATAGGCTGAGCGAATCGCGCAGGGCAGGCAGCTTGGCAAGGCAGGAGCGCACCTCCGAAGTGTTGCCATAGAAGTTGGTGGCATCGGCTTGGTATTTGTCGATGGCCTCTCGGTAGTGCTGGTATTGCTTGTACACCTCGTCGTAGGACCCCATGTATCTGTATTGCTTCAGATGCTTGGTGCGGTCTTTCAGATGTGCGAAATGCGAGCGGTTGAGGCGGGCGGCAAGGGTGTCGAGACGCTCCATCAACCCACGGTTGTTGCTCAGGTAACCGTCGTTTTTGTATTCTTTTGCCTGCCTCATGGTTTCAGCACAACTATCGTGGCTGTAGTATTTGTATTTGGAGCATAGGCTCCTGGCATTCTTGTAGCGCTTGTTGATGTCGCCGATGGTCTTGAGCCGTGCCTTCTCACCCTGCATGTCCTCCATGTTGTCGAGGATGACCTTGCCGTCGGGGCCGCTGATTTTCGCCACCCATTGCGTCTGCCGGTTGATGGTGGCGAGGTCGGTGCTGCTCCAGCTGCTGCCTTCGAACACATTGAAGCACCAGTCGTTGAGCAGGGGCACATAACGGCTGATGGCTTGCCGTTTCAGGTTGCCGATTTCGGCTGAGTCGAGCAGTTGGCTGTCGGTGAGGAAGCCGATGAGGTGGTTGACCCTGAAGAACTGGCGGTGGAGGCTGTCGGTCGGCAGTGTGGGGCCGAGGGCATTGACGGCCTGAGCCACATGGTTGTAGTGCGCCTCGGTGGCCTCCACAGGTTGGGGAGGCCCGAGGCGGGTCTTGAAGAAATAGATGGTCGCTCCTGTGGTGAGAACCACCGCCGAGAGCATGAGGAGGATTTTGAGCAGTGTTCTCATCACGGAGTTTGTGTTTGGTTCTTTTTCTTGGCCTCATCCACTTGTTGCTGGGCATTCTTCAGATACTCGAAGAGATAGTTGAGGGTGATGGTGCCATCCTTGCTGAAGAACTCACGCCCGGTGCTGTCCTCGTTGTGGGTGATTTCCTTCACTTTTGGGTAATACTCCGAGTCTTGTATCATGGCTTTGTCGGCACTGTCGATGCGTAACAGCTGCATGCTGTTGGCGATACCCAACTCCTCGGCTTTCCAATACACATTGTCGAGATTGAAGTAGTTGAGCGAGTCATACATTCCTTTAAGTTTCCCTCCGAAGATGGAGTCCATCTCTGTTTTGCGCCATTGCTGGGTGGAGTCGAGGTAGTTGACGATGTTCACTTTCTGTATGGAGTCGGCTTCAGCGATTTGCCTTGCTTTCTCTATCTCGGCAGCTTTTTCTGCCGACCATTTGCCGTGCCAATTGCCGATAAAATATCCTATAATCAGACCTATTGCCATACCGGTAAGAATGGCGATAATTCTCCATTTCGAGACGGTGACCCATTTCTTTTTCCTCTTTTTCGTGGGTTCTCCGTCATTTGGGTCGTCGGCGTGTACAGGCACCAGGCTGGTGCTGTCTTTATCGTGCTTGTGCGTCCAGCTGTTGAAAAGAGGTGCCGTGTCTTGCCTGAGGGTGATGGTGTCGCCCTTCTGTGAATCCACCACATAGCCAGCCAGAGGCGAGGAGCCCAACTCCTGGGTGGTTCGCGTCTGTTCGAAGCTGATGTTTTGCCCTTTGATTTTGTAAGTGATGGTCTTGCGCTCGCGTTTGAGTGTGATTTCGATTTTGGCGAGCGGGTTGCGGTCGTTGAGGTTGATATTTTTCACGGTCTTGGCCTCATAGCCCTGTTTCGTCGCCACGATGGTTACGTTTTCCAACTGTGTCTCAGGCACGAGGAAGCACTGCTGGCGCTCGTCGAAATCCATTCCTTTGATGGCGATGCTCACTCCTTGCGGGTTTTCTTTGCTGTCGCCCTCACAAATCACACGGAAGGTGTCTCTTGGCACGAGCTTCATCCATACGAGGTTGTCGGGCAGGATGATTTTTTCGCTCGTCTTGCCTGCTTGGGCTGTCATGTCGATGTCGACGAAGTTCTCGCGGCGCAACTGAAGCTGCAGCTGGTCGCCTTCGTGGCAGAGCACGGGTTGTGTCATCTTCTCCCCATTGAGGAAGACGGTGCAGTTTTTTGTCGTGTCTTTTCTCGATTTTGAAGGTGGCGACACGAGCACAGGTCTTTTCAGTGGGTGGTTGGTGAGGTCGGTGATGGTGCTCCATAGTATGCGTGTCTGGGCTGGGCTCACCAGGAACACGCCTTCGTATTGGGCATACTCCATTTGCAGGATGTGGGTGCTGATGAGTGTGTCGAGAGCTACACCGTCAGCGGTGCGGCGGGCGTAATTCTTGGATCGCTGGGGCAGTTTCACATTGATTTTCTGCTCCTTGTAGTCTTTTTCAAACAGGCTCTCAAGTTGGGCGACATTAGCTTCTCGGCCGGTGTGCAACTTGTCGATTTTCCCTACTATGGCGGCGATGTCATTGGCGGCACTGAGAATGATGGGCATGGGAATGCCTAAGATGAAGGCACTGTAGTCGCCTGCGCGGGTGTTCACTTTCTGGATGGAGTAGATGAGGCATCCCTCCTCGCGTACGAGGAGCAGATGCAGGATTTCATTGCCCATGGCGCTGATATCGACGGTGCTTTCCAGCTTCACGTCAATGATTTTGCTGTATAGCTCGTCGCGGTTGAAGACGTCGTGGCTTCTTTCTCCATTGGATACGAGCTGTTGGTATAAGCTGAGTTTCATGATGTAGTGATGATGAATGAAGGTCAGATGAAAGGCTTACTTGGCGTTGACGCTGTTGGCTATGAGTATTTGTCTGAGTAGTGCGAGAGGTTGAGTCATATCGAAGTGGCAGAGGTCTTGGAAACAGACCTCGCCGATATCGAGGCCAGCGGTGATGGGCACCGTTCTCCCGCCCGTTTGGAAGATGCTCCAGTGCCCGCTGCTGTACCACGTTTCCAGCCAGTTTTTGAACTCCTGCGATGCCGGCAGGAGGTCGGACTTGGTCACGGCAAGGAACATGCGGTCTCTGGTGGGGTCGATATGCGACCTGCTCTCGAGGTAGTTGATGCCGTTCTGCAAGTAATTGAATTGGGTGATGCCTTTGTATTTCAGGTCATCATCCACGCTGGGGTCGGTCCCGGGATGTCCTTCGATGATGAAGATGTGGAAGCGTGGGTTGTCGCTTTTGTTGCTGACGAAAAAGTTGTTGAACTCTTCGCGTGCGGTTCTGTATTGCTCGTTGTCGATATGGCTGAGATGCTGTCCGTCTGCCACCCTTGCTTCAGAGTTGAGGTCGCAGAAGAGCTCGCCCGACATATCGACGAAGGTGATGTGGTGAGTCCTGCCGCTGCGGTCTTTGATTTCTGTTTCTACGGCGAAGTTGAACGTGTCGGGGGTACGTCCTGGGAGGTAGATGAAACTTTTGTCGTAGCGGAATGTCTGGCAGATGTTGTATCCATACTGCATGCTGTCGCCCATGAGTATTCTGCTTGCGAGCCCGCTGCTGCCTGAGTTCGCCGCAGCCATCATGGCTCCGAGCAGACACGTCTTTCCCGATGATGGCAGTCCCCACATGTAGACTTCGGTGGTGCCTGACGGGATTTTCTTGATGGCAGTCTGGCTGGGTGCGGGTGGTTGTGGCCTTCTTTTCCTGAGGAGCCTTACGAAACCTTCTGGGATGCCTCCGACGATGAGGTCCTGGTGAGTGAAATAATTTTTTTCGATGAACGCTTTGATGTCTTCTGAGCTGAAGAGGTTGCGGTCGTCGAGGATAAGGTCTTTCAACTGTAGCCTTGTGATGATGGAGCTGTCGATGCAGTCGTTCACATAATCCACGATTTTAGCCTGGTACAAGAGCCGTCCGTCTAAGTCTTCGTTGAGTTGTCGTAGGCGCCTTTCCTTGATTTCGGCGCGCACTGCAGTCATTTGGTCAGTGAAAATGCACATATCTATTGGGTTTTGGTTATGCTTATTTGTTGAAGAGCCGTTCGATGGCTCCTGCGAAGCCTTTTCTGAAGCCTTTCGACTTCTCGGTGAGGAGGTCCACCACGTCGTTGGCGCTGGCGGTGTTGAGGTGGCAGAGGTCGGCGAGGCACACCTCACCGAGGTTGATGGGGATAATGGGCGGCAACTTCCCGTCGCAAAGCTCATATTCCTTGCACAAGTCGTTCAGTCTGTAGAGGAAGCCGTGGTAGTAGGTGTGGAGGTAGCGCTCGAGGTGCTCTTTCTCGCTCTCCCCCTCTCTGAGGAATTGCTTCATCCTGTCGGTTTTTGTGAGCAGCACATAGATGGCCTCGGTGTCGTGTTCCAGCACGCCTTGCTTGTCGAGGTAGTCGAGTCCGCGGGTGAGATAGGCGTCGGCGGTGTAGGGCTGGATGTTGCTTGTGGGGGTGCGCTGTGGGTATCCTCTATCCTCCCCTCCGTATTCGATGATGAAGAAGTGGAATTTCTGCTGTCCGGGGTTGCGTGCGATGAGCACTCGTTCAAACTCTTGTTTGGCGGTGCGGTGCTCGTCCCTGATGCATTCCTTGTATCCCATGTCCTGCCACAGAATGGAGCAGAAGAGTTCGCCTGCCATGTCGATGAGGGTGACGGGGTGCTCGCGCCCTTTGCCGTCGTCGATGGTCATGCGTATGGCGTAGTTGTCGGTGAGGTTGGTGCGCCCGGGAAGGGTGATGTAGGCTCCGTCGGCTTTGAAGACGTCGCAGAGGAACTCGTAGTATTCCTTGCCCTGGCATGCCTTGTCTACTTTTATTTTCTTCCGTTTCCCCTTGCCCTTCTGGGCAGCGGCGAGTATGGCTCCCAGTGCGCAGGTCTTGCCCGAAGTAGGTATTCCCCAGAAGAAGACATGGGTGGATGTGCTGTCGAGTGAGTTGATGATTTTGCTGGCAGGTAAATGCCGCGGCACAGGGTTGAGCATGTCGAGGAATTGTGGGTCGATGCCGCAGGCTGTTACAAGTGTCTCTTTATCGAACACCCTCCTGTCGAGCAGCTGGCGGATGGTATCGGTGTTGAACAGGTTGTGGTCCTCTCGCAGCAGTTGGAGGAGCCGTCTTTCGTCAATGCTTTTTTCGGCGAAGCGTTGCATCAGGTACTCAAAGGGTGTGAGGCCCTTCTCCTCGGCCATGAGCCGCATGTCGGTCATGAAATCTTTCGCTGCGCTTGTCTTGGGTACGAAGGGAACGGTCTTTTTCCCGAACTTGACCTCTATGCATTGGTTGGCGGTGCTCTTGTTGGCGCCCATCATGCTGTAGACGGAGCGTGGCCAGAAGCGTTTCCACGATTTCGAGTGCCTCGTCTGTAGCCAGTGCGGGAAGAAGAGCATGAGTGTGCAAAGGGCAAGGAGTGCGAGGGCGAGCGGTGTGGGTGCCGCCTTTGTGGCGCAGAGGGTCTCCACGGTGTCGAGGTGCCGTGCCGCGGCCTGTGCGTGGAGTGCTGCCATGGCGAGTGTGTCGGTGCCTGTGCTGTGCTCGTTGACTACGGTTTGCGCCAATGCCTCCTCCATGGTCTTCCGCCATCCTTCCACGGCATGCCTTATCTCTTTGGTGTTGCCCAGGAGGAAGGCGTTCCATGTGGTGGCTCCACCGGCATGGTCGACCCATTGCTGTGCTTCCTGGCGCAGGCGTGTGTGCTCCGGGGGCAGGAGTAGCAGGCGCAGCGCATCGGTCATGTTCTGCCTGATGATGCTGTCGCCGCCTTGCGTCTTTCCCTCAGTGTGCCTGTCGAGGTCGTAGGTGGCGCGGCGTTTCTTGCTGTTTTGGGCACGGATGAGTGCGCGCTCGTAGACTTCTATGCGGTGGGTGGCGACAGAGTCGTATTCATCGAACATCGGCATCACTTCGTCCAATGCGCTGCGGAAAGCGTTGGCTACCTCGCGCTCATGGCTGTTGACGGTGAAGAAATGGGTGAAGGGCACGGCGCAGAGGGCGCATCCCGCGACGAGGAGGAGGGCGGTGATGCGCTCGGCGATGATGTTTCTGCTGAAGCCTTGTGCCGTTCCCTTCAGCCGTTGCAGGGTGGCGCTGAGCAGGAAAAGCACGGTGCCTCCTATGGCGGCTGCGATGGCGGCCTCCATGATGTGCCCCTTGGTGGCATAGACGATGCCGAGGAATGACACATAGCCGAGGAAAAAGACGGCTAACAGGGCCATGACGTGCCCGAGTGCGGTGACGCTTTGTCGGTAGTTGAAACTCACTTTCGCTTATGGGATTGAGGGTTGTTGCTGGTTGGTGGCATGGAAGCCAAATAGGGCTTGGCGAGGGTGTAGAACTTACGCAGCCTTTGCTGATTGCCGGCGAAGAACTCACGGGCATCGGAAGACTGAATGCCTCGTTTGTCGGGTACCCTGGTGACATCGCTGTGGTTGGACAGGCGTGTGATGCATACGACGCATATCAGTCCGCTGCCTCCGTTGTCGCTTCTGACAGACTGGTAGCTGCTGGCGGGCATGAGGCCCATGCAGTAGAGGCCCATGTCGAGCCAGTAGGTGCGCCCCTGCACCGTCTTCCATTCCTCGCGTAGGTAATTCTCTGGGGTGCCGGTCTTCCCGAAGAGGATGAGGCTGTCGGCGATGTTCTCGCTTCTGTTGAGCGCGCTGATGGCATTTTGCATCCGGGGCAGCAGGCTGCCTTTGTCCTGTGCGTTTCTCAAGATTTCGAGGAAACTGTTCCAGGCGGCGGTGTCGTAGCCTTTGGTGAGGTCTTCGGGGCGCTGGCTCTGGCGTGGGACGACAAACGAGGTGCGCACCTTGCGCTTGGTGAGCATGCGGCTCCATGCCTCGGCAAGCTTGAGACAGTTCCACTCATTCGACCCCTGTCCAAGTACCCATGTGGAGAGCTCATTCTGCAGGGTGGCGGCGGGAGAGTTGAAATTGTCGTAGTAAAGCAGGGTGGGGTCGGGGCTGACGTTGTCGAGGCCGAAGCGGCTGGTGGAGTCGACTCGCATGTTCTCCCAGGTATAGTACTCCATCTGCAGGCTGTCGTTCAGGTTGTAGTCCATCGGGCTGGGGATGCTGTAGAGATGGGTCAGCGTGCTGATGAATGGGGCGTGAGCCCAGGTGAAGTTCTCGCGCTCGCGAAGGCGCACTTCATGGGTGGTGTAGACGAAGGGGTTTCCCACCTGGCGGTCCATGCCCAGCGCTTTCGCCACCAATGCCACGGGGTAGACATCGTCAGAATTTGAGATGAACTTCTCCATGGAGGGACATCCTTTCCAGAAATCGGCAGCGGAGCCAAACGACGACCATGCGGTGGTGGGGTGATTGTAAAACGTGGCGCGTCCCTTGTCCTTCTTGCCGTCGCCTGGCTTGTCAAGATGGTAGTCGCCCACGGTGGTGAGGGTGAGGAGTGAAGGGTCGGTGAGCACGGCTGCGAGGGCGACGAGGGGCTTGAACGTGGAGCCGATGTAGCGGCGGATGAGTGCGGGGTTCTTGCGGCTGATGGCGAGGTCGTAGTCCACGGAGCGGTCGGTGGTGCGGTAGTAGGGAGCCGCCACCACGGCGCCGGTGGCCATGTCCATGACGGTGAGCGACACCTCCCAATGGTCGTCGTCGTAGAACATTCTATTACCGTATTTATCCTTCTTGTTGCGCAGCACGTTATCTGTATACAGTTTCAGCTCTTTCTCCATCTCGCGTGAGAGGAGTGGGTCGATGCTGATGGTGATGGTGGTGTCGCACACCTCGTCGTTCATCGTGGTGGCGAGTCCTCTTAGGATTTGCTGGGTAAACCGGTCGGTCTGCGAGGCGGCCATGTTATGGCGTTTCAGGCCAGCCCTGGAGCGCACCTGTGTGGAGAGGATGCGCATGGGGCTCTGGCGGACGATGGTCGCCTCGCAGAGGATGGCGCTGGGGAGTGGCGTACGGCTTATCACGAGTCGCAGGTGGTCGCCGATGGCATACCGCTGGCCACGTTCGTAGGGCTGCTTGGGGGTGGCTATGGTGAGGGCGCCTTGTGCACCGTAGGGCTGGCAGTAGCAGCCGACGGCCTTGATGCTGATGCTGTCGGCGGTCACGTAGTCGAGGTAGATGCCGCAGTCGTTGGAGCCTGGCAGTCGCAGGCAGAGCGTGGTGGAGTCGCTCTGGTAGGCTTTGTACAGGTTGAAATAGTCGATGGTGTGACTCCTGTTTGCCTCGCTTGCCTCCAACTGGTGGGTGGTGGGGTTGGGTTTCACCACTTTGAGCATTCCGCGGCGTGTGTCTCCCAACGTCCGGAGGCGGATGGGCACCGAGGTCTGCCCCCATACGAGGAAGCAGTGGGTGCTGTCGGGGAACAGTGCGTTTTCGGCACAGAAGATGTCGCCTGTCCACCGCTGTTTGTCGAGCGCCACCCTGAACATGCCTGGCTGCACCCTGATGCAGGTGATGGTGAGGTCGTGGCTATTGGTGCTGGTTGATGCGAAAGAGATGCGGAACATGCGGTCGCCGAGGTTGTCGAGCTGGCGCTGCAGCAACTTGGGGATGTCGCTGTTGTAGTAGAAGTCGCGGTCTTTCTCGCTGCGGATGGAGTCGGCGACGATGCCCACGAGCCTGATGTCGGAGGCTCTGGCGCCTCCCTCGTTGCTCTCGCCATAAGGCAGCGCAAAGCGCAGGGCGGGATAGCGCCGCTGCAGTTCGGCCATGGAGCGTGGCCTGATGTCGGCATGCTCGTTGTTGCCCTGGTCGACAAGTGCCTGGAGCAGGTTGTTGGCCTTGAGGATGAAGCCTTTGTCGCTGGTTGGCGTATAGACGGTCTCTTTCGACAACCGTCCCAAGCTGGTCTTGCCCTTGAAAAGGGTGAAGCCGATGATGATGAGCACCAGCACGGCGATGCTCCATATCGTCAGTTTTTTATAGTCGTGAAACCAGTTTTTTACGATTTCCATGAAGGTGTTGGTAAAGTGGTGTGGGTTACATATTGCATATATAGGCAGCAGCCGCCGCCGCGGCAGCGGCGAGGGCGGCGACGGTCCATCTGAGCCAGGTCCGTGGCCGGGGAGTGTCGGGCGTCTTGTCGGTAGTGTGTTCCTGTGTCGGGTCGTTGGTGGCGATATGTTGCAGTTCTTCGTTGCAGGGAGCCACATCGGGCTGGTTTCCGGCCCACTTGGGGTGTTCGCCGGTCCAGTCGATGAACAGCGCGTTGGGTGTTCCTTGCCACATGGCGGTGTCGTCGAGGTGGGCGACGATGGTCGGTTCCAGGGCTTGCGCGGCCTGGCAACTGCTCACCACGGCGAAGGCCATCGATGTGAGGTGGCGCCACAGTGGCGGAAGGTGGTCGATGGCATGGAACAGCGCTTCGAGGCGTGCCGACTGCCTCAGTTCGTCGGCATAATGCTGCTCATCGCTGCCAAGGTGGATGAAGATGCGGCAGCCGTGAGTGAGTGCATAGGCGATGTAGGCGTGCAGCGTCAGCTCGTCGGCATTGAGCCTGAGTTTCCTGGCCACTTTCACCTCATGCATGTCGGTGGCATTGTAGTCGGTCGTGTCGTAGTGTCGCATGGCGCCGAGGGCCTCCACCACGGGTGTGTAGCCACCGATGCTGTCGGTCTCCTCGAGCGGGCACTCATACACAGCCCGTGTGGCATATTTCCGTATGCCGTTGGCGAAGATGGTGTGGTCGCCCTGCACGTGGATGAGATGGAGCATACCCGCACGCGCATGGGGTAGCACATAGAACGAGGCATGGCCGGCGGGTGCTCCGGCGGCGGAGAGCATGGCCAGCTGCTGGGCGGCGTTCGACACGCCGGGGGTGAACGACAGGACGGTGTCGCCCTTCTGTGTGGTGAGCGAGCCCAGCACCTTGTGCGCGATATGGATGGTGGTCGTGCTCATGGTCAGTCGAAGAAATGTTCGAGTATTTTCCCGAATCCTTTGTAGGTGTCGGAATAGTCGATGCTTGTCGATGCGTTTTTGAGCATGTCGATGGTGAGCTGCAGGGCACCGAAATGCATGCGGTGGTTGTAGTACTGGGCTTTGCCAGTGAAGAGGGTGGGTGAGTCTTCGGTTGGTTCGCATTTGCGGAGATCGTCGTCGATAGGTGTGGCAACGAAATAGGTGTGCTTGGGCAGGTCGAGCATTTTCTCGGCGGTGCCTTTGACTTGGTCGTCGGGCATGGGGTTAAGGCTTCGGAACTCATCTATCCGCTGTTTGATATGCTCGTCGAGGCTCAGTCCACTGGGTGTGGAATAGTTTTCGGGGTCTTCGAAGAACGTATCGAAGAGGTCTTTGTTCAATGAGTTGTAGGCTTCCACGACCCAGTTGATGGCGTCGTCGGGCGTGTTTCTCGTTTCTGCTTCCGTGAGCCATGTGCGTGCCTGCTCGACGGTGATGGTGTCGGGCATTTGGCACTCGTTGGCCTTTTCCCCATTGCTGAGCAACCCCAGGTGCCGGGCCTTGGCGAGAAGCATGATGAACAAGGAATAGACCAGGTTGGGGTCGCGCTCAGGCTCGTTGGCAGTCTCTCCATGCTCTTCGTCGTCCAACAAGGAAGGGGCGCTGCCCATGCCACTGAGTCGGTAGAGTACACGGTAAGGGTCATCCTTCATGACGAGGTCGATAGCCTTGAGCACCATATAGCTTTTCTTGGTGCCGCTTTTGAGGACTTGCTCAAGCGCTTGCATCATTTCGATGAAATGGTCTTTATTGCTGGTCGCGACGCCGTGTTGTGGGCTTGCAGCGGTCTCTTGTTGTTTGCTCTCTGGGTTTTGTTCATGGGCTGAGGGGGTGCAGCAGAGGTCGCAGATCACCACGTCGGTGGCCTTCTCCGTATAGTAATGGCAGAAGAAGTCGTTCTGAAACGCCTGTCTGAAGTGCTCGCAGCCCGTGGGGTCGTTATCTCCCTTGAGTGATGCGGGCAGGTGGCTGGCGATGTCGAGTTTCTCCCACGCGTCATAGATGGCCTCGATGGCGCTGTCGGTGTCGTAGTCGAGGAAGTGCTCGAATAGTTCCGCACCGGTGATTTTCCCCTTCTTCCAGAACTTCCAGCCATTCACGGCCTTATAGTCTTCTTCTTGGAGTTGCAGCTCGCGGCTTTCGGTGTTGATATATTCGTTGCTGGCCTGGTTCCCTCTTGGGGGCACGTGGATGATGATGCCTGGGTATTTAGTGCCTTTGACATTCTCTCTTGCTTTGACAGTGCGTACGGCGCTGTGGTGCTCGGCATTCCACCAAGTAGTGACTTCGAAATACTTCTTGTTGCAGTTGGTGAGCGACTCTTTGATGGCGTTGAACATATGGAGCGAATCGATGTGCATGGCCTCGCCAGGCACGTCGAGAAGTTTGACCAAGAGGATTTTGGCGTGGCGGCTGTTCCTGAGTTTGAAGGGCAGCACGTAGAGGTCTTTTTGTCGGAAAGAAGCCCGAGGCGTGGTCAGCCCCTGGTTGCTAATCAGGTCTTGCTTGTTGCGGTGTGGGGTGCTGCCGGCCCGTCTGGGGCAATACTCATAGCCCATTTTCTCGATGCTGCCCACGATGTCGGCCAGCAGGTAAGTCTTTCCGCTGGCAGTGGAACCAGGCACGGCGAGGCGTATGACGACAGGTTTGGTGCGGAAACCTCCCGCTAACCAGTTGAGGAAGTTGTGGCAATAATAGGAAAAGGTGGTCTTGTCCATGTTTTTATTCGTTAGTGTTGGACGGTGGGTCGTAACTTGTATGCCGTGGCTGTCATGAATGCCATGAGGAAGGTGCTCTCGAGGGCTTCTCCAACGGAATCGGCTCCGAATCCCGGATTCAGACGGCCTGTAAATGGAAGGATGCCCACGTAAGAGGCATAGAGGTAGTAGGTGGTGCTTGCCCACATCATGACGGCAAGCAGTTTCCACACCATGGTGGCGTCGAGAACGGCGTTGCCCCGGTTCCTGGGGTCGCTCTCAGGCATCGCAGTGCTTACCACGGCATAGAGGAGCAGTACGACGAGGCCGAAATAGAGCAGGTATGCTGCAATGCCGTATGTGCCGAAGAAGGCGATGGGCACGCAGAGGTCGTTGAGCACGACGGGCGACTGACCGGTCGACACCGATGGGTGCAGGTAATGGCGCTCGGGGGATAGCGGGTCGGCGCCCGACGTGTTGAACATGCTGTGGGTCATCACCATCATGAACTCACCGTCGCTCACCGCATAGCGGTAACCGCTCGAGAGGTAGTCCTCGAACTGCGAGGTGGTCATGAAGCGTCTCGGGCTGCGGTCGTAACGCACTTCCTCGGGGTCGTATTTCCACTGGAAGAACAAGGGCGCAGCGATGAAGACAACGACGAAAAGGGCGGTCACGACGCGTTTGATGATTCTTATCTCGTTTTGGCGTTCTCTGTTCTCGTTGCCATGTTTCTTCGTCTTCTTCCATGCCGCCATGAAGATGACGGCCATGAAGATGATGAGGCCCGGCAAGTTGGTGATGTATCCTTTGTCGGCTTTTGAGACGAGGAGGAAACCGATGGCTCCCATGAAAAGCAGGCCTGCGATGGTGAGGGTGATGGCACCCGCCACGTAACGGTTGCTCTGGTAGTCCATGTGGTTGAGCGCGAACCCGGCACCCAGCATCACACAGAGGGTGATGGCGGCGGTGGAGTAGTTGCCTGGCAGGGTGGTGGCGAGGGCGGCGAGGACAGCATAGAAGGCGGCAATGAACACGGCGGTGAGGTCGGCACGGCTAAGAAACTTTGTGTAATATCTTACATTGTTCACAACCACCTCTTTTGTGAAAGGAACCTTGGAGTTGAGCAGCCAGCTGTGGAGCGTGAGCTGGGGCTTCCCGAAGATGTTGAATGCGATAAGAACAAGGATGGCGATGATGTTGAACCACAGCAGGGTGAAGGGCACGCTGCGGTGGAGGTCGACCACGGCGTCGATGTCGCTCCACAGTGGTGGCCAAAGGATACGCCAGTCAAAGGGCCAGAGGGTGAGGCGCTGATCGGGTAGGTATGATGACAGAACCATGCTGTTGGCATGGCGCTCGGTGTATTGCAGGGCAAGGGCACAGAGCATCACGGCGGCGGTGCTGATGGCCACTGCCACCCAGGGCTCCAAGCGCTTGGTCGCACCCCTCCTGGCAATGGAGCGGGCGGTGAGGAAGTTGTGGTTGAGCAGCAGCGAGAGGGTGAAGAGCAGGGTGAGCATGAGAGCCGCCGAGCAGACCGATATGGTGGTGATTTTCTCGAAGTAGGGATAGGTCCACGTCAGCTTGATGGCGATGGCGGCACGGCAGATGCAATAGACTGCGGCGATGGCGGCCACCATGCGGAAGACATGCGGAAGGTCGTATGCGCTTTTCGGGAGACGGGCCTGGGGAGGCACGGCGACAAGCCTGGGGTATGTGAGGAAGATGATGAGGAAGATGAGCAGGGGAAGCCACAGATAGGAGAGCACAAAGGCACGGCCGACAGTGCCGGCATGCAGGTACAGCGCTGCGTTGCCGATGATGATGCGCTTTTCGGGCAGGATGGGCAGGAGGGTGTGCCGCGCCGTGAGGTCGTGCGAGCCAAGGCTCAGGGTGTTGCCATTGATGTGGAGGTGACACAACTCGGTGGGCACGCTCGATGAGAAGTGTGGGATGTAGATGTCGTCGCCGGTGGGCAGTCCGCCGTCATCCTGCTTGATGGTGATGGTGCTCGTCCTGTCGTGAGTGATGGACAGCAGCGTGTTCTTGTCCTCGGTGTAGGTGAGCGGCTTGGGATAGCGGATGGTCATGGTGCCCTCGGCGCGGCTTATGGTGGCATGGCCTGCACCCCATTCGGTGGTGATGAGTACCGGCTTCGTGATGTGGCTGATGTCGCCTATGCGGAAGAGGTCGCTGTCGTCCGACTTCAGGCTGTTGTCCGACATCCGGTAGAATTGCACTTTGCATCGGTTGCCCACAGTGCCTGAGGTGACGTAGGTGATGTCGGCCCCTTCGCCGGTGAGCCGTGTTTTGGTGTCGATGATGACGAGTTGCCATGGACCGACGCGCTTGATGGGGAAGGTCTTCTTCGTGCGGAAGAAGAATGACCTGATGGCTTTGGCATCCTCCTCGGGCAGGCCGTTGTGACCGTGCTGCCGCAGGTATTTGTCGAGGGCATGGTGGAGCAGCACATACTGCGAGTCGTGTCCGCTGAGCAGTTCGTCGACTTCACTCGCAGGCAGTGTGTAGGTGTGGCGGCCAGTGTTCACCACGATGCTTTGTGCCGGATTGATGGAATGACGGTTGGGATTCTCGTCGTTGACCTTCATGTAGTAAACGGAATCCTGCCTGACCCATTGGTCGTTGATGGTCCATACGAGTTGATTGCCCGAGCGAGTAATGGTGAGATAGTCGCGTGGCAACTGGTCGAAACTCACGACGGAGCCACGTCCGACGGTGATGGCGTCGGTGCCGGTCAGGTCGAGTCCGTCGAGTGAGAACACCACACGTGGATGGATGCGGAGGAGCATCACCACCCCCACCAGGGCCAGAACAGCCAGACATGTAAATACAATCTTGTTTCTCGTCATCATGAGGAAAAAGGGAAAAGCTTTTCTAACATCTGTTTACCCAAGAGAGTTCTCAAAACCTAATAAACTATCAATTGTGAATGAAAAATAAGGTTTTTTGACGGTTTTTTTGCATGGTTTCCGCTCTTTGGCCGCATTCTCACGATTTTAGCGTCTAACGTCTAGCGTCTATTCTTTGGAGTTTAGGAGTTTAGGAGTTTGGGAGTTTAGACAT
>CAMHEL010000024.1 GCA_946184125.1 uncultured Prevotellaceae bacterium
CGAATTAGAGAGACTTGTCGAAGACCCACTGACCGAAGGGAGGTAATTTGAGAATCACAAAAAGGTTCGCATTTTTGGCAAGTTCGCATAAATTATCTAAATTTGCGCTGTCATTGGTGCTTTGGCTTAAGAGCAGCACTGAGGAAGTTTTGTATATTTAAATAAATGTGTAATGATTTTTATAAGTAGGTGTTCAAAAAATTGACATGGAGCACCTGCTTAGGAAATATAAATGACCTTCATAATGACCGACTGATAGAGTTGGTGCAAAAAGGCGTTGACGAAGCGCGGGCCAATGGCGCCGACTATGTGGTGGTGCTTTCTCATTTAGGCGAAAAATCGTCAATTGCTCATACATCCCATGATTTGGTCAAAGGTACGAGGGGAATTGATGTGGTGCTTGACGCCCATTCCCACACTTCTATAGCACAGGAGCGGGTGAACAACCTTGACGGGAAACCGGTGCTCATATCTCAGACTGGCAACAAGTTCAAACATATCGGGAAATTGCTGATCAAGGCCAATGGTGAAATGACCACATCGCTTTTGCCTACTCAGGAAATAGAGCAAATAAGCCCTTCCGTGGCACAGGCCGTTGATGATATCCAATCGCAAGTGGCAGAACAGGTGAAAGTGGTCTTATGCCACAGTAACTATCCTCTGATTTCTCTCGGACCAGACAAGACCCCGTTGTCGACGACTATGGAGACACCCATTGGTGATTTGGTGACTGACGCATTCCGCCATTTCCACAATGCGGATATAGCCATCCATCACGGCAATTCGTTCGCCACGGATTTAGCCTCAGGAGATATCACGAAAAAAGACTTGATGAATCTCATGCCTTTCGAAGACAAAATGTTCCTGATTGAGGTGAGTGGTGAATTGCTCATGAGCATGTTGGAACAATGCACGAAAAACCTTCCATCAAAAGAAATCTATTTCCCACAGTGCTCAGGCTTAAGATATACGGTGCATCAGAACAGTGATGCGGTGACCGATGTGATGGTGCTCGACCATGAAAGTGGTGACTACCAACCGCTTGAGCTTACGAAAAATAATAGCGTGTCGTTGGGGACATTCTACACCAACAATGGATTCTATGGAATATTGAAAGATTGTAAGGTGCTCAAGGCTGATAAAAGATCGATACGTGATGCCGTGGAGATGTACTTGACCACTGCGCTTAGGGGGCAACTGGGTGACGCATATAGAGAGCCACAAGGAAGAATCACCATCATAGATGATTAGAAGGGCATAGACAGCGACAAAGAACACATGGAATAGCACAGCAAATACGTGTTTCCCAATGAGCGAAAGCCAACATTTCGAGTAAATTTGTTTGCATTTTTATCTCGGCTGGCTTATAAATCTAAATTATTATGCCTAAATTTGTAGGCGAATTGTATAATCAACCCAAATAATTGTTATCATGGCACAAGGAATGAAATGCCCTCAGAGCACCTGTGGTTACTGGATGTATGCTGTCTCTGAGGATGAACAGCCGAAAGGCTCTTATGTTGTTTACAGATGCAGGGCATGCGGATTTGAAGTCAGGGTCTTCGAAGCCAAGAGATAACGACCTTCACCTATCTGCGCACAACAAGCATGAAGTAAATGGGAAAGTTTAGCTCCTCATCTAAAAAGATGACCAACGTCAAGTTCTTCCTTGTCGTTTTGGTTGTCACGGTTGTCATCGTCTTGGCAGCCGCCATCGGTCTGATGAATGCCGACGCAGACACTGTCGTTGCCGGGCTTCTGATAGCTGTCGTTTTCTCCGTCTTTGCCACGCTGTTCAGGATACTGAAGAATAGTAACGACCCCGACAACAGACTTGGCAACTGGAAGTATTTCTTCACGCTGTTTGTCTTCCTATCAGGAATCATTGCCGCCGTAACGCTATATGCCTTCAATGACGAGGAAGCCTTACCCTTGTCTCTGGTCGCAGGTTTCGTCATCTCCTCTATTATGTCTATATACCGTGGGATAAAGCACTGGCATCAGAAAAGGAAGTCGGAAAAGCAGAGAGACCAACAGTATCAAGAATCGTTGCGGCAGAAGAACCGGCAATATGCGGAAGAACTGGAACGGAAGGACAGGATCATCAGAGATTTGAAAAACCGGAATTCGGAGTTGCAGCAGAGCCAGCGGACAGGATATGCTTTATCCTCATCACATCATCAGAGTGATTTCGAAGAGGAGCAAAGGTATCGAGAGGAGCAAAGGAGAGAAGAACAAAGAAAGCGGGAAGACCTTGAAAGCTGGTACCGCGAATATGTCACCATAGAAGTAGATTTCGACTACCATTACATTGACAGTGAATACAACCAGGACTACTGGGAACGTAGAAGCGAGGAAATCAGAGTCACAAGGCGAGAGGCTATAGCCCTTATCGAGGCAGGGGAAGCAGCGATTATCGGCAGGGCTGGCTACAACAATAGATCCCTCATTCGGAACATCAGCTACAGGACCCCTTATCGCCTCTATGACCGTCCTTGGAATTGCTGACACCCGCAAGGAAGCTCACTCTCATTTTTTAGAATTTCACCTGTTTTTTGGTCCATTTTTTTCGAGTACTTTGTTCTAATTAGACTTTTTGCTCTTGAATAAAGGCGTTATTAGAAGGAAAAGCCGAGACCGACGTTGCATACGCCTAGGTATCCATAGCCTAATTCTGCGACAAGCCTCAAGGGTCCGGCCCCTACACTAATGCCAATAGGAGAAAACTGATAAGCCATTCGCCATTTGAGTTTGTCGAAGTTTTCTTCTTTTATGAGGGTACGGTAGGGTTTGTTTTCGCGGCTACATTTCCAATCCTCGGTATCGAATTGGAGGTGATGGCGCATGAGGCCCAACGAGAGGCGGGAAAACAGACGGTAGGTGCGCGTCTCATACCAGGTGTATCTTACCGAAGGAGCAAAAGAGAAACTGCGGCAGTTAGAGTAACCATAAGTGGTGGTGTCGGGAAGATTTTGCTGGTGTTCTGCCTTCATGTAATAGTCCTTCTCGATGTAACTCTCTGTAGATTTTCCCCATGCAGTCACGGCACCGATATCCCATTTTCTGTTAAGACGATAGTGGTATTCCATCTTTCCTATGAGATAGGAATCACGGAAGATATTTCCACATTCGGCATCCGTTTCCATGTTCATGGGTATGATGAAGTCATCGACATATCGTTTTGTGAAGTGGTCAGCCTGATTGGGTCCGACACCCAAAGTGGCGTTGAACTCATGGCGAGAAAATTTTGCAGGCAGTCTCTGCCGCCTTAGTCTTGCCCTTGTGTCAGGCCCCATAGTAGAAATCAAGACCGCCGGTCTAAGCCTGTGGAGCGAATCGGCCATTGACACACTATCCAAAGGCATGATATAAAACTGGTCGTATTTGGGTTTGCTTACGGCATTCGTCATCAAGTCGACCAGGAATGGCGGTCCATACATCAACACACTGACCAAAGCCCACGCATTGAGAGACTTCTCCAGCACAATGTCGTCGAAGTAATGGTGCTCCGAAGAGATGTGAATATGCTGTCCATTGAGTTGCCGCCGCTTCACCTCAACGAGCGTGGGCAACGTGACATCCTTATACTCTCCGGCAGTGCTGTTGATGGTCACGGGCTCCTTTACGTCGCCATCGATGAAAATGTCCGCCTTCGTACCAGAAAACATGGTGGCACACGAAGTGAAGGATATGGATAACAATACGGCGAGAAGTGATTTCGACATGACAGTCATTACCTGTTTCATACGATGAGGTTTTGGAAAAACGGTATATACACATCAATAATGCAGAGAAGATGCAAATATTGTATGGGGAGATGTTAAAAATGGAGATTATTTGAGGGAGTTGGGGAGTTTGGGAGTTTAGTAGTTTAGGAGTTTAGACGTATGCTTTGAGGGCACACGGGCTTGGCTTACGGGCTATTGATTAAGGGCGACCTAACGGCCGCCTCACGGTGGCTTGAAATCAAAGTCTAAAGTCTAGCGTCTAAAGCCTAAAGTCTAAAGTCTAAAGCCTAAGGACAATTCTTGGAGTGGATGAGCAGCTCTTGTAGCACGATGCCGGGGTCGAGCAAGGAGATGCGCAGTCGCTGCCGGCCGCTGCAGTTCACGGGAATGCTACGTGAAGCATAGCCCCTCAGCACGTTCCATCGCCATTCTGCGGTGAAATCATTGGCATGTATGGAAAAGACGGTGGGGGCGCCATCCCCTATCTGCACTGCGTAACGAGCATCGCGGCCATCATATACATGCAATGTCGGCAAAGTGCGAATCTCGACAACGGAATCGGTGGCCAACAAGTCAAGTTCATATTCGATGGATGGGGCATCCTGGACCTGCTCATAGGATGGCGTATCGAACCGCTCCACCATCATCCCATCGGAAAAACCCAGTTGGGGAATGCGCTTGATACTCTCATGTTTTTGCAGGTAGTCGTAGGCTGGGATACGGAGGCGTGGTTCATTGGCAAACGGTGGATAGGTGCCGATAAAGATATGGTCGATACGGGCATCAGACTTCAAGTCGGAGATATACAGGCGGTTTTCGCCCTTTTTCAGTTTGAGCGTCCCCACCCGGCTCCACATCGGTCCCACATAGGGTGCATGCCAGATGTTGTTGATAGGTGTGGCAGAGGCATCGAACTGCTGGGTGGTGACAGCAGCGTGATGAAGATAGACATGGCAGAAGACATTGTCTTTGGGTTTCTTGGAGAAATTGCGAACAGGTGTCAGTGCTTCCATCCAGAGCGGAATTTCCCCATCTTTGTCGCATTCTATCAAGGTACCCTCGCAGGAGAGCGCATCGCCGACAGACAAGAAACAGGGTCTGGGTCCGTGCATGGCCTCAGAAATCAACTCCGGCGTAGCGATGGGCTGTTCTATTTTCTCGGATCGGAACCAGTGATAGGGTTGCCAGTCGAAGAAATGCGTCCATTTGGCTTGACCTTTATCCGTCACCATTGGTCCACCCGGCCTTGCTTGACTCCCGCTGTTCTGGTCGGTGTCCTCAAAAATCCCCTCATTATACAGCCTGGTCCAATCATTCAGTTGGGTGAACATCTCCTTCACCCTATCGGCATCAGCCATGGCACCTATACTGTCGCATCGTGTTGCCCTTACCATACTGCGGCGTGCGAGCAGTTGGTACTCATTGAGCATAGCAGCTCCCCGCACAGGATAGCAGATGAGTTCGAAGTAGGCATTCTTCAGCGGTGCAGGTATGCGCTCCGCCAAATCGGCCGCATGAGCAGCCAGAGCCCGCCACCGAGCAATACGCTGTTCAATCTGTGTCTCAGAATAGTTGACAAACCAGACATGGGCGTCTTTTCCCCCAGCCTGCAGTTGGTAATACCCCGCCATGATGTCGGCCATCTCTTGCGCCGTCTCGTGTCCGAAAGTTTTTTCAGCCCAGTAACAGATATAATGATGAGCCTCGTCGGGTTTCCATCGGTTGATGTCCCATGCAAGGTCCATGACAAAAGCGATTTCCTTTTCAGCAGGTTTTATATCTCCGACATTGAACACCCATATTTTTCGTGCTCCGAATGTATAGGCTTTGGTCAATTCCGTAGCGAGGAAAGACGGCGAAAGAGGGCTGAGCCAGATCCAGCTGGCAGGGTCTCCGTGATACGAGAGATGGTAGTAAATGCCAGCACCTCCTTTGCGCTTCTGTTCTTCGGGATTGGAGAGGTTACGGCAATAGCCATGTTTGTCGTCGCTCCACAGGAGCGTCACGTCGTCGGGCACCTTGAGTCCGTTGTGATAGGCATCGAGCACTTCCTCATACGTACACAGCACTTGTGGTATCTCCTCTATCGGTTTCTGAATGTTTCGCCTCAGCATATCGCGCTGGTCGTCGATGGCTTGTTGCATCAGTGCCACCCGCTCAGCAGTGTTGTTGGCCCCCTCCATCGGATAGTCGTGTATGCCTCGCAGTCCGAGCGTATAAGTGTTCTCATACTTCCCATTAGTGCGCACCCTTTCCTCCCAGTATTGCTGCATGGTCTGGCGGTTGGTGATATAGTTGAAATCGCCGTAAGTTCCAACAGCCTTCCATTCCCCTTCGTTGTTGCGCAGCATCTGCTCACAGTGCGATGAGCCCATTACGATGGCATAGTCATCGGCCAGCCGTGCGTTTTCCGGGTCGTCGTTGAAGGCCTGTGTGCCGGGGTGCATGGCAGGCCACAGATAGTTGGCCTTCAGGCGGATGAGCAGTTCGAACACCTTCTGATAGGTTTTCGGCCCCACCTTCCCCGACTCCTTGTCGAATGTCTGTTCGGCCCATCGAGCCCACCCTCCGAAACGCTCGTCGTTGATGAAGATGCCCCGGTACTGCACCGAGGGCTCATCCTGCCGGAAGGCGCCAGGCTCAAGATACAGCGCCGCCTTTCGCCTTGGTGTCACATCAGCCCACCAGTACCATGGCGACACCCCGATGGCCTCCGATAGCGATGTCAGTCCGAATGCCGTCCCCCGTCTGTCGCTGCCCAGGACAAGCAGCAATGGGGTGTGGTATTTGGGATGAGTCGTGGTCAGAATAAGGAAAGATTCCCATTTGCCGAGGATGCCCGACACATCAATCTTTTGTCGGTCAACAATCCATTCGGCCAGTCGGCTGTGCCCGATGGTGCCCGCCACGATGGCAGCACCTTTTGGCAACAACTTGTGGTTGCCAATGACTTTATGCACGGGTCTGTGGGAGGTCACCCTTTCCACATCGTCGGCCAACATGTCGGCGGCAATGTCAACCACTTTGAAATCCTGCTCGTCAGTAAAGATGGTTGTCGCCTTCTGTTCTGATGCAAGGGGGAAATAACCGTCGTGTGCAGTGTCGCTGACTGCAGGGAACCTATTACCGCCAAACGAGGATAGAGCGGTGATGCAGTAGAGAATGACGGAAACGATGAAAATCTTAAGTTTGTTCATACCAATATAGACAAGGTGGCATTTGTTGCTTGAAATCACATCCTCTTGCAAAGGTAGTCTAAAGTGAATGAAAAACCAAATTATTGTTTTTCATTTTCCGAGTTGCGAAGAAGTTCTGTGCTGAATTGACTTTGCGGACGACCATGTGCAACAGAGGAGACGGAGAAAGAGGAAAGATAAATAAAATGCAGTCATATTTCGTCATTTCTAAATATATTTCCTACTTTTGCAACATCATCATGGCTGGATAAATATCAGCCAGAAGATTTTACTTTTCCGCCAATTCATCAACAAGGCATCATCACTTGACAGACCATGCCCCCAAACAATGACATAGAAAGAACACTTTTGCCAGGCACTATCTTAAAAAGTGCAAATTGCAGCTATAAGATAGAGGCTACGCTTGGCCATGGAACTTTTGGAATAACCTACAAAGCGAAAATCGTAGATGGAAGGATAAAGGACAAGATAGTATCAATAAAAGAATTTTTTGTAGACGGAGTCAGTTCACGCGACGAATCCGGTATTGTGTCGTCCTGTTCGGATACCATATCCATAGCCCAATGCAAGGCAGAGTTTGTGGCAGAAGCGAAGAACCTGATACTGTTGAACCATCCCAATATCGTAAAGGCATATGAAGTGTTTGAGACCAACGGGACGGTATACTATTCGATGGAATATATTGAGGGCGAGAATCTCAACTCATACCTCGCCAAGGCTCATCCTACAACAGAAGAAGCCGTCGGAATAATCACCAAGATAGCATATGGCCTCAGCTACATGCACGAATCACGCCACATGCTTCATCTTGACCTGAAACCGGGAAACGTGATGCGCCGCGCCTCTGATGGTCAAATCATCCTGATAGACTTCGGTCTGAGCCGTTATTATACCGAAAACGAACTGCCAGATACGACAAGTCCTGTGGGTCTTGGTACAAGAGGATATGCCCCAGTAGAGCAGACCGAGTTCAAGAGGCGCAAGAAAGACTTCAAGGCCACGATAGATGTCTATGCACTTGGTGCAACTTTCTACAAGCTAATTACTGGTGAAACACCCCCTCCATCCGATGAGCTGATGGCCCATCCCGACCTTCTGCATAGAAAGTTATCCACCCTCAACTTATCAGAAAAAAACATACGTATAATAGAGAAGGCGATGAGTCCCTCGCCAGACAATCGCTACCCATCTGTCATGTCGTTTATCTACGACATCAATGCAGAAGAGCGCCAACGACGCAAAAAGGGCTGTCTATTGACCTTCGTCACCATCGTCGGCATTTTGGCCTGTTTGTACGTTGGCAATATGTGGGTTCAGAAACATCGGGTCGCAAAGCAGGAATATTACAAAAGCCTTGACGGATATGCTTTCCAGCTCTCAGAGCTTAATAATGGAAACCATGACGGGCAGGAAGAATATTATAAGTTCTTCAGCAATGGCACAGGTTTTTACATGATTAAGTCGTGGAATGAATATGAAATACTGAGCAATTATTTTAAAGAGGATGCCGACACCATGACCTTCAAATACGATGTGGTCGACCACAGTAAAATTGTATTTGAGAAAGGACTGAAATCAAGTTGGGGCAAAGGGAAGACGAGCGTATTCATAGACCTCTACAATAAGGAAATCGTCGTTGATGAAAATGATTACCCGCTCAGTGTAGATGGCAGTATCAACTGGGATGAAATAAAGAAGATGTTAGAATAGCCAAGATGAAAAGTAACAAAATAACAGGAGAACAGACCCTGAAAGAGTCAACGCTCCAAACAAGCCATCCTTCCTCGGGATGCACCACCATAGCTTCAGTATTTGATGAAGTCTCAACTATCGCCAATGACCGTTACACCGACCTGGAAATCGACGATGGTCCGTCGCGCCCTAAGAAATCGTGGCTGTCAAAGGTAAGACATGATTTTTCGAGTACGTATCATAAGCGTCACCCCATAGTCAACGCCCTATTGTCAACTTATTTCCTGTTAGCCCTTGTTTTGTCGGGTATGATGTTTTTGATAGGAATAGCTCTATTTGATGATACTTTTATTCACTCCATGCCCATCCCTGTAATAGTTTCTTTAGCACTATCGATTTGGTTCTACTCATTTTACTATATCTATTATATGTATCATTTTGTTGTAGGCAACCGCAGGGATGCATTTTTATATGCGCATATGGGCTCTATAGTGATATGGACTATCGTAGGTCTTTTGTATATGTCGCTTTCAGAACCCCTCGTTCCATATGATGATGAAGGTAATGTCATTGATTCTTATCTTTATACAGATGTATCCAAGGCACTCATTTATTCGTTATTGATAAATGCTGCCATAATGGGAATCATGTATCTTATCATGAGAATCAAGAAATATGGTGCCACGGCATGGACGCTCCTTGACGTTAGTTTCAGAAAATTCCGTACAAAGATGGACAAGGTATGTTTCCGCCTATACTTCGTTTTTCTCGGAATAATTACGATACTTATCATCTATGGAGACAGCACGATATAAGTTCCAGCACCTAAAAAATGTGGTTTTTGTCTTTTTGCCTTGAAAAAATTTTGAGGACAAGAAATAAATAACTATTTTTGCATACTACAACAATCTACGACCCCATAAAACACCCCCCCTTAAACCATCTCATCACATGACACACAAGAAAACGATTTTCCAATTAGCTTTGGCTGTTTCATTTCTGATAGCCTGCGGTCCCAAAAACGCCAATGCCGGTAACGACCAGATCCAGACTGACCAGCAAGAATCCATATCGCAAACAGATGAGCCGTCCAAGACCTACGCTTCCATTGACGGCATCAGCCAGTTCGTCTCCTGGGACATGGGAGCCATGAGCGTGTCAAAAGAAGGCGACCTTTTCGTTGTCAAAGCCGCTGAAGGCCCCCTGACACTCTATCTGAAACCCACAGGAAACGGTGTTTACCAAGAGACATCCGGTAAGCAGGACATGATAGGACAAAGCGCACGGTTCGAGGCCGAGAAAATAGGCGACGTGACGACACTGACTGCATACAGCGACAAGATGATGCTCTTTTCACTTATCAACTGCGACGACCTGATATCCTACCGCAACCAGGCCTACCTTCGTATACTGAAAAGCCAGTTTGAGCCGACCGATGACGGTGCAATCACCATCACGGACGACACGATGAGCGGTCCGATACTCCCCGACAGTCCTGATGTGAGCTACTTCTTCGTCGAAGACGGCAAAGGAGACCTGACCGACAAAATGCGCCTCTCCCCGGGGCGTTACCATCTTGCCTTCTCACCGGCAGACAAGGGTGTCAACCTGCATTTTTGCGACATCAATCCCCAGACAGGCGAACTCGATGTCAAAAATGATCGTATGAACACCATCATACTGCGTTACGCGAAAGACCCGGGATGGCCCTGGCTCAGCACCGATGTCCTTGACGCCGGCTTCATCATATACAACTTCGAGAAGCCCTACTGGAAGGTCATGCTGAACAAGCTGAAAGCCAAGAAACAGCCCAACGAGGTGGAACAATGGAACCGGAGGCTGATAGAAAACCTCTTGAAATACAACGACCCTTACACCGGTATCGAAAGCACTGATTATTAAGTTTTTTAGAGTATGGTCATCAGCCTAAAGGTTCATGGGGCGTGAGGGGGGCAGCTGCAGAACCGCAACACAGGAAAAAGCTAACACAAAAATGGAAAGAAGAGAATTATCAATAAACGGACTTATGGCAGCATGCAGCCACGCCTTATCCATAGCAACTGTATTGGTGATGATATGCAGCCTGAACGGTTGCCAGCCGCCCACCGAAGATGTAGAGCCGAACATACAGCCTCCCCATTTGGAAAAACGAGGCGGCGTGACTCAACTCATCGTCCAGGAAAAGCCCTGGCTGGTGCTGGGCTGCGAATTGGGCAACAGCACCTCATCGAGCCGTGAGTACATGAAGAGCGTATGGCCTAAACTAAAGGACAGCGGGGTCAACACTGTGCTTGCAGTGGTATCGTGGGAACAAACCGAGCCCATCGAGGGACAGTTTGATTTCACCGTGGTTGACAACCTTGTATCCGATGCCCGCAAACACAACAAGAAACTCGCCCTGCTGTGGTTTGGCTCATGGAAGAACGGCATCACCAGCTACACCCCCACATGGGTGAAAAAAGACTCCAAGCGCTTCCCACTGGCACAGACGCCCGAAGGCAAGCCCCTGCCCATCCTCACCACATTAGGTGCCGAGACGTGCGAAGCCGATGCCAAGGCCTTCGCCGCCATGATGCGACACTTGAAGGAGACAGACGCCGTGAAGCAGACCGTGGTGATGGTGCAGATGGAGAACGAGGTGGGACTGCATGGCCATCCCCGCGACTACTGTCCATTGGCAGAAGCAGCCTATCAAGGACAGGTGCCGCAGGCGTTAACCGAGTGGCTGAAGACCCATAAAGAGACCTTGCTGCCCGAGACCAGCAAGGCCTGGGAGCAGAATGGCAGCAAGACAGAAGGCACTTGGGAAGAAGTGTTCGGCAAGAACGACCGCACCGCCGAACTATTCATGGCATGGCACTATGCATCCTACATGGAACGCATCACCGCAGCGGGGAAGAAAGAGTACGACCTTCCCGTCTTCGTGAATGCATGGATTGTTCAGCCCGAAGACACACGTCCCGGCAACTATCCCTCCGGAGGTCCGCAGGCGCAGAACCACGACATCTGGCGTGCCGCCGCACCTCATATCGACATTCTCTCGCCCGACATTTACCTGAATGACTTCCCCACCCTCCTGCAACTCTATTCACGCTCCGGCAATCCCGTGTTCATACCAGAGTCCCGCTCCGGCCAGAACGGTGCCGCCAATGCCGCATACGCCATCGGTGCCATGGGTGCCATCGGTTATTCACCCTTCGGTTTTGAGCGCAACTGCGATGATAAGTCGAACGCCTCCTTCTGCCAATTGTACAAAAAGATGGGGTGTGTGGCCGACACCATACTTGCCGCACAGGCAGAAGGCCGTATCGGTGCGGCATGGCTGAAAGGCAGCGAGCCCATGAAAGTGAAAGACACCATCACCATTAGTGATGTGCGCATCGTGTGCGAACTCATCTCCAGCGGCATGCGCAACGGTGGTGCTCCCCAACTCACAGGCGGCACCTACGAGCCCGACGCCATGGGCTATGCCATCGCCATCCGCCAGAAAGAGGGCTACCTCTTCCTCGGTTCCAATGTCCGCATCACCTTCCTTCCTGCCGATGGCGAAGGGTACGTTGGACTTGCCAAGGTGACCGAGGGCGACTTCGACCGGCAGGGCCGTTGGCACGAAGGCCGTTGGCTGAACGGCGACGAGATACAGTTGCGCTACGACCTGTTGTACGCTGTCGATGAAGGCTTCTCGGGACAGGGACTGAACTTCGGACGCCCAGACCCCGCCTTCCTCAAAGTGGAACTCTTCAGATACTGACATCGTAACAAGCCGGCATGAAGTGGGCTGTGAGGATGCCCTTCAGCCTATCTGGTGCGTAAAGGACGCTCAATCCTTTTAGTTCCTTCTTTCAGATATTTCCCCAGACACTTGATGATTTCGGGATAGAAGTCGCTGAGAGTCCGGTAGCGGTTTCGGTGCTTGGTATAATACTGCGTGGCAGTAACGAGTTCGGGCATCCAAAGGAAATCGCGTGCTATCTGCTCATACATTTCAGCCTTCACCTGTTCGTCGGTGAAACCATTCTCCTGCATATAGAGAATGACTGCTGCACGTACGACGCTCTCGTTGATAACGGTGGCAGCATTTCGATAGGCTTGGCTGCTCATGTTTCGATGGTGCCACTTCAGCAACTTTTCGCCAATAGGCCCGAGCTGGTCGGCGTAGGTCTCATAGAGCGGATTGACAAACGAGTGGTTGAACTCATGTATGAGCGTCGCAGCATAGTCGGCCGCATTTTCAAAAGCATTTCCCGTCGCCTCGTCGACGTAATAGCCGCAGATAGCGAACACCTCCCTTGGCTGTCCTTCCCTCTGGCGACTTGGACCATAGTTGCCCCCGCCGTTGGTGAAACCGATGATAATGCCAAACTTCTCGGTCGGTTGCGTGCCATAGAAGCGTGGATACCAATCCTGGTGGAAGAACTGCATCACATTCTGTTCGTAGGTATGCAAGACAGACTCATAGAACGCGCGGTGCTGGGTATAAAAATCGTGGAACCGCGTGTCGGTGTAGAATTGGTTGAGACGGCAGAGAAACGAGTCAATCTCCACATTCTGCCATCGTTTTTCCAGGCCACTCCCGTCACCTATCATATAGACTTTCTGCCCGTTGGTTTCAATGTTGATAGCCATGTTCATCACGGCATCGTAACTGATGCCATGCTTTGCCCGTAAATTCTGAAAATACGAAATGGCTTGATGGCTTTTGAAGGGAGAGAACCACTCTTCCGTGTCTTTTGTGTATTTTCCCCCCATGTCCATGCAATACTCCCTGAATCCAGCAGTCCTTGACATGATGGCCATCAGTTCCACAGTCTCCGACACATCAACCTTGATTTGCGCATTCCCCACTACTGCGACGATGGCGAGAAGGAAGGTAGAAATAATCTTCATCGTTTTCAAAGTCATTGGTTATGTTGAGCAAAACTACGAAATCTTCGGTAAATCCCCAAATAATCACCTAAAAACCTTAAAAGTCGGAACATTTTCCATATATTTGCAGTGCTAAATTCAAGTAGCGTGCTTTGAAATCGTAAAACTACAAAGACTATATCTATGAACATTCTATTGCTGATTGGCTTTTTGTTGCCCGCCATCCAGGGCGACGGAGACACCACACGAGGCATAGGACAATATCCGGGAGCCCCGAACGAATATTATGCCCCCACTGTCGGTTGGACAGAAAGCAATGTAGGTCTGAGCAACGTAGCCTTGCACCGGATGGCCTACGCATCTTCATCCTACGACTACAACCACACGGCTCACTTGGTGACCGATGGTATCTGCGACACCGCAGAACCCTCGCTGCTATCGGTATCCACCCCCGCCGGCAACCTGCCAAGAAGAGAGGCGGAGTGGAGCATCGACGGAGGGCCATACTCCCACAATGTGCTGATGGGCAGCCACTCATGGCTACAATACGACTGGGGCGGAAACATGAGCGTCCCGGCGCGGAAAATAAAAGTGGTGGGCATGGTGGCCTACGACGAGCAGCAAGTCACAAAAGGATATTCGCTCCGCTGCCAAACATCATCAGACGGGGAACACTGGCAGACCATCGGGGAGAAAAAGGCCGAAGGATTGCCAGGGACCCTCCTGCACTACAAGTTGCACTCCGACCCCAACAAGCAAGAGGCTCAGGACCTGCTGCCCGCACGAGTGCTGAATGAGGAAATCAGCTTCAGTCAGACCATGGCGCTGCAGCATTTCCGTGTCATGCTGGAGATGGAAGGCGCAGCCCATTGGGTGATACGCGAAATACAGTTTATGGATGCCGACAACAATGAGGTGGAGGCGTTGCCATCCCGTCACTTCAGCAGTTTATGGATGAGCGACAAGGGAGGAGAACAATGGCTGTATACAGACCTCGGGCACCACCTTCCGATCAGGAAAATCAACCTCAACTGGTATCTTGCTCCTAAGAAAGGCAGTGTGCAAGTGTCGGATGATGCCACGACGTGGACGACCGTTGCGCAGATGACACCCGCAGAAGCGTCGGCATCGGGTCCTTCCTTCTCTACCTATCAAGTGCAATGCACCGCCCGTTATGTACGGCTGCTGATGCAAGAGGCCGGTGATGCAGGACGGTATGCCCTGCGAGAGATGGAAGTGCTCTCTCCCCAAAAAGTGGTTTATACCCCTCATGCTCCCGCCCCCATCATCAAGGGGCGTCAGGAACTGAGTGGCGGCAACTGGCGTTTGCAAAGATCTTCGGAAGTGAATGCCACAGGCGAAGAGATTTCAGCCACAAACTTCGATGCCAGTGACTGGATAACAGCCACCGTACCCGGCACCGTGCTTGCCTCGTATATCAATATCGGTGCCGTTCCGCACCCCAACTATGCCGATGACGTGGACCAGATATCCGAGTCGTTTTTCCGCTCCAACTTCTGGTACCGTGACGAGTTCGAGGTGGGCGATGAGTTGGATGGAGAACAACAATGGCTCCATTTCGACGGCATCAACTGGAAAGCCAATGTCTTCCTCAATGGGCAGAAGCTGGGGCGCATCGAGGGCGCCTTCATGCGAGGACGGTTCAACGTGACAGGACTTCTCAAAAAGGGCACCAACCATCTGGCTGTGGAAGTGATATGCAACGACCATTTCGCCGCCGTCAAGGAGAAAGACGAGAACACGACCCAATATAACGGCGGTCTTCTCGGTGCCGACAACCCCACGTTTCACGCCACTGTAGGTTGGGACTGGATTACCACGGTGCGCGGCCGCGAGGTAGGAATCTGGAACGAAGTTTATCTCACAGCCACGGGTATGGTGACCTTGAGCGACCCGTATGTGAAAACCGAGCTTTCTTCCGACAAGACAACGGCCCACGTGACACCATCGGTCTATGTTCGCAACAACAGCAGCCATCCCGTCACTGGCACGCTCAGCGGTTGGATGGGTGATGTGCGTTTTGAACAGCCAGTCACCTTGGCAGCACAAACAGAACAAGAAATCGCCTTCTCACCCCGGCAGTTCCCCCAACTTTCCGGCACTGGTTTCCGGCTGTGGTGGCCTAACGGCTATGGCGAGCCCCATCTCTATGATGCCGGCTTTGCATTCACACCAGCTTCCAGCCAAGGAGCCACTGCAAGTCAGTCATCTTCGATTACCTATCAGGCAGGTTTGCGTGAGATGACCTACGTGGATGCGAAAGACTCACTGCGTATCTACGTCAATGGTCGGCGCTTCATACCTTTAGGAGGCAACTGGGGTTTCGACGAGCACAACCTGCTCTACCGCTCGCGTGAATACGACATCGCAGTGGGCTATCACCGCGACATGCATTTCACCATGATTCGCGACTGGGTGGGCCAGGTGGCCGACGAGGCGTTCTACGAGGCGTGCGACCGTCATGGCATCATGGTGTGGCAAGACTTCTGGTTGGCCAACCCCGCCGATGGCCCCGACCCCTATGATGACGTACTGTTTCTCAGCAATGCCGAAGACTACCTGCGCCGCATACGGAGCCACGCGAGCATCGGACTTTACTGCGGTCGCAACGAAGGCTTCCCTCCGGTAGCCATCGACCGCAAGTTGCGTGAGTATGTCCACGCCCTCTCGCCAGGCATGGAGTATATCTCACACTCATCGGGTGAGGGCGTGAGCGGTGGCGGTCCCTACCGTGCACTGCCTATGAAAGAATACTTCCTCAGGCAGACAGGTAAGATTCACTCTGAGCGCGGCATGCCCAATGTGATGAACATCGAGAGTCTTCGCCGGACAATGAGTGCTGATGCACTCTGGCCTCAGTCACCCCAATGGGGACAGCACGACTACACCCTCCAAGGTGCGCAGCGCTCGTCGGAGTTCAACCAACTTGTCCGATTGGGATTCGGCGAGGCAAAAAGCGCCGAGGAGTTCACCCGCTGGGCCCAACTCATCAACTACAACGGCTACCGTGGCATGTTCGAATCGACCAGCCGAAGCCGGGCAGGTCTGTTGCTCTGGATGAGCCATCCCTGTTGGCCATCGATGGTGTGGCAAACCTATGACTACTATTTTGAGCCTACAGCAGCATACTTTGGTGCGAAAAAAGCATGCGAACCGCTGCATATCCAGTATAACGCTCTCACCGACAGCATCGAGGTAGTGAATCACTCCGCCGGTATGCGCAAAGGCATCACCGCCACCGCCAGCGTCTTTGACCTGAGCGGCAAGAGGGTGCGCCAGCAGAAAGGGCGCATTGACAGTCATGAGGACACCACACAGGCATGGACCAAGCTCACGAAACTCATCCCCTCAGCACCATCAGATGTCTATTTCCTACGCCTGACCCTCTCCGACCAACAAGGCATCATCTCGGAGAACCTGTATATTATGGGACGTGAGGAGAACAACTATCAGGCCCTGCTTTCGCTGCCCAAGGCAGATGTGGAGCAACAAGCCGTCCTCAAGACCATGGGCGACAGCCAGAGCATCACGCTTACATTGCGCAACAAAGGGAAAACCCCAGCACCATTTCTGAGATTGAACTTGAAAGGTGGTGACAACGAGCAAATCCTCCCCGTGACATACAGCGACAACTACATCACCCTGATGCCAGGCGAATCAAAGACCATCACGGTGACGTGGAAACAAGAAGACGCCCGTGGACAAGAGGGGCATGTAGAAGTCCTTCAGGGCATAACGTCACTACGTTAAAGATAAAAACAAGATAATGCCTGCCCGACAACGGGCAGGCATTCCATCATCCAAGTTGCTACAAGGAGTGTTTGAGCTTATTTTTTCTTGAGGTATCGTGTGTACTCACAAGCAGCGAGCAGGAAAGCCCCCACTCCGAAGTTGGCCTCACTGTTGGCATCGACGGTCTGTCCTGGAATAGCCCTCTCTCCGATAGGCTGCACATAGCCCACTCTTCCGTCGGACTGCACTGCAGTTTCGGAGAGATATTTCCATGCTTTTTCGATGACAGGTGCATATTCCATCGCACTCAGCAGCCCCTGGTTGACCCCCCATAGTAAGCCGTAGCAGAAGAAAGCCGTTCCCGAAGTCTCGGGTCCCGGAGCCTGTTGCGGGTCCATCATGGAACGTGTCCAGTATCCCTCGGGCTGTTGCAGACGTGCCACCGCCTCTGCCAGCCTCAAATATTTGACGACGAAGAACTGTCGGTGCTTATAGTCTTTGGGCATGTCCTGCAGCACCTTTGCCAGTCCGGCGAGCACCCATCCGTCGCCCCTTGCCCAGAAGTCTTTCTTTCCACTTGCCGTCTTGTGCTTGGGAAAGACATATTTCCCGTCGCGGAAATAGAGTCCGGTAGCCTGGTCGAGCATGATGGAGTCGCAATAGAGCAGATTGATGTAGAGTTTGTCGAGATAGACAGGGTCGCCCGTGAGTCGATACATCTTGACCATGACCGGCATGACCATGTAAAGTGCGTCGGCCCACCACCAATAGTCGTTGGCAGGCGAGGTGGCCTCATAATGCATGACCTCCTTCGCCCTTGCCACACGCTGCTCATCCTTTTTCTGCAGCCTATAGAGGTCGATGTAGGTCTGGAAACAAATCTGCCAGTCGCCGAAGAGCACATAGTCCATCCCCTCGCCATAGTTTTTGTATTTCCACTTGGCAGGGTCGGTCTCAGTGGCCCCTTTCCACTGGTTGTGCTCAGCCCATTCGATGGAATAACTGAGCATTTTCTTGTCGCGCAGGAGTTTGTAAACCTCAATATTTCCCGTATGGTAAGCAGCATTGTCCCAGAATGCGTTTCCGTCGGGCTGATGGTGCGTTTGCCAATAGGTATTCACCTTTTTTATCAGCGCCTTCACCTCTTTGGGTTTCCATTCTTTTGCCCCTGCTGCCAAGGCAACACATAACAGCAGGGCGGTCAGCAAGTTTTTTCTCATTGTGTTGGTTTTTGAAGTTAGACGTTAGTTAAAGTTGAGAGTTGAGAGTTAAGAGTTAAGAATTGTGATTAGCTTTTTGACCATGTGCCCGCAAAGCATACGTCTAAACTTCTAAAAAGACACTAGACTTTAGACGTTAGACGCTAGTTAAAGTTGAGAGTTGAGAGTTGAGAGTTGAGAGTTGTGATTAGATTTTAGACCGTGTGCCCTCAAAGCATACGTCTAAACTCCCAAACTCCTAAACTCCTAAACTCCTAAAAAGACGCTAGACGCTAGTTAAAGTTAAGAGTTAAGAGTTCTGATTAGATTTTTGACCATGTGCCCGCAAAGCATACGTCTAAACTCCTAAACTCCCAAACTCCTAAACTCCTAAAAAGACGCTAGAATAGGGGTCTCTATCTGTTTCTCATAAGTTGAGTGAGGCGCGCCATCTGGTTGGGTATGCGTATCTGCTGTGGGCATTTCGATAGACAAGCTTCGCAATCGATGCAATGGTTGGCTCTTGCCTCAGAAGGAATCGCTTTCTCATATTCGGCAATGATTTTAGCCTTCTTCTCGGCATAGTCGGCAGCAGAACTGTCGGGCAACGGGAGTCTGTGGTCGTTAACAGCGTCATTGTAGAAGGTGAAGTTGGCAGGGATATCAACGCCATAGGGGCAAGGCATGCAGTAGGCGCACGTGGTGCACGGTATGACAGGAATTCCTGCGAGCCCGTCGGCAATTTGCTCGAGCAGTTCGTATTCGGCCGGTGTGCACGGGTCGAGTGGAGAGTAGGTTCTCACATTCTCCTCCAAGTGTGGCATTTGGTTCATGCCACTGAGAGTGGTGAGCACATTGGGATGCGAGCCCACCCATCTGAAAGCCCACTCAGCGATGGTGGAATTGGGCCTCAGCGCCTTCAGTTTCTCCTGATGGTCGGCCATCATGCGCGAGAAAGCACCCCCTCTGAAGGGCTCCATGATGACAGCCTGAATGCCATTTTTCTCCAATTTTCCATAGAGATATTCAGCATCAGCATCACCTCTCCTGCCACGTCTTCCAATAGAGGCATGGCGCCAATCGAGGAAATTCATCTGTATCTGCACGAAGTCCCAATGATACTCGTCATTATGGTCGACAAGCCAGTCGAAAGGACCGACATCGCCATGGTAAGAGAATCCGAGGTGGCGTATGCGTCCGGCCTCACGCTCCTTGAGGAGGAAGTCGAGCAAGCCGTTATCGAGGAATCGTCCGTGGAGGTTATCCATTCCTCCCTGTCCGATGCCATGCATGAGGTAGTAGTCGATGTAATCGACCCTGAGTTCCCGGAATGATTTCTCATACATTTTCTTCGCCTCGTCGATATCCCATAGCCGTTTGTCGTAGTTGGACATCTTGGTAGCGATATAATAACGGTCGCGTGGATGGCGGCTCAGTGCAGCGCCAGTAGTGCCTTCGCTGCGGCCACCTCCGTACATCGGTGCTGTATCGAAGTAATTGACTCCATGTGCGATGGCGTAATCTACCATCTGGTTAATTAACTCCTGATTGTCCTGCGGCAGTCGCATCATGCCGAATCCGAGTAGCGATATTTGCTCTCCAGAGCCGTGCTGCACTCGATAGGTCATGTGATTCTCGTCCTGAAGCGTCGAGGGAGCACTGCTGTCATGACCGGCAAATGCCCTCAAAGGATCCATAGCCATCAAGGCAATAGCAGATCCTGCACCAATGCCCAATCGGCGCAAGAATTCGCGGCGGGAAATGTCGTTGTTTTCCTTTTTCATAATGAATTAGAGTGTTATATTTCTATGATGTGAAAATTAAAGGTGTGTTCTATTGATTTTGATTATATTCTTTAGGTGTGAACTATGTTTCAACCAAATTCTTCGTAGAAAAAAAATTTTGGACAAATTTACGACTTTATATTGAGATAAAGGTGTTCGATATTTCGGATTTTTTGTTCAAAAATAACAAAATCGCCCATAAAAGTGATAAAATATGGCTTTGAAATGATTAGTTATTGCAATGTTTTGCTATATTTGCGGAAAGTTTCAAGCCATTTTGTTACTATGAGACAACTTAAGATTCAAAAAAGCATCACTAACCGTGCCAATGAGTCGCTTGATAAATATCTTGTTGAGATAGGCCGTGCCCCCCTCATCACCGTCGATGAGGAGATAGAGTTGGCACAGACAGTGCGTCGCGGCGGCCCCGAGGGAGAGCGTGCTAAGAAGCGTCTTGTGGAGGCCAACCTCCGTTTCGTGGTGAGTGTGGCCAAACAATACCAGCATCAAGGTCTTACGTTGACCGACCTGATAGACGAGGGCAACATCGGCCTCATCAAGGCCGCCGAGAAGTTCGACGACACCCGTGGTTTCAAATTCATTTCCTACGCGGTGTGGTGGATAAGGCAGAGCATCCTTCAGGCCATTGCCGAGCAAAGCCGCATAGTGAGGCTTCCACTGAACCAGAGTGGTTCACTGAGCAAGATCAACCAAGCCATCAGCCGTTTCGAGCAGCAGAACGGCCGTCGTCCCTCGGTTCAGGAGTTGGAGGAGCTTACGGGAGTTGAGGCGAGCAAGATAGAACATTCGATGCGTGCCGACGCCCACCATATGAGCATCGATGCCCCCTTTGGCGAGGATGAGGACAGCGCGATGGCCGACCTGTTGCCTTCGGGTGAGAACAGCCGCACCGACCGCCTTGTGGACTATGAGTCGCTGTCGTCGGACTTGGACAGCGTTCTTTCAAAAGTGCTTCGCGACCGTGAGTTGCAAATCATCAAGGAGTGTTTCGGCATTGGATGCCAGGAGAAAGGACTCGAGGAAATCGGTTCTGAAATGGGCCTGACACGCGAGAGAGTGAGGCAGATACGCGAGAAGTGCATCACAAAACTGCGTGAGAGTGGCTATGCCAAGGTGCTACTGAAATATATGGGATAAGACGATAGGCTTTAGACGCTAGTTAAAGTTGAGAGTTGAGAGTTGAGAGTTAAGAGTTGTGATTAGATTTTAGACCGTGTGCCCGCAAAGCATATGTCTAAACTCCTAAACTACCAAACTCCTAAACTCCTAAAAAGACGCTAGACTTTAGACTTTGATTTCAAGCCACCGTGAGGCGGCCGTTAGGTCGCCCTTAATCAATAGCCCGTAAGCCAAGCCCGTGTGCCCTCAAAGCATACGTCTAAACTCCTAAACTCCTTCTCAAAAAACTCCTAAACTCCTTCTCAAAAAAGCTCCTAAACTCCTTCTCAAAAAAACTCCCAAACTCCCTCAAAAGTTAGACTTTAGTATTTTCACATCAGGCTTTTCCAGACAAAAAGGCCTTCAGATGCCGCCAACTGCTTGACCAATTGCAAGAGTTCTTCGTCAGGGTTGTATAGAGTCATGTAATGGTCTTCGCCAGTGACCATCAGCATCGCATTCCTGTTCTCTATCACAATATAGATTGGTTCATAATCATACATCCATCGTGCCAATGCCTCTGCCGGTGGATTGGTCTTCCATTCGGCATATTCACCATCTATACGGCAAATTTTCAAATCCTCGTAGCAGTTGAGTTTGAGCACCATCATCAGGAATTTCTGGCAGATGTGTTCCATCTGTGGTGTGAGGAGGAAAAATTGTTCGTTTTTGAAATACTGCCCCCTCCCATCCTTAGGCACCTGCTTGGGCAAGATATCAATCACCCAGTAGGGTTTCTTCAAGAGGACCTCTATCTCATCAGAGTTGTCATTCATCGTGGCATACTTGTTTTGCAGGTGAGAAAAAAGGCCTCACTGGCCGTATCATATAAAATACATCCAGTGAGGCCATACTTTTATCCTCGCATCAAATCAGAAGATAATGGAGGCGAGTACATAGCAGATGACAGTACTGACAACGACGCAGATAAGACCGGGAACCATGAAAGAGTGATTGAACACGAACTTGCCAATTTTCGTGGTGCCCGTTCGGTCCATGTTGACCGTAGCGATGTCAGTAGGATAATTGGGGATGAAGAAATAGCCATAAGCACACGGCAGTGCGCCAAGCAGCACCCATCCCGGAACGCCCAGGCCATAGGCCACGGGCAATAGCGAGACGACCACAGCTCCCTGCGAGTTGATAAGCACAGAGAAGATGAAGAACATCAGCGCAATAGTCCAAGGATACTCGCGTACCATCACACCCAGCATATCCTTGATGGTGTCCATGTGAGCGCCAAAGAAGGTGTTTGCCAGCCATGCGATGCCATAGATGGCGACGACAGCCACCATTCCCGACTGCCAAACGTTTCCAGCCACAGCAGTCTTCGGTTTTACCTTGCAGAAAATAATCATCAGAGCCGCAGCCGAGATGAGAATAATCTGTATGACAAGATACATCTCAATGGTGACCGGCTGCTTGGCAGTGACACCAGCCATGACGACGCCCGCTTTGGCGATTTTAGCCGGACTGACAATAGTTCCGTCAGACAACACGACATCCTTTGCCCCTTCCACAGCCTTGACAGTGTCGTACGCCGGCAGGATAGACTGCAAGAATGCCAGGGCAATGATAATGACAAGGGCAGCAAGGAAGATATAGACAGCCCGCTTCGCTTCCGACGAGACCTCTTTATTGAGTGTGGTATCCGTCTTTCCATAAACGAAGTTATGGCCTTCGGGAGAGGCGATGAGAGCTCTGAATTTCGGGTCCTCGCTCAGGTCGAGTCCACGCTTAGAGCTCCAAGCAGCGGCCATGATCACGCCAACAAGACACGATGGTATGGTGACCGCCACAATCTGTGGAATGGTGATGTGGAAGCCATTGGCCGACGAGATGGCCGAGAAAGCGATGACAGCCGCAGAAATGGGCGAGCAGACGATGCCCAGCATCGACGACACACTGGCGACGGCACACGGTCTTTCGGGACGTATACCCTTCTTAATCGACACATCGACGATAATGGGCATGAGGGTGTACATGACATGACCAGTACCCACGAAGATGGTGAGGAAGAAAGTGGTGAGCGGTGCGAGGAAAGTGATATGCTGAGGGTGACTGCGGAGCAATCGCTCGGCCATCTGTACGAGCCACTCCATGCCCCCCGAAGCCTGCAGGATGCCTGCACAGGTGACAGCCGCCACGATGATGTAGATGACATTGGTAGGCGGTGTTCCCGGCTCAAGTCCATGATCGAAGACGAGGAAAGCCAAACCCATACCGGCGATGGCTCCCAGAGCCAAACTGCCATAACGCGACCCAAGATAGAGCGCCAGCAGTACAACAAATAATTCTATGAAGATAATCAACATAATCTTTTCTTTTAACGGGTTATACTACATGGTTCAGAAAATCAGCATGCTCAGTCCATAGGCCACCAATGTGGCTACAAAGATGTGAATGAGTCCTGGCATCATAAACGAGTGGTTGAGCAGATACTTTCCTATCACCGTCGTACCAGAGCGGTCGAAATTCACCGTTGCGATATCGGAAGGATAGTTGGGTATGAAGAAATAGCCATACACGCTTGGCAGCACACCGAGAAGCACCGGGCCGGGAATGCCCAGCGAATATGCCAGAGGCAACATCGACACCACCACAGCACCTTGAGAGTTGATGAGCACAGAGACCAGGAAGAAAACGAAAGCGATTGACCAGTTGTACTTCGCGACGATGTCACCCAGCATGGTCTGCATCTCAACCTTATAGCCAGAGAAGAAGGTGTCGGCAAGCCATGCGATGCCAAAGATGGCCACCACAGCCACCATACCCGACTGCCAAACCGGCCCGAGTACGGCTTTCTTGGGAGAAGCCTTGCAGAACAAAATCATGATAGCAGCAGCCGTGACCATGACGATCTGGATAATGACATTCATCTTCACCTTCACGACAGACATCTCAGTATATCCCGGAATGAGGATTTTCGCCTTAGCCAGCGCATCCACCGTTGCCACCGAGCCATCGGCAAACGTATAGTCAGGAGCGCCCTTGATGGCAGTTATAGAATTGTAAGTGGGCAGGAGGTCCTCGAAGATAGCAAAGATGACGATGAGAATGATGGCACCGAGGAACACATAGACGGCATTTTTAGCCGACTGCGGGATTACCTTGTCGAGAGTTGTTGCTCCACCACCATAAATATATTCACGCATCTCGGGGTCCTGCAATTTCTTCTGGAACTCAGGGTCCTTGTCGAGGTCCTTGCCACGGTGATAGGAAGCGGCGGCGGCAGCCATCAGTCCCATCACACAAGCTGGAAAGCTGACCATCAGCACCTGTGGTATGCTGACATCGAAGCCATTGCTGTTGGAGATGGAGACAAAGGCCACCACAGCGGCGGCGATGGGAGAGCAGGTGATACCCACCTGGGAGGCAATGGAAGCCACGCCGCATGGTCGCTCAGGACGGATGCCTTTCTTCAACGAAATGTCGCAGATGATGGGCATGAGTGTGTAAACCACATGACCAGTACCGACAAGCACCGTCAGCATGAAAGTGCAGAGAGGAGCCAGGAATGTGATACGGTCGGGATGCTTCCGAAGCATCTTCTCCGCTATCTGTATCAACCAGTCCATGCCACCCGATGCCTGCATGATGCCAGCACACGTGACAGCAGCGATGATGATATAAATCACATCCGTAGGGGGTGTTCCAGGCTTCATGCCGAAGCCGAATACAAGGATAGCCAGACCGATGCCCGATATGGCTCCCAGGGCAAGCGAGCCATACCGCGAGCCCAACCACAATGCTCCTAAAACAATAAGGAGCTGAATAATCATAATAAAATCCATAAGATATATTTAAGGTTTTAACAACAATTTTTTGCAAAATTAATAAAAAAACCGAAACGTGTACTTTTTTTAAGTCTTTTTTTTGCGACAATTGTTTTTTCACCACTTTGTTATAGAGGAGATTATAATCTGTAGTGCAGTTTTTCTGCTGTCATCGATAGAAAAAAGCAAGAGGAATGCCCAAATAACAAAAGAAATGACTATTTTTGCAGAGATTATTACTATCGAGTTGATTCTGCGCCAGATATGTCATTTTTTGCCGTCTGGCAGGAAAAAATGGTCTAATCAAATCAATATCTAAGAAAAGAGGATGAAGGTAAAGAGAGTTGGATTGCTCATGATACTTCTCGTGTCGATGACCATGTCGGCACAGAACCAGTATTATCTTCCCACAGGAGATGCTTCAATGTCAGATAGCGATAGGCCGGCAATAGAGGTTTACCTCCCCCCACAGTCGCTGTCGACCGGCTGCGCCGTGGTGCTGTGCCCCGGAGGCGCCATGAGATGGCTGTCGTGGGAGAGCGACGTGGTGCGCATGGCGTCGTTCCTGAATGAGCGTGGCATTGCTGCCATTGGCCTTCGCTACCATCTGAACAAAGGGAATATGCCCAAAGGCGTCCAAATGCCTCCGATGGTGGATGTGACCCACCCCGAGCACTTCCCCCATGCAGACGCCAACCCCATGCATAATGCCTCGGGTGACTCCATCCTGCGTTTAGCGGCAATGGACGCCAAGGCAGCCATCCGCATGGTGAGAGAGCATGCCAACGAATGGCATATCGGTAAGGACAAGATAGGCTTTCTGGGTTTTTCGGCCGGTGGTGGCGTTGCCATTGCAGCCACGATGTCGGCAGCAGATGCTATGGAGCGCCCCGACTTCCTCTGCACCAACTTCGGTCCCTCGCTGATGCCCGTCGCCGTTCCTCCCGCTGCACCCCCCTTGTTGATTATGACCCGTGCCGACCATCCCAATGTAGCAGCAGGACTTGTCGCGCTCTTCATGGAGTGGAAGAAGGCAGGGGCGAACGCAGAACTGCATATTTACGGCGACGGGAAAGGCCCTTACGAACTGATGCCCGACACCGGCACGACAACCACAGAGACATGGAGCAGCCAACTGATTCAATGGTTGAAAGCGAAGGGATTTCATACGAATAGATGACAGTCGGATGATTTTCGTGCTGAATTCTTGACCTATCGATTGAAAAACGACATCAAAATGCATAAAACCACCAAAAAAGCACTATATTTGCAGAAAATATGGTTTTTGAGCATCATCTGCACCAACTATATCTAAGAAATGGGTACATACATCAATGTAGGTAACGAGGGATTTCAATCCGCCCGCAGACACGAATATATCGACAAGTCAAAGTTGATAGCCATAGTCAACGACACGCTGTTCTCGGAATGGCGTTTCAGCTGCGTGACGCGTTGCCGCCGTTTCGGTAAGTCGATGGCGGCGAAGATGTTGTGTGCCTACTACGACCAGTCCTGCGACTCCCGTAGTCTGTTTGCCGACCTTGAGATATCGAATGACCCATCTTTTGAGGAGCATCTGAACAAATATCCCGTCATCTACCTCGACATCACCAATTTCACCTCACGCGATATTGTGCCTATAGACATTGTGCCCACCATACAACAGGAGGTGAAAGAGGAGGTTTGCCAACTATATCCCGAAGCAAAGACAGTAGAAAAAGACGACCTCATGACCGCCCTGGTCAATATTTCAGGGCACTATGGCATACGTTTCATCATGATTGTCGACGAGTGGGACGCCATCTGCCGTGAGTATCCGGAAGTGAAGGACAAGTATGTCAATTTCCTTCGTCGTCTGTTCAAGGGCAGCAACACTCCTCAAGTCTTCGCAGGTGTGTATATGACAGGCATTCTGCCTATCAAGAAGTATAAGACCGAATCGGCACTCAACAACTTCATTGAGTACTCGATGGTCATGCCCCGTAACCTGGCTCCCTATTTTGGCTTTACCAAGGAAGAGGTGCAGGCATTGGCAGCCAGACACGGCATAGACTTCGACGAACTGGAGAAATGGTATGATGGCTATCAAATTGGAACCCAGCCCTCCATGTTCAATCCCAACTCAGTGATGCAGGCAGTGAGCAACGACCTTTGTATGAGCTATTGGGCGAGCACAGGTGCTTTCGATGCCGTGGCCAATTACATCCAAATGAACTTCGAAGGCCTCAAGGATGACATCATCTGCATGTTGGCTGGAGGACGGGTGAAGGTGAACACCACAAAATTCCAAAACGACATGTCGGTCATCAAATGCAGGGACGATGTGCTCACCGTGCTTATCCACCTCGGCTATCTGTCTTTCAATTGGCAGAAGAGGGAGTGTTATGTTCCCAATTTTGAGGTATCGGGCGAGTTGCAAAACGCTGTGGAGGAGACAAGCTGGACCCATGTGGTCAAAGCTTTGCAGAAATCGGAAGAGCTACTCCGCGCCACCCTCGAAGGCGACTGCGAGGCGGTGGCACAGGGCATAGACAATGCCCACGACGAGAATACCAGCATTCTCTCCTACAACAACGAGAACTCATTAGCTTGCGTGCTCTCCATTGCTTATTATTTTGCTCACAACGATTACTTCGTCCACCGTGAGTTGGCATCGGGAAAGGGTTTTGCCGACTTGGTGCTCATCCCACGGAAGAACGTCGCGTCGCCCGCCATCATTCTCGAATTGAAATACGACAAGGACGCCGATGCCGCCATCGACCAAATCAAGCGGAAACAATACCCCACCAAAGTGGCAGAATACGCCGGCGACCTCCTTCTTGTGGGCATCAACTACGACAAAGAGAGCAAGAAGCATGAGTGCAAGATAGAGAGGGAATGAATAAACATGTTAGCATATAATTTCTTACGATTACAGAAAAATCAAACTACACACGATATGAAAACGACATCTACTTATTTAAGAAAAGGTGTGCTTGTTGCAGCACTCCTCATCACATCATTGTTTGCCACCGCCCAGCAATTGGCCTTCCCCGGTGCCCAGGGATGGGGCTGCTATGCCACGGGGGGCCGTTCAGGCAATGTCTATCACGTGACCAATCTGAACGACACCGGTGCCGGTTCGCTGCGCGACGCTGTGAGCCAGCCCAACCGCATCGTGGTCTTCGATGTGGCAGGCGTCATCCAACTCAAAAGCCGCATCGTCTTCTCGCACAACCTATACGTCGCCGGACAGACCGCCCCCGGTGAGGGCATCACCGTCTATGGCGACGGCGTGTCATTCTCCAATGCGTCGAACATCATCGTCAGGCACATGCGCTTCCGCATGGGCAAAGGAGGTTCGTCGGGCAAGGACTGCGCCGGCATCTCCAGTGGCACGAACATGATATTCGACCACTGCTCCTTCGCCTGGGGTCTCGACGAAGTCTTCTCCATCAATCCCGACGGTAAAGGCGACCTTCACAACATCACCCTGATGAACTGCATCTTCGGCCAGGGCCTGCTCACCCACTCCGCCGGCGGACTCATCCAGGCCGACAGCATCACCCTCTACCGCAATTTCTATTGCGACAACGCCACCCGAAACAACAAGGTGAAAGGAGCCCACCAGTATGTGAACAACATCGTATATAACTGGAAGAACGGCTGTTACCTGATGGGTGGCGACTCACAAGGAAAGAGTTTCGCCAACACCCACGGCAACCTCTTCATCAACGGTCCTGCCGGAGGAGGCAACGCCTGCACCTCGGGCAACAGCGACTTCAACATCTACGCGGCAGACAACTGGCAGGACAGCAACCGCGACGGCATTCTCAACCCACGTGAAATCGCCAGGAGCGAATATGGCGGCGGCCCCACCTTCAAAGACACGCCCTACGCCTATCCACAGCTCGAGGTGGTGAGTGCCACCACGCTTGCCGACAATCTGCTGCCCACGGTGGGCGCCTCACTGCCCTACCGTGACTTCGTCGACTGCTACATGATAGATGAGTGCCGCTCGTGGGGAACCGAGGGCGTCATTATCTCCACAGAAGAGACATTGCCTTTCGGCAAGCCCAACACCTGGAACATATATAAAGGAAACAGCCACACCGACAGTGACAACGACGGCATGCCCGACTGGTGGGAAGAAGCCAACGGCACCAACGCGTCGAAAAACGATGCCATGGGAAAAGCCGCGAATGGCTATACAAACATAGAGAACTACATCAACAGCATCAGCAATGAGCATGTCGATGCCTTCCTCCGTCAGCCCATGCTTGTCGCCCAAAGCGACGCCACCCCGACGTCGGTCGACATCACCTGGCGCGACTGGACGGATGGCGAAGAAGGTTTCATCGTGGAGGTCAACCTCAACGGCACATGGACAGAAGCCGGACGGAGCAAAGCCGGAGCCACCACGCTCACCATCAGCGAGGGACTCGAGGCCGCCACGAGCTATCAGGTTCGCGTCTGCGCCTACCGAGGCGAAGAGCGCTCCGCCTACACAGCAGTGACAGTAAAGACCCAGCAAGTGCAAACCGACCTTGTGGACACCGATAACTACGATGCCGACTACACGTGGGCAGGTGGCGACGGCACTTGGGACACCACAACCGCTGCCTGGCTGGAAGGCACCTACACCGATGGCAGCCACGTGCTCTTCGAAAACACCAGCGACGCTACCGTCACCCTTGGCCAGACCGTCTCGCCCGCCGACATCGTGGTGAGAGGCGACGCCAACCTCAGTCTCTCCGGCACGGGAGCCATCAGCGGAAAAGGGTCGCTGAACAAAGCCGGCAATGGGAAACTGACACTCGCCCTCACCAACGACTACACCGGTGCCACCGTGCTGAGAGGCGGTGAAATTGCCTTCGCATCGCTGAAGAACGGAGGTGTGGCAAGTGCTATAGGAGCCAGCCTTGACTATCCGCAGAACTGGGTATGGATGGGGGGCAGATGGAAATACATCGGCACCACCACCACCACCAACCGAAGCGCACTCATCCAGCGCGACACGGAATTCAACATCCAGAACGAAGGCACCACGGTGACCATGAGCGGCACCATGGAGGGAGAGGGTGGCCTTACCCTGAACGGCAAAGGAACGCTCAGCCCCTCAAAGAAGGAATTCTTCGGCTACAGTGGTCCCACAGTGCTCAAGGGCGGTCAGCTCAAGCTCAACGGTGTGTCGAAGATATGGACCGACAAGATTTGCACCCTCGGCCCCTCGCGGCTGGTTCTTGCCGGCGGCGAGCTCCGCACCCAGGATGCCAACGACACCTATTCGACCTATGACTTCCCCATCGACGTCGCTCCCGACACCTATTCCAAAGTCTATTTCTGCCGCAACTGCTCCATCAACTGCAAGGTCACTGGCACAGGAACGGTGGAATGGGAAGTGAACTGGGTGCGCGAATACATCAACGGCGACTGGCGCGGTTTCTACGGCGACCTCGTCGTCAACGGCACCGGTTCTTCCAGCAACGGCGCACAGTTCATGTTCAACAACAGCAGCTACCAAGGCATGCCCAACAACACCATCCACCTCAAAGGCAACACCCGCATCGTGTACTGGAACACCAACGGCGAGCTGTATCTCGGCGGACTCAGCGGCGATGCCGGCACCTTCCTCAGCGGGTCGAGCAAGCAGACGGCAGGCCACATCATGACCTGGCACGTGGGCGGTGCCGGCACCGACGAGACCTTCAATGGCATCATCGACAACTGTGCCAGCAACACCGCATCGAAATATGATGGCACGACCAACATCATCAAGGAAGGCAACGGCATCTGGAGGCTGCAAGGCAACAACACTTACAAAGGAGCCACCACCGTCAATGCCGGCACGCTGGTCGTCAATGGAAAGAACAGCGGAACAGGTGCCGTAACAGTGAAGTCTGAAGCCACGCTGGCGGGTAAAGGCACTATCGCCGGCGCCGTCAACATAGGCGAGGGCGGCATCATCAAAGCCGGTGACGACAAATTGTCGGGACAGAAACTGACACTCAGCAGCAACCTCACCCTCAACGACGGTGCCGAGCTCCACATCCCCGCTGAGCGCGATGGATGCAACACCCTCGTGGTGAAAGGCAATATGACCATCAAGAGCAATGCCGTGCTGCGTGTCGCCGACGGGAAATTCAGTGAGGCGCCTTACAACGGCACCGCCTACGAAGTGCTCAGCGTCACAGGCGCCATCACCGGCAGCTTCGCCCAAATCATCCCCGCCACACCAGGCGAGGGACAGACATGGGACACCACCGACCTCTACACCAACGGCATTCTACGCGTGGTGGGTGGTGAAGATGACCCTAACCAAGACCCCGACCCAGGCCCAGGCACAGAGAAGGAAAAGAAGACCGCCCTACTTACCTGGGGCAACATGAGCACCTCATCGTATGACAACAGCGGTGTGAACAACATGCTGGTTGGCGTAGACGGCGACGATGCCGAGGGATTCTCCATGGTCGTCACTGGCAACCTTTCGAAATACTACAGCGCAGCCGACAAAATCAATGTGGTATATAACGACGCCACCATCAGCCGCACCACCATCAAATGTTCGAATGGTGCAGAAAACACCGTCTTCCTCCCGGAGAAGGCCCATGCCACAAAAATCACGCTGTGGAGCTACACCAACGTAAGCACCCCCAACCGCACCAGTTACTGGGCCAATGTGGGCGGCGTAGCCTACACTGCCGAGAACAGCGTCATCCTGCAGGAGTCGAAAGACACCAGCCACCCCGACCATGTGAGTTTCGACCTGCCCGACCTGGCAGAGAAAGTGACCTTCCGCAATAGCGGCGAGCAACAATGTGTCATCGTCGCCATCGACTATTATCTCGACAACAGCACTGATATCCAGCCCGTCACGGGCACGCCTTTACGGGTGGAATATTATACACTTGCCGGTGAGCGCGTGTCATCTCAACCCACGGGTCTGTGCATCATGCGCACCACGATGACCGACGGAAGGGTCATCACCCAGAAAATCTGGAAGTGATAAGGGGAAATAGAAAATGGGAGTTTAGGAGTTTAGGAGTTTGGGAGTTTAGACATTAGCTTGATGGTTCATGGTTGCGATGACATCGCAACAG
>CAMHEL010000025.1 GCA_946184125.1 uncultured Prevotellaceae bacterium
GGGCTTCGGAAGGCGCCGATGTGGTGAATGTGGAAAATAACTCTTTCCGCAAAGGTGAGAAACTTGACATTGATGAATTCAACACCGGCGATGACGACGTCGACGCTATACTAAACAGCACCCGTAAAGGATTGCGGAGGGTCTCGGCAAAGGAGCAGAACGGATGCTTGCACGATACGGCCTTCGAAAAATTTTACTACAACGTCTTTAAATTTGAATATCCTTCGGTCGATGCCGAAGGCAATGTTATTACCCTCTCTGCCATGGCTGCATGCCCAACAAAAGATGGCACTACACGTGTCAACAATGTGATTTTGGGCACACACGTCACCATTACAGCCGACAGGCAGCGCCCTTCTGCACAGGACGATAATTTCAAACAAGACGACTGGGGCATGATATTCTCGTTGGCTGCAAACAACAAGATGGGATATAAAAAATGGTTCACGCTTTTGAAGTACCTTGTTCTGAGCATGTCTAACTCTCATCTTAATATTACAGATATGCTGAAAGATGTTAGTCACATGACGAACACTGCAAACAGCAATAACTGTCTGGTTATCATGCCCGACTATGAGGGATATGGCGTGACCGCAAATAGGGCACACCCATATCTTTATCAAGAACTGACCGCACGGCAGTGCATAGATGCACTGATGTATGGAAAAGCTCTTTATAACAGCGACCCTGAATTGGAAAACATACGGCATCCACTGCGCGATGATTACAGATGCATGAGCGTCGGTTATTCACAAGGTGGGTCGGTATCTATGGCTTGCCATCGATTCATCGAGCAGTGTGGGTTGAACAAAGACTTGCATTTCGTCGGCTCACTATGCGGAGATGGACCTTACGACCCGATGGCCACTGTGATGTATTATGTGAAGAATGACCTGGAGGGCAAGACGATGTCTATGGCAGTGGTTCTGCCTCTCATCATGAAGGGAATGCTCGACACCAATCCTTATATGAGAAACCACAAACCTGAGGACTATTTCTCTGAGAAATTCCTCAATACAGGCATTATGAACTGGTTGGCAGGAAAAAAAATGACTACAGGAGATATCGAAGACGGATTCATAAATTGTTATAAAAACGGATATAATGGCAACACAACTTATTTCCGTGATATCTTCAATAAAGATGGAAGCATCATGATGAGCAAAATCATGAACCAAGACTGCTTCAATTACTTTAAAAAACTCTACGATGCTAATAAGGACACTTTTACTGATGCTGCCGGCATCGCTTTGCCTACAAAAAGGGGAGTGTTCGAAGATTTGCATTTCGCCCTGGCCAGCAACGACATGACTAAGGCATGGGTTCCGAAGGGCAAACTCATCCTCTTCCACTCCACCGACGACACTGTGGTGCCATATGTCAATGCACAAAGTGCAAAAAACAGACTCGGTGACAAAGTCACATTGGACTTCATCACCGGACAAGACCATGTGCCAGCCGGGTCGGCATTCTTCTCGCAGGACAAGACCTATCAAGTGGTTATTTTTAACGGACTGCGACTGATTAATTATGTCAATGAGATGTGTGACTGGAATTATTGATTTCATCTTTAAAGGTGGGTTCTATTAATTATGTCGAGGCACCGAATAAAAGCGAAAGCGACCGAAATGTAATGTATAGAAATGCCACCTCATAAAATTCAGAATTAATAGAACACACCTAAAGAAATAACAATTATGAGAAACAAGATATTGATAGTGTCGGCTCTCATGCTCATGAGCACTTTGGGGGCTTTTGCCGAAATCTTGACTGGATATGTTTATGTCGACGGAAAAGAGGTTGAGGCACAATACACTAAACTGACCAGCAACACCGTGGCGCTGGGAACAGGACAGAACGCATGTATCTCACAATACACCGAAGGACGTCTCGTCGTGCCGGGAACAGTGAAAATCAACGGTACAAACTACACCGTGACCGAAATCAACAGCTTGGCATTCCGCCTGTGTAACAAACTGACTTTCGTCGAAATAAAGGAAAACGTGAAGCGTATCGGCAATTTCGCTTTTGTGGGATGCAGAGGTATTACTGAAGTCGCTTTGCCCGCATCGCTCGAGAAAATCGGTACGGGAGCGTTTATCGACCTACCCATTAAAAATGTCCTCTGCGCCGGAGAAACTCCTGCTAAATGGGAATACAACGATGTGTTCAAATTCCACGAAAACGGCATCTCCGACGAAGAAGGAACGCTTATTGGCTCTTCTACACGTCTGACTGTCCCGGAAAACGCCATTGGAACCTATCAAAACGCACTCTATACCGATAGCTCGCTCGGATGGAACTATCCCGACGGATGGGGGCGGTTCACTTCTTTCAATGATGAGTATCGGAAGAATTGGCGTATCTTTGCTCCGGAAGACTTGGTGGCTTTGCACGATTATCTCGCGGCAAATAGTGAAGGTAATGATGTGAAAAAAGCAACATTGGAAGCCGACATCGATATGACGAATTAAGCCACATGGACATACGGATTGGCACCTAATAGCGTCGTTCCATTCACCGGCACTTTCGACGGACAAGGACATTCAATCTGGGGACTGAAAGTCATCAATAAAAACCAGAATTATCTCGGACTGTTCGATTATTTTGCTGGAGACACTATCCGGGACCTTACTCTCCAAGAATGCGAATTCAAAGGGAAACTCATCGTGGGCTCGCTTATCGGAATGGCCACCGGAGGCAGCTCAAACAAAGTGGTTATCGAAGATGTCTTCTCGGCTTCAAAAGTCTCAGGCGGACAACTGGTGGGAGGACTGGTGGGCGCTGCCATCTCTTCTACCAATGTGGCTTTGGAAATCAACCGCTCTGTGTTCAGCGGAAATATCGATTATAACCTCGACAGCGAATTCTCTGACTCTTATGCAAATTACTGCGGTGTAGGAGGCCTGGTAGGAGGGGCACGTTATGCTAACATCAAGAATAGTGCTGTCTGGGGTGGCCCCGAAAAACAACCGGATGTTTCCAGCGGACCGTTCGCCGGCTTAACAAAGTATGTCGCGTTTGCTCAGGGACAAAGGGTGAGCATTGACAAATGTTATCAATTTAACAATACGGTCTACCAATCCTTCGACCAGTATTCCCCGACCTATCAAAATGACAGAATCAGCATGACGAACGTGGTTGTCGCCAACCGTGACTCATACGAACTCCTTAAGGAAACTGGTGACGAAACCGTACAATTCAATTTTAATAACATGAAAGGTATCGTCATGGCATCGGTTCTTGGCACCAACGACTGGGTGTATAAGTATGATAACTATCCTTTGCCCTATAAGTTCGAAAGCCGATGGCCGGAGGATGCAAATACGTTCACCATCCGTCCACAGGGGTTGAAACCAAGGGCTAACGGACTGTCTCCCGTTGGAACATTTCCTTCGGAGGCTTGGCGCTCTCAGTTGACAACCGGCGACCAGCGTGATTTCCACTTCCGCGAATTCACCACTTCCCACCTTTGGATTGACGACTATTTCGTTTCCAACCCCATCGAACGGCCTGAACTGCTGCCGCTCGGATTGGCAAAAATCACCGCTACCAACGGCGTGAGATACGAACGCGAACTGAAAGCCATTTTTGAGGGTGACAGCATCACTAAATTGCCGATTTATGAGATGGATGACAAAGGTAACATCTTGGAGGACGCACAAGGCAACCCCATCGAGACGGGAGACTATATAGATTTTTATGAGGGCGACGATTTCACACCCGTGGGATATAGTGTTTACCTGCCTTACGACCTGACCCTTTCATCCCTTTCCAAACTTTACCAGCCTTATAAGGTGACCACCGAGGATGGTGTTACCGTTGCCACCTTCAAGGAGGTTGAGGGCAACGTCATAGAGCCCTTCAAACCATACTATGTCGTCGTGGAGAAAGAGTCTGAATACCTGGGACGTTAACGGAGGAGGTATGCCCGCAAAATTCCTCTAACAACGATATCGACCTGGGCGATTTTGAGTTCGTGGGAACAAACTCTATTATCTACAACGATTACAAATTTGATGATACGGCATATATCCTGCAAAATGATGGTAATTGGCACTTAATGCCTCGAAACGAATCTTCGGTCTATATCCCTGCCTTCCGCTCATTCTTCCGTGCAAAAGGCTCAAGCTCGGCAAGCATGCTGTCCGTGGCTTTCGAAGACGACATGACGAATGGTATCGTGAGAATCAGGACCATCGACGCCGACGGCACCGAGAACTATTACGACCTCAGTGGCCGCCGCCTGCAGGGTAAACCCGAGAAAGGACCATACATCTACAATGGCAAGAAATATCTGAACAAATAATCACCATAGATGAAACGCTTAAAGAGGCATACCCGTTGGGGTATGCCTCTTTTTAGGTGGGTTCTAAGCGAAAAGCGACCGAAATAGAACGCACCTTTATTCCCCGACGATGCCCAACCGTTCCAACTCATATCCCCTGATTTGCAGGATGAGCAGGTGCAACTGTGTCTGGCCCACCAATTGTTTCACCCTCGGTCCTTGGGCATACTGGCGTATCTGCTCTTCTGCCTCGCTCCACTGCCTCGCCGCCCCCGCTTTCGAAGCATCGGTCTTGAGGTATTTCAGTTCGAGAATGTAGCTGTGCGCCACCATGGGGTAGTGCGAGAGGTCGGGCATGAGGAAAAAGTCGCAGTAACCATGGTTCAGTTCCACCTCCGGAGCCACGAGGTAATAGGGGTTCAGCGTCAGGTAGGCGTTCATGAAACCTTGTAGGTTACGCTCACCCTCCATCAGCTGCCGCACGCTTGTCGTCTCGCGGTAGGCGGCTGCGATGGTCTCCAGCATGGGCCGCCATTCACCACGCAAGGCGGCGCCGTCGAATACCTCGTTCAGCAGTGTGACGTCCACCTTGGCAATGCCTTGGTATTCTCGCAGCAACCAGTCGTAGTATTGCCGTCGAACGTTGTTGTTGGGGATGACGAGACGAAGACTGGCACCCTCGATGTCCCCGATGGAGAGCATGCCGTAGTAGAAGAGCAGGCTGATGAAATTCTCGCGGTCGGCCAACCGACTGGCATCGAACGATTCCTGTAAGCGACTGACAATGAAACCCTTCTCTGCCACCTGGTGGATGATGCCGCGACGGTAGTTGTCGAGGGTGTCGAGTTGGATGAGACGTCGCATCTTGGCATAGTCCGTCCGTGTGTTGGGGTCAATCATCTCCTCCGGACTCTCTCCCGTCTGCATCACGCGGTTGAGGTAGTAGAGCACCATGTCGCAGTTGAACATTTTCGGGTTGCGCTTGAGGGCGGCTTTCGAGAAGCAGTATCCGTCATACCAGGGCTTCATCTCGGCGAGCAACTCCTCCTCGGTGTGGTTATAGAGTTTCCCTTCCCCCTTATAGTAGCGTATCATCTCCCGAACATCCTCCTCGGAGAAACCGAGCATCATGTTGAACTCAGCCCTCGTGGAGATGTTCGATGCGATGTTGAAACCCGAGGTGAGGTCATCCATCGTCACAGGTGAGACACCCATCATGAGGATGCGTGAGAAGGTGGGCTTGTATAGTTTGAATGTTTCCCGGTAGAAACCCGCCGCGTGTGTCAGTCCGTGGTAAATGGCCTCGCCCTCCTCGTTGAGCACTGTGTTGGTGAAGTTGTCATATTCGTCGATGATGAGGTAGAGGGGATGACCAAAGTTCTTTGCCTTAACGTTGATGTAACTTAGTTTCGCCCTTGAAGATTTGAGATTGACCACTTCCTTTTCAAATCCTTCCTCATAATATTGTGCATACCGGTGGGCAAACTCGTTGAGCATAACCTGACAATACTCCTCGAAATTGCTCTCCAGCACGTCTGACGTGCCGCCAATCATCGAGAAGTCGAGGTAAAGGATTTGGAAATTTCCTCGCTCCCTCGTAGGGTGGTCGGCTATCCACAGCCCCTCGAAAAGATTTTGGAAGTTGTCGCGCTCATTGATGTCGTAGTAGGCGCGGAGCATGCTCAGGAAGATGCTCTTGCCGAAGCGGCGTGGACGGATGAGGAACAGAAAATTGTCGGTGTCCTCCATTACGGGGAGGTACATCGTCTTATCGACATAATATTTTCCCTCGCGCCTCAGTTGTTTGAAGTCGGAGATGCCGTAGGGGAGTAGTTTGACCGGTGCCATCGTTTGCATGTTTTGGTGAATGACGATGCGAAGATAAACTTTTTGGGTGACTTCTCCAAATTTTTTACCGATAAGTGATGGTGAAAGAATAAATTGGTACGATTGAATCTCAGATTTTTGAGATGTTTTGGATTTACGAAGAAGGAGCGTAGCGGGCTACGTGACTGATGAGTAGATTCAAAACAGCCAAAAAGATGAGGAAAAACATCATATAGACAATCGTACCAAGTTATTTTTTTATCATCACTAAAGCAATAAAATAGAGCTGTTTTGCTGATTAGAAACAGACTTATAAATTACTCTGTCATCGCTCTTTATCCACCAATATTGCCCCGTCCTTCGCTCAGTGAACCTACGAACACTCTCGTGATCTAAAAAGCCAAAGAATCCCTCCTCGACAAGTATGAATTCTCAAATTACCTCCCTTCAGTCAGTGGGTCTTCCGACAAATCTCTCTAATTCGGGACATAAGAAACAGAGTGGGTTCGAGAGAAATTGTCGAATTTGTCGAATTATTAGTGCATAACAAATGGGAGTCATACGTTTTCCGGCCCATCTGCAGCACACACTGCAGATGGGCCGGAGAGAGTAGGAGAGCCTGTAGTCGTGAAGCTATTCGAGGCTGATGCCGGTGAGGTCGTTGTCGCCGAGCAGGTCGGCATACTCCTCGCCTTCGTCGAGGATGGCTTCGTGCTGTGAGCAGAGGCTGCAGTCCTCGTTGCGCTCTACGCGTGCTCCGTACCATCGCATGATGGTGGGCTTGGCACCTGCGCCGGGCATGGGAGCCCAGTTGCGGTGTCGACGCTCGCGACGGTTGGCCCACATGTAGTAGTCGTAGACCAGTTCCTCTTCCAGGCAAGAGATGCCCGAGGCCTTTCCGCGCGACAGTTCCATGAGGGTGAGTTTCACCATCATGTTGCAGATGGGGTCGATGTCGGCCGACAGTCCCACTTGCACCATGGCGTCAGCGTCGGCATCGGAGACGTAGGCGGCGATTTGACCGCTGCGGCGGGCGCTCTGCACGTTGGTCACCTCCTCCATGGCCTGGGTGTACCAGGCGTTGCCCACGAGGCAGCAGTAGCAGGGACCGCCAGGACGGTAGCGGAAGACGTCGCCGCCCTCGGCACGTGTCACGGCACGCCCGAAGATGCCGATTTTCTGCTGGTGGATGAGCACCGTGGAGAGGTTGAAGCGGCTCTCGTTGTTGTCCGTGGCGCAGATGACGATGTCGGCTTTCGCCACCTCTTCCTCCATGAGGTCGAGGTGCTCGTTGATGTTGATGCCGAAGAGGTCGACCTCTGCGTAGGGGTTCTTGCCCTTGATGGCTTCAGCTATGACGTTGGTCTTCAGTCGGCCGAGGTCTTTGATGGTCGCGGTGTGGCGGGCCAGGTTGTGGAGCTCCACGCGGTCGAAGTCGAAGAGGGAGAAGTGCCCCACGCCCGCTTTGGCAAGTTCGATGGCGATGTTGGAGCCGAAACTGCCAAGGCCTATAATCATGGCCCGTTTCTCCTTGAGGACGTCAACTTCGAGGATGCCCTTGCTGCGGGAGTAGAGCTCGGCGCGTGAGGGGATGAACTGCGGTTGTTCGTCACACCACGTGTCGCCGTCGCGGCGCTTCACGGTGACGGTTAATGCGCCATCGCCGTCACCCCCCACAGCGATGCAGTAGGTGGCGTCGGCGGGAATGTTGTTGTCGCCCGCTTTGTGGAAGAAGGCCTTGCTCTGTGCACCGTAGGAGTGGGGCAGGGGAGTGGTGTGCAGATGCACCACGTCCTCGCCTTCCCATTCGTAGGCGCAGCCGTCGGCAGTGAGGAAGGAGGAGCCGGCGAATGCCTGCAGCTCCTCCATATCGAGATAGATGGTCTTGCTCATGATGTCAAACGTGGTGTCGTGATTAAGCGAAACCGTCGTGGGTCATCTCAGTGACGTTCTGGCGTGCTCCGGTAATTTCGCTTCCTACGCGCTTGGTCTCAAATTCGCCGGTGGCTTCGTTGTAGATGAGCTCGGTCATGGCACCAGTGCCCTGGCCGCCCTGTACGCGTACGTGTTCTCCCAGTCTGCTGAGTTCTTGTTCTTTCGTTTCCATGATGTTGTGATGATTTAAAAGGTGAATTGTTGTCCTGTTGAAATGATTGAGTAAAAGTTCTTGTCCTGTTGAGTTGGTGGTTGTCTTTCTGCTTACGATTGGTGATTGAGATAGTAGTCGATGGGCTTGCCCGTCTGCAGGTGCAGTTCATACATCTCCAGCCAGAGGCGGCATTTCACGTAAATCTTGAAGAGCGACACGTTGGGTGTCCATGAGTTCGTGCCGTAGTGGCAGATGCGGGTGAAGCCATGCTCCGAACCGAGGGTGTGCATCGAGGCGCTGGGGTCGTCGAGCAAGCTCCCGCTCTTGTCCTTCAACATCTTGGTCACGAAGGCGTGGGGGATGGAGTTGGGGAAAAGGTCGAGGTCGACGCGCAACGTATATACATTGCCGCGGTTGGTGCGGGCGGCGATGAGCAGATGAGGAGAAGAACTGCCGATGTTCTTGAAAACATAGGTGTTCTTGGGCATGTGGCGTGAAAGCACGCGCTGTTCGAGTTGGTATCGCTCTGGCGTCATCATTGTGGTGTGATTTTGGGTTGGTTGTCGTTTTGGGGAGACACTTCTGAGGGTGTCGCCTCGGTTTCTGAAGTCTCTGTATTTGAACCAGTCGGGGTCTCGGGGAGGACGACTGGGGGGCTGGTGGTCGCGGGCGTGGCGGAACAGTCGGAACAGTCGGAGATATCGGTTGGGTCGGCGCTCTCGGCCGTCTCTGAGGTATCGTTGCTCTCTTCCGTTTCGGAGGTATCGGTGTTCTCGGTTGTTTCTGAGATGTCGGCGTTGTCGGCGATATCAGGGCTGTCAGGAGTATCTGCGTTATCCGGATTTTCGTTGCGCTCGGTGTTGTCTTCGTCAGTATCTACTGGTGTGATCAGTGCCTCGTGGTATTTTGTGAACGCCAAGAGGATGTCTCCGTTGAAAATCCATCTTGTGTTGCCGTTTCTTTTCAGGTTTTCACTGATGAGGATTTCCGGCGCCTCCGATGGGAACCATTCTCCGAAGATGATTCGCTCGGCGTAAGGGCCTTTTTCCACATAGAGATGGACGTGCTTGTTTTCGTCGAGCTGAGGTCTGACGCTGAAGCCATTGTCCTTGAAGTAGTCGATGATGGCTTTGAGCACGGCATTGTTTTCCTTGCTGTTGAGCCAGTAGAGCGAACTGTAGTCGGGCACGGTGGCGGCATACTGGTCGTCCACCGTATAGTTGTCGCCGTGCGAAGCCGAGAGGGTGTACGGGTGGCTGAGCATCTGTGCAAGGTTGTGGTCGATGAGCCTACGGTAGGGGCTGTCGGTATCGATAATCTTCCAGGGCACATGGCAGTATCCCTCTGGGTCGTTGAGGTGGAATGTGAAGGCGTTGAGCGTTGACCTCCTGTACCTGTCGCAGTTGCCGATGCACAGGAGGAAGTGGCGGAACTGGCTCCTCTTGATGCCACGGATGACGGTGCCCGCATCGTGCCCGGAGGGTTTGGCGAGCCCCAGCTGGTGGTGGGAGTGCCATTCTCCGATGTAGCAAAGGCCATAACGGCTGTTCACCTCGTCGAAGATGCTCTGGAGGTACTCGGCATCCTGGTTGAAGAATGCGATCTGGTGGTTGGCGTCATGGCCGGGGCCGATGGCGTAGCACACCACGGGGACACCATATTCTGTGAGAAAGCCGAATAGCTGTCCGCCGGTCTCAATGTTGGGATAGTCGAGGATGCAGCGGCTGATGTAGTCCATCTCGCTGCGGTAGATGATGGCCAGAGGGGCGGGCTGGCGCTCGTCGGGATGACCGCTCGGGGCTTGGTCATTCGTCCGGTGGGAGTTACGTCGGAATAATATGGGCATATTCTTTTCCTTTTTCATGGGTGTTCATTGATAGAGAGCATGCATTTTCCAATAAACTATCATTTAATTTTGATTTTTTTCAAAAAAACAATTCAGAAAGCACCCGATAACCGATCAGCCCCCTCTTTAGCCCCCTCTTCAGCCCTCTCCTCAGTCCCCTCTTCATCCCCCTCTTCATCCCCCTCCTGTTCAGTATGTTGCGATGCCATCGCAACCAGGTGTTATCCGCTATGATTTTTATCGTATCATCAAACATATGTCTAAACTCCTAAACTCCTAAACTCCCAAACTCCTAAATCATCAAACAAATGCCGTTTTTTCCGATATTCCCATCTTTTTTCGTCATTTTTCTGCTTGTGATAGATGTCAAGTCAAAAAAAATGCCTAACTTTGCTCTTGCAAACAAAACCACACCTATTTCTATTAGTTATGAGTATATCGAAAAAGAACATGATGGAGGGTGAGGTGGTGGTCTGCGAGGCCAGGTTCCATTATATGCTATACTGGCTTCCTATCCTCCTCACACTGCTTGCCATCGCTCTTCCCTTCATCCCCATTGGCGAAAACACCATGCGCTACCGCCTCATTTTCAGTGGCATTTTTCTCGTGCTGGCTCTGCTGTGGTATATCGTCATCAACAACGGAAAGAAATTTGTCCTCACCAACAAGCGCATCATCCTCAAGACGGGCATCATCATGAGAAACTCAAAGGAGCTTATGCTGCGCAAATGCGAGAGCATCAACGTCCGGCAGTCGATTCTCGGGCGCATTCTCAACTATGGCGATGTCGTCGTCTCGACCGGAGAGGAGAAGGACGTCTTCAAATACATCTGGAGCCCCATGACCTTCAGCACGAAGGTCAATGAGCAAATCGACAAAATCAGCATCTCGGCTAATGGCGCCGACACCACCAACTGACATGACAACTTAAAAGATAAGATTATGAAAACCACTCTTAAATGGATGCCACTCATCGTGGCTTTGCTGCTTTCCGCTTGCGGAACGCCGCGTGTCGTGCCCGTCACAGGGCGAAAGCAAAAAGTCTATTCCAACAACACGGAAATCCTCACCTCAAGCCTCACGGAGTATAAAAATTATGTGTCGACAGCAAAACTCTCGACCAACGCCGCCAACACCGCCATGGTGAAGCGTGTGGGGCAAAGGCTCGCCACTGCCGTGGAGACCTATCTGAAAAACAACGGATATGCCGATGAGGTGAAAAATTACAACTGGGAGTTCAACCTCGTTGCCGACAATCAAGCCAATGCTTTCTGCATGCCCGGAGGAAAAATTGTCGTCTACGAGGGATTGCTGCCCATCACACAGACTGAGACGGCGCTGGCCATCGTTCTCGGACATGAGATAGCGCATGCCGTGGCCTACCACTCGTCGGAACAGCTGCAGAAGCAGACCAACCTCTCGACCATCGGACAAGTTGCCACATCGGTGCTCGCACAGGGAAATGTCAACACGGCATCCACCTTCGCGCAACTTTATGGCTTGGGCTCTCAGGTGGCAACGCTGAAATATTCACGCGACAATGAGACCGAGGCCGACCATATCGGACTCATTTTCGCGGCAATGGCTGGCTACGACCCCAGCGAGGCGCTCACCTTCTGGCAGCGCATGGCCGCTTCCAGCACGGGCGCACAAAACACGCTCTTCAGCACACACCCCTCCGACGCACAGCGCATCGCAAATATTAAGAAAATACTGCCGCAGGCACAGAAGTACTATAAAAAGGGAGGCGCAACGACCACCACAGGTTCGAAAAAGACCTCCGGAAAGAAGAAAACCGCGGGCACTATCGTCATCAAATAGACCAAATTTGAATGATTGTTATTCAACTTCCTCAAGTATTGACAATATATCATGGTTGATTTCTTCACACAACATGTCTGGCTGATATGGATACTCGCATCCGTCATCTGCCTCATCGCCGAACTTGGTTCGGGCGACCTCTTTATCCTTTGCTTCGCCATTGGCTCCCTGGCAGCTTCACTCGTTGCGGCTTTGGGGCTCGGCATCATCCCACAGCTCATCGCACTGGCACTCTGCTCACTGCTGAGCATCTATTTCTTCAGACCCGTCGCACTAAGATACCTGCACCGGAACGATGAGAACCGTGTGAGCAACGCCGACGCCATCATAGGGCGCGAAGGCTTCGTCTCGCAGAACATCGTCGCGGGAGGCTACGGAAGGGTTGCCATCGACGGCGACGACTGGAAAGCAAAATCTGACAACGGAGAGGCCATCGCCAAAGGCTCGAAAGTGAGGGTCGTGGCAAGGGAAAGCCTCATCATCACCGTAGAAAACGTATAGAAACTAAAAACAGCACACCATGACAACAAGCATCACCGTACTCATCTGCATCATACTCCTGGTGCTCTTCCTGGCCAAGAAAACACTGGTCATCATCCCACAGTCGGAAACAAAAATCATCGAGAGACTCGGAAAATACCATGCCACGCTGCAGCCGGGCATCAACATCATCATTCCTTTCATCGACACCGCAAAGGCCATCGTCACGCTCAACAGGGGGCGGTATGTCTATTCCAGCGACATCGACCTCAGAGAGCAGGTCTATGATTTCGACAAGCAGAACGTCATCACCAAGGACAATATCCAGATGCAAATCAACGCACTGCTTTATTTCCAAATCGTTGACCCCTTCAAGGCAGTTTATGAGATATCCAACCTGCCCAACGCCATCGAGAAACTGACACAGACCACCCTGCGTAACATCATCGGTGAGATGGAACTTGACCAGACACTCACCTCGCGCGACACCGTCAACACCAAACTGCGCGCCGTGCTCGACGATGCCACCAACAAGTGGGGCATCAAGGTCAACCGCGTCGAACTGCAGGACATCACACCACCACAGAGCGTGCTGCAGGCCATGGAGAAACAGATGCAGGCTGAGCGTAACAAGAGAGCTGTCATCCTCACCAGCGAGGGCCAAAAACAGTCGCAAATCCTACAGTCGGAGGGCGACAAGGCCGCTACCATCAACAGGGCTGAAGCCCTCAAACAGCAGGCCATACTCGAGGCAGAGGGTGTCGCACAGGCACGCATCAGAAAGGCTGAGGCCGAGGCCATCGCCATACAGAAAATCACCGAGGCAGTGGGAGACTGCACCAACCCAGCCAACTACCTCCTCGCCCAGAAATACATTCAGATGATGGAGCAGCTCGCCACCGGCGACAAGGCGAAGACGGTGTATCTGCCCTATGAGGCCACCAACCTGCTCGGAAGCCTCGGTGGCATTAAAGACTTGTTCAACACTCAAGGGTAAGGCATGAAAATCTGCATCGTGGCGGGAGCACGACCCAACTTCATCAAGGTGGCTCCCATCCTAAGGGCTATTGACAAGGCACGACAGGCAGGAAACGACGTGGAGTGCACACTGGTGTATGCCGGAGCAGAGAGCGACAGCACGCTCGAACAGTCGCTCTTCGACGACCTACAGATGAGGCGACCCGACGTGTTCCTCGGGGTCGACTGCGTCAGCCTCAACGAACTGACAGGGCGAGTCATGGGGGAATTCGAGCATTTCCTCGAGCAGCATCCCACCGACGTGGTCATCGTGGTCGACGACCTCGCTTCGACCATGGCGGCCGCCATCGTCACCAAGAAGCAGGGCATCAAACTCGCACATCTCGTGGCGGGAACAAGGTCGTTCGACATCAGAATGCCGAAGGAAATCAACCGACTCGTCATCGACGGGCTATCCGACCTCCTCTTCACCGCAGGAGAGGGGGCCAGCCAGGCCGTCACAAGAGAGGGTGCACAACTGTCGCAGGTCTTCCTGGTGGGGAATATTCTCATCGACTCGCTAAGGGCCAACTACAGCCGACTGCGCCGGCCAGCCGTGGCCGACCAACTGGGCCTCAGCGACAATGGATATCTCGTCTTCACCCTTAACCGAAAGGTGCTCATCGACAACCGCGACAACCTCAGGCTGATGCTGAAAGCCATGGTACAGGCTGCAGAGGGATGCCCCATCGTGGCTCCTCTCAGGGGAAGGGCGAAGGAGACCGTGGCACAACTGCTCGCAACCATCAACGCACCGCTCGATGGCTTCCACCTCGTACCGCCGATGGGATACCTCGAGTTCGGCTATCTCACAGCTCATGCAAGGGGTGTTATCACCGATTCGGGAAATGTGGCGGAGGAGGCAACATTCAATGGGGTGCCATGCGCCACACTCAACGACTACACCGAGCATATCGAGACCGTGAGAAAGGGGACAAATGTGCTCGTAGGAGAAGACCCGCAACGCTTGGCTGAGAGCGTGGCCGACATGGTGGCGGGACGATGGAAGGCCAGCAGCCTGCCCGACAGGTGGGACGGAAGAGCGGCAGAACGCATCGTGCAGATATTGATGACCGAAAAAGCATGAGGCTAAAGGGCAAAATAAATACGAATATTTTTGCAAGTTTCAACTTTTTTTGATTATTTTGCAGTCGTAAACCGAATCTTAAGAACACACATTAAAAGTCACTTATCACCATCAAACAAGTATGAAAAGAATTGCGATATGGATAGCCGCCGCAGCCATGAGCGTGACGGCATCAGCACAGACTGTTGTGGAGAGCAAGCCGCTCGACAATGTGTATGTGGGCATCAACGGAGGCGTGGCCACAAAAGCCACTGGCGTGAAATGGCTCAACAACCTCAACCCGAATGCCGGCATCAGACTGGGCAGGTGGTTCACACCCGTCTTCGGACTCGCCGTGGAGGGTAACGCCTATTTCTCCAACAAACCCTATTTCTCGACCAAGACCTTCGTCAGGGCAACCAATGTGTCGCTACTCGGGACACTCAACTTCACCAACCTCTTCGGAGGATATCCCGGCGAGCCAAGGGCGTTCGAGGTGGTGGGACTCTATGGACTCGGATGGGGGCACCTCTTCAGGGCCGACCATTCACTCTATGAGCCGACAAACAGGATGACCTCCAAGGCTGCCATCGACTTCACTTTCAACTTCGGCGACCAGCGCCAGTGGCAGTTCTACATCGAGCCTTCGTTCAACTGGGCTCTGCTCGGGAACAACGACCAGCCTGGGGTGCAGGACACCTATAAACTCACCTTCAGCGACCAGGGACCACGCTACGACGTCAACAACTCTGCCGTGCAGCTCAATGTCGGACTCCTCTATAAATTCCGCAACTCCAACGGCACACACAATTTCAAAATTGCAGGCGCTTACAACAATGGAGAGGTGGACCGGCTCAACGGCATCATCAACGACCTGAGAGCACAACTGGCACAGAAACCGCGTGAGGTGGTCAAGGAAGTCATCAAGGAAGTGCAGGTCGGAGGAAAGGAAGTCAGGGTCGAGAACCTCGTCTTCGTCACTTTCGAACAGGGGAAGTCGCTGCTCACACGTGAGGCAATGGCTGCTCTCAATGGCGTGAAGCCTGGAGCACACGTACAGGTCGTGGGAACTGCATCGCCAGAGGGTAGCCCAGAGCTCAACCAAAGGCTCTCACAGGCTCGTGCAGATGCCGTGGCTGCTTATCTCAGAGACAGGGGCGTCGTCGTAGATGAGGCCGTAGGAAAAGGCGTGCAGGGCAACACCTCCAACCGACTCGCCATCGTTTACGTGAAATAATGGCCACTCATGCTAAGCTGAATGAACAGAACACACCATAACTGATGGAGAGCAATAACGTTAGCGGTGGAGAGGGAATGGTGCTGCGCACCGAGGGACTCGTCAAAAGGTACGGAAAGCGAACCGTCGTCAACGATGTCTCCATTGAGGTGAGACAAGGGGAAATCGTGGGGCTGCTCGGACCTAACGGAGCAGGGAAAACCACATCCTTCTACATGACAACGGGGCTCATCGTGCCCAACGCAGGACATATCTACCTCAATGAGCGGAATATCACCGATTACCCTGTATATAAAAGAGCAAGGGCGGGTATAGGATACCTTCCCCAGGAGCCCAGCGTCTTCAGGAAAATGAGCGTCGAGGACAATATCCTCTCGGTGCTCGAGATGACTGGACTTCCACGGCGCGAACAGTTGGACAAACTGGAGAACCTCATCAGCGAGTTCCGGCTCGGAAAGGTGAGGAAAAACATGGGCGACCAACTCTCGGGCGGTGAGCGGCGGCGAACGGAGATTGCACGGTGCCTCGCCATTGACCCCAAGTTCATCATGCTCGACGAGCCATTCGCCGGAGTCGACCCCATCGCGGTAGAGGACATACAGCACATCGTGTGGAGACTAAAATACCGCAACATTGGCATCCTCATCACCGACCACAACGTGCAGGAGACGCTAACCATCACCGATAGGGCTTACCTCCTCTTCGAGGGGAGAATCCTCTTCAAGGGAAAACCCGAGGAACTCGCTGCCAACAAGGTCGTCAGGGAGAAATACCTTAGCAACAGCTTCGTGCTGCGCAAAAAAGACTTCCAGACTCTCGATGAGGAGCGAAGAGCACGGGAGGCGGAAGAAAACGAAGAGTTTGGCGCTTCACTATAGCCACTTCTCTTCGCAATACATCCCCTCACCATGACAGAAAACACATGGTGAGGGGATATTTTTTGCAGTTTATTAGGTGATTACACAAAAAATCATTAATTTTGCACCCTAATTCGAAAAAGCCACCGTGCCACATTGTTTTATATATATTGGTACGGTAATGATTAAGACATTAAACCATACAGACAACAATGAAAACTTCATTTGAGGTAAACGGCGAGGTGAATGGAAAACTCACCTTCGTCATAGAAGAAGAAGACCTTCGCGAGAAAACCGACAAGAAACTCAAGGAACTCAGACGGAAAGCCAATATCCCTGGCTTCAGGCCCGGAACCGTGCCCATGAGCATCATCAGGCGCCAGTTTGAGGAAAAAGTGAGGTATGAGCAGACCAACGAACTGCTCAACGAAGGACTCAAGAATTTCCTTGAGACAGAGAAGGTGCAGCTCATCGGACAGCCTCTCGAGGCCCTCGACCATGAGCCAGTCGACCTCGCAAAGCCAGCTCCTTACACCTTCGTCTTCGACCTGCCACTGAAACCCAATTGCGAATTCTCTCTGACCAAGGACGACATCCTCGACTATTATCAAATCGAAGTAGCCGACGAGATGATAGATGAACAGGTCAACCTTCTCGCATCCGACCACGGACACTATGAGAAAGCCGAGGAGTATTCACCTGAGCTCCGCGACATCCTCAAGGGCGACCTCCGGCAGCTCGACGAAAACGGAAGCAACCTCGAAGGAGGCATCACCGTGGCTGAAGCCATTCTCATGCCCCTCTACATGAGCGACGACGAGCAGAAGGCGCTCTTCGACAAGGCAAGGCTTGGCGACGTCATCTCCTTCAACCCAAGGAAGGCTTACGCTGGCAACAATGCCGAGATAGCCGGGCTGCTTAAGATGAAAAAGGATGATGTGGAGGGCATTGAGTCCGACTTCAGCTTCCAGGTCACCGAAATCTCACGCTATGTCAGCGCACCGATCAACCAGGAACTCTTCGACAAAGTCTTCGGAGAGGGCGTGGTGAGCGACGAGGAAGACTTCCGCAAGAAAGTGGCAGAGCAAATCAGCGCACAGTTCACCGTGGAGTCCGACTGGAGGCTGCTCGTGGAACTCCGACAGTACGCTTTCGAGAAAATTAAGGATGTGGCACTGCCCGTGGAATTGATCAAGCGACTCGTCAAAGCCAACAACAAAGACAAGGACGATGCGTTCATCGAAGAACATATGCAGGAGAACTTGGACTACCTCAAATGGGAGATGGTCAAGGCAAAACTCGCTGAGCAGTTCGCCATCAAGGTCGAGGAGGACGAAATGAAGGGCGCTGCAAAGGAGATGGCAAGAAGCCAGTATGCACAGTATGGCATCAACAACATGCCCGATGAATATCTCGAGAAAGCGGCCAAGGACATCCTCAAGGACGAGAACAGCCGTGAGCGCGTCTTCGACCGCATACTTGACAGGAAAATCATTCTCGCTGCCAAGCAGGTCGTCAGCTTGAATGTCAAGAGCATCTCTGCCGAGGAGTTCAGAAAACTCGCTCAGGGATAGAAAACACTTCCGCAGGGCACGCACACAAACTGCGCGAACAACTGCAACAATCAAGAATTAGACAGTTTTTTTAAAAAAAATCTGATTCTATATCAAGGTTGTCGACTTTTTTTCGTAACTTTGTTGCTACGAAGTGAGAAAAAGGTCGGTAACCTTTGTTTTTCGCCTGCTTCAAACTTCTTTCCAACAATGGCAATGGCTGCCATAATGCAGCCAAAACTATTTGTGAAACGACAAAAAGTAAAAAAGACATGAAAGATTTCAGAAAATTTGCTACCGGGCACCTCGGAATCAATGGCATGGTGCTCGACGACGTCATCAGCTCGCAGGTGCAGTGCATCAATCCATACATCCTCGAGGAGCGACAACTCAACGTCACACTCATGGATGTCTTCTCAAGATTGATGATGGACCGAATCATCTTCCTTGGCACACCCATCGATGACTACACCGCTAACACTCTGCAGGCGCAGCTGCTCTATCTTGACTCCGTCGACAGCGGCAAAGACATCTCTGTGTATATCAACTCTCCCGGTGGAAGCGTCACTGCCGGACTCGGCATCTACGACACCATGCAGTTCATCTCTTGCGACGTCGCTACCATCTGCACCGGCATGGCCGCATCCATGGCCGCTGTGCTGCTCGTGGCAGGAGCAGAGGGAAAAAGAGCCGCACTCACACACAGCCGGGTCATGATACACCAGCCACTCGGTGGCGTACAGGGACAGGCTTCCGATATCGAAATCGAGGCAAGAGAGATACAGAAATACAAAAAGGAACTTTATACCATCATCGCCGAGCACTCGCACACTCCATACGAGAAGGTGTGGGCCGACTCCGACAGAAATTACTGGATGACAGCACAGGAGGCCAAGGACTATGGCATGATCGACAATGTGCTTAAGCGGAAAGACTGAAAATGAAGAAAGTTTGCAGCTTCTGTGGACATAGCGAGAAAAATGTAAGACTGCTTATCTCGGGCATCAGCGCGCAAATCTGTGAGAACTGTGCCTTGCAGGCTTATGAGATCGTCCAGACTTCTGGCGTCCTCACCGGTGGAAAAAAGGACGAGGAGAAACTCGAGCTCGACCAACTGCCCAAACCTAAGGAAATCAAAGATTACCTCGACCAATATGTCATCGGGCAGGACGAGGCAAAGAGATTCCTCGCCGTCGCCGTATACAACCATTACAAAAGGCTCAACCAAAGCCACAGCGATGAGGGCGTCGAAATAGAGAAAAGCAACATCATCATGGTGGGAAGCACCGGAACAGGAAAAACGCTTCTCGCAAGAACCATTGCGCGACTCCTCAAAGTGCCCTTCACCATCGTCGATGCAACTGTCTTCACCGAGGCAGGATACGTGGGCGAGGATGTGGAGAGCATCCTCTCACGACTGCTCCAGGTGGCCGACTACAACGTGGAGGCTGCACAGAAGGGAATCGTCTTCATCGACGAAATCGACAAGATCGCAAGAAAAAGCGACAACCCATCCATCACACGCGACGTCAGCGGTGAAGGCGTGCAGCAGGGGCTGCTCAAACTGCTCGAAGGTACTAACGTCAACGTGCCACCACAGGGGGGAAGAAAGCACCCGGAGCAGAAATACATACAGGTCGATACACGCAACATCCTCTTCATCTGCGGAGGGGCATTCGACGGCATCGAGAGGAAAATAGCACAGAGAATGAACACGCACGTCGTCGGATACAACTCCGTGCAGAACGTGAGGAATATCGACAAGGAGGAACTGATGAAATACGTGCTGCCACAGGACCTCAAGTCGTTCGGACTCATACCCGAAATCATCGGACGACTGCCCGTGCTCACCTATCTCACACAGCTCGACAGAGATGCACTGAGGCGAATACTCGTCGAACCAAAAAACTCCATCGTCAGACAGTATATCAAACTCTTTGAGATGGATGGCATCAAACTCTCGTTCACGGAGGAGGCTCTCGACTTCATCGTCGACAAAGCCGTGGAGTACAAACTCGGAGCAAGAGGACTACGCTCCATCGTCGAAAGCGTCATGATGGACGCCATGTTTGAAATGCCATCGCAGAAAAAAAAGTCGTTCGAGGTCACACTCGACTATGCCAAACAGAAAATAGATAAAGCACACCTCCAGAGCATGGGTTAGGCTCCACCTTTCCAGGGGAGCCTGACTCACGCCCGGGCTATGAAAATCAACATACACATGCCAATAGATGTTAACCTGACACAGCAGCTCAAGCAGCATTTCGGCTTCGACACCTTCAAGGGTGACCAGGAGGCCATCATACGCAATGTGCTCGAGGGCAACGACACTTTCGTCCTCATGCCTACAGGCGGCGGCAAGTCGCTGTGCTATCAGCTACCCTCTCTCATCATGGAGGGGACCGCCATCGTCATATCACCACTTATCGCACTCATGAAAAACCAGGTCGATGTAATCAATGGCATGAGTGAGGAGGAAGGGGTGGCTCACTACCTCAACTCGTCGCTCAACAAGGCTGCCATCGACCAGGTAAAAAACGATATCCTGGCAGGGAAGACAAAACTGCTCTATGTGGCTCCGGAGTCTCTCAACAAAGACGACAACGTGGAGTTCCTCAAAACAGTGAAAATATCATTCTATGCCATCGATGAGGCGCACTGCATCTCGGAGTGGGGACATGACTTCAGACCGGAATACCGAAACATCAGGCCTACCATACAGCGCATCGGAAACGCACCGGTCATCGCACTCACCGCAACGGCTACCGACAAAGTGCGAACCGACATCAAGAAAAACCTCGGTATCGTCGATGCTAAGGAGTTCAACAGCTCCTTCAACCGACCCAACCTCTATTATGAGGTAAGGCCTAAGACCAACGACATCAACAAGCAAATCATAAGGTTCATCAAGCAGAACCCGGGAAAGAGCGGCATCGTTTATTGCCTCTCCAGAAAGAAAGTGGAGGAACTGGCGGCCGACCTTTGCGCCAATGACATCAAGGCGGCGGCATACCACGCTGGACTCGAATCGACCAAGCGCTCAGAGACGCAGGACGACTTCCTCATGGAGCGAATCGATGTCATCGTCGCAACAATCGCTTTCGGCATGGGCATCGACAAACCCGACGTCAGATTCGTCATTCACTACGACATTCCCAAAAGTCTCGAAGGATATTACCAGGAGACTGGCAGGGCAGGAAGAGACGGAGGAGAGGGAAAGTGCATCACTTTCTATTCTTACAAAGACCTGCAGAAACTCGAGAAGTTCATGGAGGGAAAACCCGTCGCCGAACAGGACATTGGAAGGCAGTTGCTACAGGAAACTGCCGCTTATGCTGAATCGTCGGTCTGCAGGAGAAAAATGCTGCTCCACTATTTCGGTGAGGAATATCCCAAAGACAACTGCGGCAACTGCGACAACTGCCTGCACCCCAAAAACAAGATAGAGGCAAAAGACGAACTCATCATCGTCCTTAGCGCCGTCGCGGCCGTCAAGGAGAATTTCAGGGCTGAGTACATCATCGACTTCGTCAAAGGAAGGGCTACCGACGATATCGTCTCGCATAAGCACGACCAGCTCGAGGAGTTCGGAGCAGGTGAGAATGTCAACGATAAACTGTGGAACCCCGTCATACGACAGGCCATCATCGCTGGGTATCTCAGAAAGGATGTCGAAAACTATGGACTGCTCAAACTCACCGCCGCGGGTAAACGATTCCTCAAAAAACCCGTTTCATTCATGATTGTCGAGGACACAGAGTTCAAGGACGACTATGTGGAGGAAGGCGGCGACGGAGCGGGGGCTCTCGACCAGGAACTGTATGCCATGCTGCGCGACCTCAGAAAACAAGTGGCACGCCAGCTGAAAGTGCCGCCTTACGTCATCTTCCAGGACATCTCGCTCGAACAGATGGCTACCATGTATCCTGTCACCATCCAGGAACTGCAGAATATACAGGGCGTCGGAGCAGGAAAGGCAAAACGCTATGGACAACCTTTCTGCGAACTGATCAGCAAGCATTGCCAGGAGAACGAAATAGAACGCCCCGAGGAACTAAGGGTGAGAACCGTGGCAAAGAAGTCGCTCTTCAAAGTCAAAATCATACAGAGCATCGATAGAAAGATTGACCTCGAGGAAATCGCCAAGGCTCAAGGACTTGACTTCGATGAACTGCTCACCGAGATAGAGAGCATCGTCTATAGCGGCATCAAACTCAATATCGACTACTATATCGAGGACGTCATGGACGAGGACAAGGTGGACGACATCTACGACTATTTCTATGAGAGTGAAACCGACGACCTGGACACTGCCATGCAGGAGCTCGGCGACTGCACCGAAGAAGAAGTAAGGCTCGTCAGACTCAAGTTCTTCTCTGAAATGGCTAACTGAGTTTGGGAGTTTGGGAGTTTAGGAGTTTGGGAGTTTAGACATTAGTTGGGAGGTTTCGGACTTTAGGCTTTAGACCTTAGACTTTAGACCTTAGACTTTAGGCTTTAGACCTTAGACTTTAGGCTTTAGACCTTAGGCTTTAGGCTTTAGGCTTTAGACCTTAGACTCTTTTAAGAGGGGGAAATATCAATAAGAGAGATTTTAATCCACAAATCATGGGGACAGGTTTTTGATGGAATGCTCGTATTTCATCTGAAATCTGTCCCTGTGATTTGTGGGCTGAAAACTCCTCTGTTCCCCTTTGTCCCCCTCCGTTTCCCTCATCAGGATAAAGATGAATTCCTGCTTGACAGGCTTTTATTTCCCATTACGCAGGGTAACATCCGTTGCGAACAGAGTGGTGCTTTTGCGTTAAAACGTATTAATTAGTAGATAAAAATTCGCAAACCACCCATTATGTGGATTTTTATTGCTAATTTTGCACGCAATATATAATTACTTAGGTGTTCAAAAATTGTTATTGTTATGCCATCATTTGTTGAAGATAAAATCGTCATGGACGGACTCACCTTCGATGATGTCCTCCTTATTCCAGCCTATTCCGAGGTACTGCCAAGGGCTGTTGAGCTGAAAACCAAGTTCTCACGCAACATCGAGCTCAACATCCCGTTCGTCACTGCTGCCATGGACACCGTCACCGAGTCGGCCATGGCCATTGCCATCGCAAGAGAGGGTGGCATAGGTGTTATACACAAAAACATGTCCATCGAGGAGCAGGCAAGACAGGTGGCCATCGTCAAAAGGGCAGAGAACGGCATGATCTACGACCCTGTCACCATCAGGAAAGGACGCACCGTGGCCGACGCTCTCAACCTCATGTCTGAGTTCCATATCGGAGGCATCCCCGTGGTCGACGACGACAACCATCTCGTGGGAATTGTCACCAACCGTGACCTGCGCTTCGAACTCCATCTCGACAGGCTCATCGACGACGTGATGACCAAGGAGCACCTTGTCACCACCAACCAGCAGACCGACCTCGCGGCGGCAGCACAAATCCTCCAGGAGCACAAGATAGAAAAACTGCCCGTGGTGGATAAGAACAACCGCCTCGTGGGGCTCATCACCTATAAAGACATCACAAAGGCTAAAGACAAACCCATGGCATGCAAGGACGACAAGGGGCGCCTTCGCGTGGCTGCAGGAGTGGGTGTGACACCCGACACGCTCGAAAGAATGCAGGCGCTCGTCAACGCCGGAGCCGACGCTCTCGTCATCGATACCGCTCATGGACATTCCAAAGCCGTCATCGAGAAACTCGTCGAGGCCAAAGCAGCATTCCCCAGCGTCGATATCATCGTGGGAAATGTCGCAACGGGTGAGGCAGCACACATGCTCGCCGACAACGGCGCCGACGCCGTCAAGGTGGGCATCGGCCCGGGCTCCATCTGCACCACACGAGTGGTGGCAGGTGTCGGAGTGCCACAACTCAGCGCCGTGTACGACGTCTACAGCGCACTCCAGGGAACGGGAATTCCCCTCATCGCCGATGGCGGACTGCGCTATTCGGGCGACATCGTCAAGGCCATCGCTGCCGGTGGTAGCTCGGTCATGATTGGCTCGCTTGTAGCAGGTACTGAGGAAAGCCCCGGCGACACCATCATCTTCAATGGACGTAAGTTCAAAAGCTACAGGGGAATGGGCTCGCTCGAGGCCATGGAGAATGGCTCCAAAGACCGCTATTTCCAGTCGGGTACCAAGGAGACAAAGAAACTCGTGCCAGAGGGCATCGCAGGACGCGTACCTTATAAGGGAACCGTACAGGAAGTCGTCTACCAGCTCGTCGGAGGACTGAGGTCGGGTATGGGATACTGCGGGGCACCAAGCATCGAAAGACTCCACAACGCCAAGTTCACACGCATCACAAATGCCGGAGTCATGGAAAGCCATCCACACGACATCACCATCACAAGCGAGGCACCCAACTATTCACGCCCCGACAAATAAGTCAATTCATCATCCTTAGTATAATTCATCATCCAGTGATAACCATTTGCCAACAGCAATGAGAGTAAAAACTATCCTTGCCCTGCTCGCTATCGCAAGCACGGCTTTTGCACAGAGCGACCCGGTCATCATGACCATCAATGGCACTCCTGTCACAAGGTCGGAATTCGAGTATTCCTACAACAAAAACAATTCAGAAGGCGTCATCGACAAAAAAACTGTCGAGGAATATGTCGACCTATTCATCAACTACAAACTGAAGGTATGCGCTGCCATCGACGAACATTACGACACGCTCACCTCATTTAAAAAGGAGTTCGCACAATACCGCGACCAGCAGGTGAGACCCACACTCATCACCGATGAGGACGTGGAGCGCGAGGCACGCGACATCTACAACCGCACACAGCACCTCGTCGACTCGCTCGGAGGTATCGTCAACCCATCGCACATCCTCATCGCTGTGGGGCAGAAGGCTTCCGAGGCCGACAAGCAGAAGGCGAAGACAAGGGCCGACTCCATCTACAACGCCATCAGGCAAGGTGCCAACTTCGAAGAGCTGGCACAGCGACTCTCCGACGACAAGGGGTCGGGGAAAAACGGAGGAAACCTGCAGTGGATACAGCCCGGACAGACCATACCCGAATTCGAGAAAACTGTCTTCGCGCTCAACAAGGGCGAGGTGAGCCAGCCCGTGCTGTCCCCTTACGGATACCATATCATAAGGCTCAACGACAAACGTAACTTCTTCCCATACGACTCGCTGCGCACCGACATCATCACATTCATCGACAGAAGGGGAATACGCGAGAAAATCATCGACGACAAAATCGAACAAATCCTCAAGGATACCGGCACAACCACCAAGGAGCAGTTCATGGAGGAGCAGGCTGAAATCCTTTCTGCCAAGGATTCCGACATGGCTTATCTCATCCGTGAGTACCACGATGGTCTCCTGCTTTACGAGGTGAGCAACAAAGAGGTGTGGGACAAGGCCGCAAAAGATGAGGCCGGACTGGCTGCACTCTTCAAGAAAAACAAAAAGAAATACACCTGGGACAGCCCACGATTCAAAGGTATGGCCTATCATGTGAAAGACCCCGCCGACATCAAGGCCGTCAAAAACTGTGTCAAAAAACTTGAGTTCGAACAGTGGAACGAGAAACTGCGCTCCACATTCAATGCCGATTCCGTCAAGCGCATCAGAGTGGAGAAAGGCATCTTCAAACCCGGAGACAACCCGCTCATCGACCGCGACGTGTTCAAGAAAAAGGACGCTAAAGTGGTGACAAACAAGGACTATCCATACGATGCCACCTACGGAAAACTGCTCAAAGCACCTAAGGTGTATACCGATGTGAAAGGTATGGTCGTGGCCGACTACCAGGACGTCCTGGAGAAAGAGTGGGTCGCCAAACTTAGAGAGAAATACCCCGTGACGGTCAATAAAGAGGTGCTTGCCACCGTCAACAAACATTAGCAAATCAACATAAGCATGAACCGAATACGCCTCTTCGCCGTCGCTGCCACGGCCATGCTGCTCTCCTCTGCCGGAGGGGCTGTCAGTGGCGTGGCAGGTGCGGCAAACACCGACATCACAGGCGATTCCACCACCACCATCCCTCCCGCCAGCATCATCGATGAGGTGGTGTGGGTGGTGGGCGATGAGCCTATCCTCAAGTCCGACATCGAAGCCATGCGACTGCAGGCCGAGGCCGAGGGCGTCAGATGGGAGGGCAACCCCGACTGCTCCATACCAGAACAGCTCGCCGTGCAGAAACTCTTCCTACACCAGGCGGCCATTGACAGTATCGAGGTGACCGAAACCGAGGTGTCGCAGGACATTGAAGACCAAATCAACTACTGGATACAGCTCGCCGACGGCTCGAGGGAAAAACTCGAGGAGTACCGCAAGCAGACCATACAGCAGATGCGTAAGGAGATGCACGACGACTTCAGAAACCGAAGCCTCATCCAGAAAATGAAGCAGCAGCTCGTCAAGGATATCTCTGTCTCGCCATCTGAAGTGAGACGCTATTTCCAGAACATGCCCGAGGACAGCATCCCTCTCGTGCCCACCACTGTCGAGGTGCAGATTGTCACACGACAGCCCAGGGTGTCGACCGAGGAAATCAACAGGGTGAAAGACGCCCTGCGCGAATACACCGACCGCGTCAACAAGGGCGAGACCACCTTCGCCACCATGGCACGACTCTATTCCGAGGACGGTTCGGCACGACAGGGCGGGGAAATCGGCTTGACGCCCAAGTCGGTGCTCGACCCGGCATTCGCCAATGTCGCATTCAACCTCACCGACCCCAACAAGGTGTCGAAAATCGTGGAGTCGGAGTTCGGATTCCATATCATACAGCTCATCGAAAAACGTGGCGAGCGCATCAATGTGAGGCATATCCTCCTCAAACCGAAAATATCCAAGGAGGACATCGACCACACCTTGGCGCAACTCGACTCCATCGCCACCGAAATCAATGAGGGGAAATTCACCTTCGACGAGGCGGCCACATTCATCTCCGACGACAAGGACACGCGGCGCAATCACGGACTAATGGCCAATGTCGACCACCAGGCTCAGACACGAACCTCGAAGTTCCGTATGCAGGACCTGCCCACCGAAGTGGCAAGGCAGGTGGAGAAACTGCAGGTGGGAGAGATGTCGAAACCTTTCGAGATGGTCAACAGCAGGGGAAAGACCACTTGCGCCATCATCAAACTTAAAAGCCGTACCGACAGCCACCGGGCAACCATCACCGGCGACTATCAGTCCATGCGCGACGTGGTGCTCGCTAAAAGGAGGGAGGAGGCGCTCAACGAATGGGTGGCCAACAAACTCAAGAACACTTACGTGAGAATGAACGACCGGTACAAAGACTGCCAGTTCCAATACCAAGGCTGGGTGAAATGACAAACGTCCCTACTCATAACCCCTACGGCGGGCACAGCATCTTCTTCACGATGATGCTGTGCCTGTTCTGCCTTTGCGTGGCCATGCCTGCCGAGGCTCAGAAAAAAAAGGGGGGAAGAAAGGGCGACGAGCGCATCTTCCTCGACCATGCCGACTCACTCTATTACGATGAGTACAGAAGGCACGACACACAAATCGTTAGAGGACATGTCAAATTCAGGCACCAAGGGGCTACCCTCTGGTGCGACAGCGCTTATTTCAGACAGCAGGAGAACACCTTCCATGCCTACGGACATGTGAGAATGGTGCAGGGCGATACCCTCGAAATCAAATGCGACACCGCTTTCTACGACGGTAGGGCCGATGCCGACATGGTTCACGCACAGCACAACGTCGTGGTCATACACCGGAAAACGTCGGAACTGCATACCGACAACCTCATCCTCGACAGAAAATTCGACATCGTCTATTACGACCAGGGGGGAAACTACGCCGACCACTCCAAGGGCATGACGCTCAGCAGCGACTGGGGAAAATACAACCTCAACACCAAGGAGGCGGAGTTCTTCTACGACGTCACGCTGAAAACCAAGACGCATGTCATCACCACCGACACATTGCTTTATTATCCCAACGACCAAAGGGCGCATGTGAGGGGAGGGAAGTCGACTTACCCGGCCGAAGGGGGACCACCCGTCTGGAGCAAGTCGACCATCCACTCCATCAAGGACAACTACGACGTGGAGACCACCAACTGCTATTTCTACCTCGATACGGAGCATACCGAGCTGTTCGACAAATCCACCATCGTCAGCAGCACCCGGACCATCACGGGCGACAGCCTCTTCTACGACAGTTCGAAAAAACAAAGTCGGGGGGTCGGGCGAGTCGTGTATGTCGATGCCAAGAACCGGAACATGCTCACCGCCGATGCGCTCGACTACGACGAGACGACTGGGCGTGGACTCGCCACACGCAACCCCGTCTTCACCGACTTCTCGCAGGCCGACACGCTCTACCTGCATGCCGACACCATGCGCGTGGAGACGTTCAACATAGGCACCGACTCCGTCTACCGAAAAGTGCATTGCTACTGGAAGGTGAGGGCGTTCAGGCGCGACTTCCAGGCCGTGTGCGACTCCATGACTCTATGCTCGAAAGACTCCTGCCTCACCATGTATGGCGACCCCATCGTGTGGAATGCATCAAGGCAACTGCTCGGCGACAGCATAAAGGTGTGGATGAATGACTCCACCGTCCGCGAGGCCAACATCATGTCGAGGGCGCTATCCATCGAGAAGATGAACGACCATCAGCATCCCGGAAAAATCTATTATAACCAGGTGACGTCGAAAGTCATGAATGCATTCTTCGATGAGAAGGTCATACGCATGAGCGAGGCTGTGGGCAACGTCGTGGCGGTCTATTATCCCGTCGAGGAAAGCGACACCTCGCTCGTCGGACTCGTCTATCTCGAGACCGACACCATGAGGATGTTCTTCACTCATGAGAAGCAGATGGAGAAAATATGGGCTTCCAAGTCGGAGGGGACGCTATACCCCATGACGCAAATCCCGCCGGGCAAGGACCTGTTGCCCAACTTCGGGTGGTATGACTACCTGAGGCCCGCCGACAAGGACGATATCTATTATGTGGAGGAAAGGCACGCCCGCCGAGGTGCTGCCAAGTCCGATTCCAATGATTCATACGTCATCTCGCGACGCTCACGTTCGTCCGTTAAATGACACGTTCGTCCGTTAAATAAAAAGTACACACACACCACCATGACCGATATCATACAGTTGCTTCCCGACTCCGTGGCCAACCAGATTGCCGCAGGTGAGGTCATTCAGCGCCCCGCCTCTGTGGTGAAGGAACTCGTGGAGAACGCACTCGATGCTGGCGCCCACGAGGTCAACGTCATGGTGACCGATGCGGGAAGGACGCTCATACAGGTCATCGACGACGGATGCGGCATGTCGCCCACCGATGCACGGCTGTCCTTCGAAAGGCATGCCACATCAAAGATACGCGAGGCGGGCGACCTCTTCGCACTCCATACCATGGGATTCCGAGGGGAGGCGCTCGCTTCCATCGCGGCGGTGGCACAGGTGAGCCTCACCACACGCAGGCACACCGACGAGGTGGGAACGGAGCTCACCATTCATGGCTCACGGTTCATGGGGCAGGAGCCTGTGGCATGCCCCGTGGGAAGTCAGTTCAAGGTGGAGAACCTCTTCTTCAACGTGCCGGCAAGAAGAAAATTCCTCAAGTCGAACGCCACCGAACTCAACAATATCATTGCGGCCTACGAGCGCATCGTGCTGGTCTATCCCAAGGTGGCATTCTCGCTCCACAGCAACGGGACGCCGGTGTCCTCGCTGCCCGCTGCAGGGCTCAGGCAGCGCATCGTCGATGTCTTCGGCAAAAAACTCAACCAGGAACTCCTGCCCGTCGCCGTGGAGACGGCTCTGTGCCGCATCTATGGCTTCGTCGGGAAACCAGAGGCGGCTAAAAAGAAGGGCGCACACCAGTTCTTCTTCGTCAACGGCAGATACATGAGGCATCCTTATTTCGCCAAGGCGGTCATGGCGCCATACGAGCGACTGGTGCCACAGGGCGAACAGGTGCCCTTCTTCATCTATTTCGACGTCGCCCCGGCCGACATCGATGTCAACATCCATCCCACCAAGACGGAAATCAAGTTCGACAACGAACAGGCCATCTGGCAAATCCTCTCCGCTGCTGTCAAAGAGGCGGTGGGGAAGTTCAGCGACGTGCCTACCATTGATTTCGACACCGTGGGGAAACCCGACATTCCTGTCTTCGATTCGCAGCAGGGGGAGGCACGACCACCGCAGGTCAACATCAACCCGCGCTACAACCCCTTCCAGCAGCACACCACGCGAAGGGAGTCTGCCAACGCATCGCACTGGCAGGACCTCTACGGGGAAAAGACAGAGCAGGCCACGCAGGAGCAGCAGCTCTTCGACGAACAGCCCCTGGAGGCGGGCGGCGACATCATCGCCGAGAAGGCCCCCACGCATTATCAGTACAAGGGGAGACTCATCATGACGGCCGTCAAGTCGGGACTGATGATGATCGACCAGCACAGGGCTCATCTGCGTGTTCTCTTCGAAGAGTATATGGAGCGCCTCACACAGCACAAATGGGCGACGCAGAGCATTCTCTTCCCCGACATCATCCGGCTCGCTCCCGCCGACGCCAATGTCATGAGGCAGATAAGCGGCGAACTCGAGAACGTCGGATTCACCATCACCGACCTCGGAGGCGACAGCTTCTCCGTCATCGGGGTGCCGGCCGACATCAGCGGCGTCGAGCCGCGACGAATACTTACCGAACTGATTTATGCCGCACGCGAGCAAACCGCTGGGCACGACTTCGGTGCCACCATCGCTCTCAGCCTCGCAAAGAGTGCTGCTATACCCTACGGACAGGTCCTCTCCAACGAGGAAATGGAGAGCCTCGTCAACCGTCTTTTCGCCTGCTCAAACGTCAATCTGACGCCCGATGGGAAGTCTATAATATGCATCCTCCAACAACAGGAAATCGACCACTTGATGGGCTGAAATCGCCTCTTAACCCCAAAAAATGGGCTAAAAACAGCGTTTTTTTAGTGAAAAGTGAAAATTTCCTTTGAAAAAAAAATCAAATTTGAAAAAATATATTATCTTTGCGGCGGAAAATACGGCTCTACGTTAAATAGATTAAATTATTTTTTTGATTTTTTAAATATAAAAGGTTATGAAAAAACTATTAATGGTACTGGCTATCGCCAGTGTGTCTTTTTCAGCCATGGCACAGGACGACCCCACTCTGAAGTACAGTGTGGCTACAAATTCGTTCTGGAGCAACTGGTTCATTCAAATCGGTGCACAGTGGAATGCATGGTATTCCGCTGACGAGCACGGCAGCAACTTTGCAACAAGCCCGCTGGAGGACTTCCGTTCAAATCCAGGTGCAGCCATCGCCATCGGTAAGTGGTTCACTCCGGGTCTCGGACTCCGTACAAAACTCATGGGTATCTGGGGCAAGTCTGTTCGTAACGTCAACAACCAGCCCGAAGGTAAGTTCAACAAGTTTTGGACACTCAACGAGCAGATCCTCTTCAACGTGAGCAACATGCTTTGTGGGTACAACCCCAACCGTGTTTGGAACTTCATTCCCTTCGTCGGTGGTGGTATCGGTCGCTCAATGACCCACGACCGCTATGGCATGGATCTCAACATCGGTATCCTCAATGAGTTCCGCATTGGCCGCAAGACCTTCCTTAACCTTGAGGTGGGATGGAACCGTTTCGAGAACGATATCGATGGCACTCAGGGACGCCTCGACCCCAACAACCGTGGTTGGGACTCACACGACAACCTCCTCTATGCTGAGCTGGGCCTCACCTTCAACCTCGGTAAAGGCACTTGGGACAAGGTGCCCGATATCGCAGCTATCAAGGCTCTCCATCAGTCGCAGCTCGACGCTCTCAATGGACAGCTGGCTGACGCCAACGCTGAGATTGACCGTCTGAACAACCTCATCAAGAACCACAAGTGC